>SVLW01000007.1 GCA_015067705.1 Oscillospiraceae bacterium
CCGAACACGGTAGTTAAGCTCTTCAGTGCCTACGATACTTGGACCGGTGGGTCCTGGGAAAATTGGTCGGCGCCGACACCTGAACCGAATGAGATTTGCTCATTCGGTTTTTTTGTGTCTTCTTTTAGATATCCTGCATATTTCTCAATATTTTTTTCGTATCCTTCTACACTATTCGCTCATCCTCTCTTTTGGTATACTATGAATACAATATTACTGATAGAAAGGAGCTCTTTATGGAAAACATTGTATTACATACGAAAGACCTGACTAAGACCTATCAGTACACGACTGCGCTTGACCATGTGAATCTGACGCTTTATCGCGGACACATTTATGGCTTTATCGGTAACAACGGCGCCGGTAAGACTACACTTATGCGTGCGATTATGGGCCTGACTTTCCCGGATTCTGGCGTGCTTTCGCTCTTTGGTGAAACAGGAATACGGAATCTGGAACGCAACCGCAGCCGCATCGGTGCTCTGATCGAACAGGCGGTTGGGTATGACTACATGACTGCACGTCAGAACATGATCTATCGTCGCATGATCAGTAAGTCGAAAGGCGTGCACGACATTGACGGCCTACTGGATCGACTTTCTATCCACCCAAGAGATGTGGGCAAAAAGACCCTCAAGAATTACTCTGTCGGTATGCGCCAGCGCTATGGCGTGGCGGCGGCTCTTTTGGGGGAACCGGAGTTTCTGGTGCTGGACGAGCCCACCTCCGGTCTCGATCCTGCTGGCACCCGTGATCTGCGAGAGCTCTTTTTGGAGCTGAACCAGCGTCACGGCACTACCATGCTGATTTCCAGCCACATTCTGGGCGAGCTCTACCAGATTGCCACGGATTTCATTTTCATCAACCGCGGCAAGATCATGTGTGAGATGACCCATGAGGAATTGGAGGCTGCGTGCAAGGGGTATCTTTCCATTGACGATTTCTTCCTGGATCTGGTTGCCCGGGAGGAGGGGAGAAAGTGAAGCGGCTTTTTCAGGCGGAGTGCTATAAGATTCTGAAGAACTGGCTGCTGCTGGGTATGCTGCTGGTGCTCACCGGCTTTTGTGTTTATATCTCTGGCTTACGTACGGGAGGTTTCACGCCGAACACTTACGATTCGGTGGAAACGCTCAACCAAGTGTTTGGCAAAGACCTGCGCACGCTACCGGCCCTGTATGACTGGCAGAACAAATATGAAGTGCGCCTGATTTTCACGGAAATGCTTGTCCCGATCTGGACCGGGCCTATCCTGGCGGCCTTCATCGTCGGACAGGACTTCGCGAATCGCAGTATCACGCTGCCGCTCCTGATGGGCTATACCCGCACCCGTACTTATTTGGGGAAGGCGCTCTTTTATTTCCTCGCTGGTTTGGCATTATCCCATGTTGCGCTCTATCTGACGCTGTTTCTGAATCGTCCCGATTGGATGCAGACGATGAATGCCGCGGTGTATCTTCGCCTCATCCTGTTCCGCACACTGGCCGACCTGGCAACGCTGAGCATTCCCTGGCTTGCGGCGTTCCTCTTTCGGGATCTGATCAAGACCATGGCGGTGTCTGGCGGATATGCGGCGCTTCTGACTTTTTTGAATGCTTCTGCCGCGGATAATCCGAATTTTCTGATTCGCATGATCGGCCATCATCCCGCATTTTCCATCCGCGAGATGTGTATCCGCTACATTCCTTTCCCAAGCGATTCCATGGAGATGCTTTTGATCGCGCTTTCCATGATCGCCCTGTCAAGCGCGGTGAGTTATCTGATCTTCTGCAAAAGCGAAATGAAATAGTTCCAATTGAAAGGAGGCAACCCTATGTGGCAGCTATTCCGCAGTGAATGCTATCAAATACTGCGCAATAAGAGTTTCTATGCATCGATTCTGATCTCCGGCATCGTGTTTTATTTGTTCTATAATTCCGACTTGAATATGCGCACAATTGCAGAGCTCCGAGATGTGACGGGAGAGAGTTGGAATTTGGATATGATAAGAAATGTCAGCTTTCCCGTGTTGCGCCATCAGTTTGGCATAACAGAAGAATCTTTTACCGGACTGGACGATATGATGTCGATATATTTCAAGTATGTCATTTCCTTCCGATTTCTGGACCCCAATGCCTGTGTGATTACTTCCGCATATTTGTCCACGGTCTTGCTGGGTACTTCGTTTGAACACCGTACGATTGATCTCGGCATCATGCAGGGATATTCCCGCAGACAGATTTTTGGGGCAAAAGCGATTCTCTATTATTTGATTGCGCTTTGCAATACGCTGTTCTGGTTTTTTGTGCTTCATATGTACACCTTTGGCGTCCAGGGGACAGCCATGCTTCCACGTGAGCTGATTTTCAAATGCTATTTGGTGGTCGCATATAATGTTTTGGTCGTATACACCGTTCCTTTCCTTCTTACCATGTTGACCCGGAATATTCTGAAGAGTGCTCTATTGAATTTCGCGTTCCTCTTTTTGGCGGTGGTAGTCAGCAATCTGCTCCCTCCCGCCGTATACACCATCGTTTTCCCATTCCTATCCTATGGACATTTTCTCAGATCGTTTGCTTTCCCGGAGTTCTATCCAATCGATCCCATGAGGACAGTCCAATATCTGTCTCTGTCCCTGGGATATTTGATCGGCTTCAACTGGCTTGCATACCGCGTGTTCCATAAGGCAGAGTTGAAGTGACTCATTTGAATCGTATATGCTCAATCCCGGAGTTTATCTCCGGGATATTTCTTTATAGATATTGCATAAAACCTTCATTATACTTTTGTATAACGACACGATTGTCTTTCATTCATTTCTATGTTATCATAAAACCATCAAATAACACGTTTGTATAATTGATGATTTGGAGGTGATATCTATGCCTTTTAAGCAGAAACGTCTTGGCGATGCGGAGCTTGAGATCATGCAGATCATTTGGACGACGGAGGAGCCGGTGTCTGCCTCCTGGATCCACGAGCGACTGCTTGCATCTCGCAGTTGGCCGCTGCCCTCTGTCATGACGTCTCTGACTCGCCTTGTGGAGAAGGGATATGTGCGCTGTGACAAGGCGGGGCGCTCCAATCTTTACTCCGCCTTGATTTCGGAAGCGGCCTATCGCCAGACGGAGGGATCGAGCTTCCTCTCCCGGGTCTTCGGCAATTCCCTCCCGAACTTCGTGGCCAGTCTTTATGACGCCCACGCGCTGACACAGGAGGATATTGACGAGCTTCGGGCCTACCTGGATGAATTGGAGGCGAAGTCCCGTGACGATTGAGCGTATGTTTGCAGAGATCCTCTTGCTTTCCTTGGGCACTTCCGGGCTGTTTTTCCTGCTTCGTCCGGTGATGCGCCGTCTTTCGGTTCGCCCCGCCTCCCGGATGGCGGTGTGGTGGCTTTTGACGGTGCGGCTGCTCCTGCCGGTTCCGATTCGACTCCCCGGACTGCGGGATCGGGTGTCCATCCCGGATCTTCCCCTCCCGGGACTTGCTTCCTCGCCCGTCGAATCTCATCCCGTTGCTTCGCAGACGGCCATGGATGCCGCGCTGAACCTGACGGCGTCGCCGACGCTTTCTTTGCTGGAAGTGTTGGGCCTCATTTGGATTGCTGGCGTGACGTTGACGCTGATCTATCTGGCCTCCGCATATATCTTCCAACGTCGCCGTCTACTGCGGCACAGCATCCCCGCATCGGAATCCGTCGCTACGATTCTTGCCGAGCTCTGCGAAGAACTGCATCTTCACCGCATGCTTCCCGTTCGGGTTTCCGCCGCCGCGCCTATGCCGCTGCTGATAGGCTTCCTGCGCCCCTGCATTCTGCTGCCGCATGAGGATGATTCACCCATGGTACTTCGCCTGATCCTTCGGCACGAGCTGACCCACTTCCGCCGCCGGGATCTCTGGATTAAACTGGCGCTGCTCCTCTCCCGCGCGCTCCATTGGTTCAATCCGGTGCTCTTCCTATTGTCCCGGGAGATCGCAGATGACATGGAGCTTGCCTGCGATGCCGCGGTGCTGCAGGGACGGGATGCAGACTATGCCCGCGCCTATTCCCACGCGATTCTGTCCGCCATCCAACCTGTGTCGGCCCGGCTCTCCGGTCTGACCACCGGTTTTCATGGAGGTGCAAATACTATGAAAAAACGCCTTACTGCTATCCGTACCGATTCCCCCATGCGGCGGGGCCGCATGATGGTCGCGCTCGCCGCGGCTCTGCTTCTGTTGGTCGGCGTTTTGGCCGGCTGCGTGGGAGATGCATTCCCCACGGAACAGAACGGTCTCTATGATTTTGGCTCGATATCCGATCTCTTCCGGGTTCGGGGACAGGACGTGCGCGTCCGCTATTTCCCGGAGAGCATGACCATTGACGACTTTCTGACTAATTTTGACCTGACCGCCGAAGAAGCCAATCCCCAGCACGGTACCGACTTCCCCATCCAGTCCTATCGTGTCATGGATGCCATCCTCTTTGACGAGACCGGAGACCTGCCCTGGCATCTCAGTGTGAACACATTGGAGGACGGTCGCCTGCGGAATTTGTCTCTCACCGGTTCCTTCTGGGGCGTCCCTTATGAGGATGCTATGGCACAGGCGGAGATCATTCTTGCCAAAATCGAGGATGCCTGCGGCAAGGGAATCACCTATGAAGAATGGATGGAGTCCGGCGGCGACAATCGCATGGTGATCCATCCTTACGGCGATCCTTTCGACAGTCTTGAGGAACTGGGAACCTTTTATACCTGTGAATACCTGTTCTTGAAAACGGGTGACTTCGTCGATGTTTCCGTCAGCCACCGCGCAGTGGAATACGATACCACAGAACGGCTCGGTGTAGCCTACGACAGCTTGTTTGAGGTTACCATTGGCGTCGTTATCAACAGAGAATGACGCCGCGCTTTGTGCAGGATCACCTATTGACAACAGAATTGTTTTCTATTATCCTGTAAGTAGGAACATATCCCCACCGATGTTCACCGAAAGGAGGCACCACTATGACCATTGGTGACAGCAGATTTTCTCATCAGGACCGCATCCTTGGCGCACAGCTGGTAAGCACGATGAATGCGCGCCGCATGAACCAGGAAGGCTCTGCCCCCGACCGCGGCGGCGCGAGATACCGCGCCTTACGCTATGAACTGCAGAGTGAAGGCCTCCGCGCCTTCCTCCGGAAGAGACTGACAAAAGCATAATGAAACGCCCCGCAGAGCTTTACTCTCTGCGGGGTATTTTTTATAAAATGTTCCCCAGCCGGAAGGCCTCCGACCGGGTGATGTGCTCAAGCTGCACTTGGATGAGCCGGTGCGCCGCCAGAAAATCGTCGTCATCGTCGCAGAGAGCGGCACTATAAAGGTTTGAGAGCGTAGCGCTGGCCTCCTCCAGATCATTGTGCACGCAGACGCTTTCCAGATACCAGTGCTGCCCCTCCCAATATGCCTCCATCCGGGTAAGGGTGCGAAGCACTTCCTCCCGGCTTGCCGCCGTCCCGGCCGCGTCCAGATAGTCCTGCATGGTCTCCGTGATCTCTGCCATATAAAGACTGCTCCACACCGTCACCCCGGCGATCAGCACCAGGATCCCCAAAGATCCCCAGATATAGCGCATCCGTCATCCCTCCTTCACGCCGGAGTCCGCGGGAAACTGCGTCCGCGGCACGATCAGGGTCTTGCCCAGATCGTCCAGCACCATGAGAAACACGTCATGGGGCGAGCGCAGTCCCTCCCGGGCGATCTGCCGCAGCAGCCACGCCCTGTCATGCCCACAGGCCGCCAGATTCACGTCCAGCACCCGCCCCTGGGCAATGAGGGTCATATAAAGCTCCGGCTCGCTTCGCGTGTCGATCTGCATCTGCCCCGCCGTCACCGGCCGCTCTGCCGCCCGCAGTTGGATACTCAGTGCGCCGTTGGTCTCTAAATACGCCGAGCCCACCTGAGAGGGATCGAACACGTCCTTCAGGCGCAGTTCCTCCAAAAGTTCCGTGATGTTGATGCGCTGGCGCTTTAATTCCCGCTGGTTGATGACGCCGTTTTTGATCAGCACGCTGGTGCGCCCGCAGAAAAATGCGCGAAACCGCGCAGACCGGGCCGACAGAGCTGATACCAGCACTTCCAGGGAAAAAAGCGTCAGAATGGGCACCACGCCCTGCACCAGCGGGATCCCCAGATCCTGCATCGGCACCGCCGCCAGATCGGAAATCAGGATGGAGGTCACCAGTTCCGCCGGCTGCAGCTCGCCCAACTGCCGCTTCCCCATGATGCGAAGGCTCAGAATAATCAAAAAATAGAGTATCAAGGTGCGGATGAGGCTTGTGGCCATGGGCTCACTCCTTTTTCCGAATTGATACTCTATTATGTCCCGATATTTACTTTTCCATGCGGCGCACGGCCTCAATGGTGCGGGTCAGACGCACCGCCGCGCCACGCAGCATCTCGTGAGATCGCGCCATGGATTCCTCCGTGGTGATGGGGCACACAATGGTGCTCAGCGCGGCAGTCACGCCGCAGTCATACACCGCGTCATAATCCCGGCCCAGCGTGCCGGAAATGATGAAGCCGGGCTTTCCGTACTTGGCGCCGCGCTTGCACACGCCCACCGGCGCCTTGCCATAGGCTGTCTGGTAATCCGTGGCGCCCTCGCCGGAGATCACGATGTCCGCCGCCTCCGCCAGGCGGTCAAAGCCGATGGCGTCCAGCACCAGATCGATGCCCTGCTCCAGCTGCCCGCCGCAGAATGCCATGAATCCCATGGAGAGTCCGCCCGCTGCGCCGGCGCCCGGCACATTCGCATAATCCGCGCCGATGGTATCGGCCAGAATCGCGGCATAATGGGCGAGATTCCGGTCCAGAATCGCCACATCCTCGGGGCTTGCGCCCTTCTGCGGCCCAAAAATCGCCGCGGAGCCATGTGCGCCGCAGAGGGGATTATCCACATCACAGGCAATGCGGAAGCTGCAGTCTTTCAGACGGGGATCAAGCCCGGCAAGGTCGATGGCCGTCAGCTTCCCAAGTCCGCCGCCGCCGGGAGGAAGCTCCTCCCCGGCCGCATCCAGGAACCGCACGCCCAGGGCGCGGGCCATGCCGCTGCCGCCGTCGGTGGTGGCGCTGCCGCCCAGACCCACAATAAACTCCCGGCAGCCCCGGTCAAGGGCCGCCCGCACCAGTTCACCGGTGCCGAAAGTGGTGGCGGCCTTTGCGTCCCGCAGTTCCGGTTCGATCAGAGGCAGGCCGGACGCCGCCGCCATTTCAATGACGGCCACTTTCCCGGCTACGCCGAAGCGGGCCCGGATGGGTCGCCCGATGGCGTCCGTCACCGGTACTTCCACGATTTCGCCGCCCAGTCCCGCCACAATGGCGTCCACGGTGCCCTCGCCGCCGTCGGCAATGGGCACCACCTGCACTTCGGCGTCCTGCGCCACGGAGAGGATCCCCTCCCGCACAATGGCGCCGGCCTCCTGAGAGGTGAGATTCCCCTTAAAGGAATCCATTGCAACCAAATATTTCATAAAAAGTCCTCTCAATCAGTGAGTGTCCAGATCAAGCGCCCAGGGATGGCTCTCGAATCCGCCCTCGGAAAGCGGCGAGGGATTCTCGGCCAGCTCCCGCAGAGTCTTCATCCGCATGGCCAGGGTCACGTCCCGGCGCACTTCGTCGGTATAATAGGAATAGCCAAAGGTCTGGTTCACGCGGGCCATCTGATAGGGCATATAATGCGCCGCCCAGACTTCCGCCAGCCGCTGCCAGGGCTTCACAGCCTCGCTGAGCTCACGGACGGCCAGTTCCTTCTGCTCCTCATCGCCGGAAAGCTGGAAAACCGCAAGCTGCAGCGCTGCACGGATCTTCTTCTCATAATAAGCGGACAGCAGGCACCATGCCCGGATATCCTCCAGACAGCAGGCCAGGTCGCCGCCCCGGTATTCCGGCTCAATGGCCTGATCCAGTGCTTCCGCCACCTCGGCAAGTTCTCTGGCATTATGCCCCACGATTTCGATCACCCGGCGGGCATCCTCGGCCTCGTTCTCCTCGCCCCGCAGGATCCTCTTTGCGGTATCCATCACGCCGATGGTGCCGGAGCCCGGCATGGCAGGCGTGTCAATAAAGTGCTGAACCGTGTGGAAGCCAAAGGTGGTCATACAGCTCTCGGGATGCCACTGGAAATCATAGTCCACCCAGTGAAGTCTCGTGACGGCGCAGATCGTCCGCACGCCCAGCTCCAGTCCGCGCAGCACCAGATCCCCGCACACCGCGCCATACCGGCGGAGGCAAACCCGCAGGAAGTGCTCCCGGGGCAGCTCGGGATTGTAGCCCAGTCGGCCAAGGGTGGCAAACTGCAGGAAATGACGCTCGAAGTCATATTTCCATTCCATGTGCTTATGGGGAACATGCTGGAAATCCCCGGCCCAGACATAGCCGTCCGCGCCCCAATAGAAGCCCGCCACATAGGATTTCTTCATGCCGCGGATGTACTCCGCGATAAACTCCGGATCACAGCCCCGGAGCGTCTGGAAGTCGTCGTTTCGCACGGTGTAAATCACGCGGGACTCTTCTACGTTCATGTCCTTCCATGCACCCCAAAGCTCCTCAAACTGAGGCCGGGGATGGGAATACATATGGGCATTGGAATACTTCCAGGAGATGAGCTTGTCTTTGCCCGGATATTTTTCGATAAACATCCGCTTGGCCACCTGGCCGTTTGACATATTGGTGCGGTGGATGAAGGGCAGGGGCACATTCAGCTCCTGAATGGCTTTTAAGTAGGTATCCGCCACCCATTCCTCCGTCTCCGCGCTGTTGCCGATCAGTTCCTCGCTGTTGGAGGTGCCAAGACCGGTGAGATTCGGATAGGTGCGGATCAGGGTCTTGATGGCCTCCCGGAAATAATCCCGGATCAGGGGCTCCTGCTGACGCAGGCCCTGACGGAAGCGGTTGGAGTTGGGGATGGCCGTCTGCTCCGGCAGACCCAGACCCCGGGCAATGGCCGGCGTGATCCGCAGATTCCAGGTGATGAGATAAGTGGCGATGCCGCGGTTTTTCGCATGGGTGAAGATGAAGTCGAAGACCGTGCGGAAGCGCTCCAACTCCACATCGGAATAGGGCGTGGCCTCCGGGTATTTCGGCACCCGGAACATCATCTCAAAGGGATTCATTGACCAGATGGAGAGGAGATTATAGCGATTCTCCGCCAAAAAATCGATATAGTCCCGCCAGAATTCGATATCCAGAACGGTTTTTTCGTTTTTCTCAAAGGGGTCGCCCTCGCCGAAGGGCTCATAGGGCCAGTTGAACTTGATGCCGCGCTTTTCAAGGAAAGGCGTGCCGTCCCGATCGGTGATGGCGTCATAGCCCTCCAGGTCGATGATCTCGGCAAGCTCCAGAAGGCCGTACATGGCGCCGACGCGGTCGGAGGCATTCAAGTAAATTGCCTGATCCCGCACGCGGATCTGATAGGATTCGCCCGGCAGCGTGGAGGCGGCGCGGAAGCCCGCAAAAGTGAGCACCAATGCCCGCACGCTCTCGTCGCCCACAAATTCGTCCCGGCGCAGGATCGTGCTGCGGATGCCCGCCCGATCCAGTGCCGCCCGGAATTTCCGCATTCCGAAATGGATGGGATCGTCCGGTGCCGGCCCTTTTTCAAAGTGACGCAGTCTGTCCCAATAGATCAGCATAGTCGTCCTCCTTAATAATCAATCACCACAGACTCAAAGAGTCCTACCTGCGGCACCGTAATAGTGATGCGGCTGCCGTCAAATTCATAGGCAAGGTCTTCTCCGGTCACCATGCTGTATACCCGCACCGGCGGCTTCGGAATGGCCATGTTGCAGGTGACGTCCGTGGGAATGGGCTCGAAGAAAGAGTTGCCGAAGTGGCCGCTGCTATTCACCAGGCTCAAAAGCTCCGTCTTGATGTCCGGCGTGATCATCACCGCCACCTCGATCATGGGGCTGAAGTCGCCCTTCACCCGGCGGGCAGAGGCATAGCGCTCCAGAATGCCGTTCATGAACTTGAAGGAATTGGAGTATCCCTGCCGGTAGTAGAACTCACCGGCGTACCACGGCACATAGATGGCAGTTCCCTTTGCGGTATAGCCCGGCAGATCCGTGACTTGGGTGTAATAACAGCGCTCCGGCGGGCCGAAGTGAGAAGGCGGAATGAAGGAAAGATGCCGCTCCACCGCGTCCTCATACTCCTGATAGAGATAGGTGCCGTCCAGGGCAATCAGTTTCTCATCCGCGGCAAAGCCGGGCATGGGATCGTCAGAGGAAATCTTGAAGTAAGAGCCCCGGGCGTCGTCCCGCACCTGCAGGGTGCGGCGAATGCCAAGGCAGGGGAGGGCGGGAACCGTGCGGCGCTCATAATGCTCGTCGTACATGCCGGTCTCGCCGGTGGCGATGAGGGTGCCGCCCCGGGCCACAAAGTCCTCGATGAGGGCGGCGCGGGAATCGGACATATACCGATCATCCGGCAGGATCATGGTGGTATACCGGGCAAGGCCCACCGCCTCCATGCGGGAGGCATAGATCACGTCAAAGGGGAAATGCCCCTCCGTCAGTGCCCGATACCAGCCCCGGTATTCCGGCGTGGTGTGGCCGTTATGGGATTCCGGACAAATGAGCGCCACCTTGGAACAGGGCACCACACCGTCCAGAAGCTTTTCATTCTTCTTGTGGAACTGGAACAGTTCCTGCACCCGCTTCTGGGCGCTCTTGTCCTCGGCGTTGTCAAGACGGCCGATGAGGTAATAGTCCGGGCTGCCGCCATTGGCAAAGCCCTGCACCAGTCTAAGCGCGTGCTGTGCCGGGGAGACGGACACCAGACGAATGGGGAAGTCGATGAAGTCCACGTCGCAGTTGGACTGGCGATAGCCGGGATAGCTCACCCGCACCGCCTTGGACTGTTCAGAACCGATATACTGCCAGTGGGGCAGACCGCGATCCAGCGCGGTGGAGTCCTCTTCCCGCATATAGGCGCTGTCGATGGTATAGGTGTCCCGATGGATCAGAATGTCCGGGCGGATGGCGCGGATCATCTCGCACACCCGTCTGCCGTGCTCGGCCTCGGTCTCCTTCTTGAATTCCAGATAACGGCGGTATGCCGGGTCCGCCATATCTTCCTTTTTCGGCAGTTCCATACCATAGCGCTCCCGGAACATTCGCTTACAGTTTTCACAGTGGCAGATGCCGTGATAGACGCCGGAATAATCTCTGGTCTGATAGCCCGCCATATTGAAGTAGATGCCGTCCACCGGCAGCTCCGTCAGAGTCTCCCGCAGGATCTCCAGCATATACTCCCGCTGGAAGCCGCCGTTGATGCAGGCGTGCACATCGCCGTTATAATCGACGATCTCGCCGTCCACGGTGCGGTATGCCCACTCGGGATGCTGTTCGTACACTTCCCGGCGGATTTTCGAGAAGTCCGTGCGGGCGATGACCCGGATGCCCTCCCGATGACAGGCCTCGATCATATCGCGGACGCTGTCGGCCTTGAGATAGGGGCTCTGCGGATGATATTTCAGCTTGGTCGGATAGCTCGCCAGGATGCCGGAGGTGTTGATCATGGTGATCTTGGCGTCGAACTTTTTCAGTTCCGCCACATAAGTCTCCGCATCCATGTCCAGCATATCGATCTGGCGCAGATTGGTCTGGATATAGCGCCAGGGAATGTCTTGCCACCAGTATTTCATAATAACCTCCCAAAAGTATTTCTATCTTCATTGTACTGTCCTGTTCCCGGAAAGTCAATAAAAAGGCAGAGAGAAGAAAAACCGCAGGAAATCCCTTGGATTTCCTGCGGTTTGCAGTGTCAGGTATTGATCGTGAAAAGCTGATCCGTGGTGCCGTAAATCGTGGGGAACTCCCCGATTTTCTGGAACCCGTATTTTTCATAAAGTCCCTGCTCGCCGCTCATGAGATACACTTTCGGGAAGGTGCGCTCACGGGCATAGGCCAGCACGCAGCGGATCAAAAACTGCGACAGCCGCTGTCCGCGGAATTTCTCATCGATAAAGACAAATCCGATGAACGGCGCATAGTCATAACCCTCTATCAGCTCGTCTTTCTCGAAAAGTGTGCAGTATCCCGCCACTTCGCCGCCATCCAGCAGAATGAATACGCGCTCCCAGGGCAGGAATTCGCCCTGCCGCATGCGCTTTGCCAGCACAGGGCCGGCCTTCCACGAACAGGCGTCGGCATATGTGATCAATTTTTCCCAGTGCTCATGACCGGGGGTCATGGGATATACTTCCAGCATAGGAACCCGACTCCTTTAGATCGTGAAACGCAGTGCGCCGGACTTCTTTAAGTACACCGGGCAGCGCTCCAGCGGGGCATCCGCCAGAATGGTCTGGCCGCCGGCATATTCCTCGCCGGTGTGGGCGTCGATCCAGGTCTCGCCCGCCGGGAGATAGACCTCACGCTGCCGCTGACCCAGCTCGAACACCGGGCAGACCAGCACGTCGTCGCCGTACATCATCTGGTCCTCTACGCCGATGGTCTTGGCATCGCACGGGAAATCGTAGTAAAGCGGACGGATGACCGGGGCGCCGGTCTCGGCGGTTTTCTTCATAGTGGCGGCGGTGTAGGGACGCATCTCCTCACGCAGGAAGAGGTACTTCTTCAGGATCTCGTACACTTCCTCGCCATAGCTCCAGACTTCGTTGGGGCCGCCGGTGTGGGCCTTGGAGGTGATGCCGGAGGGCTTGCCGTTCTTGCGGTCGCCGTGGAGACGGAACACCGGGCAGAACAGACCGAACTGGAACCAACGCACCAGAAGCTCCCGGAAAGCGGGATCATTCTGGTCGCCGCCGTCAAAGCCGCCGATGTCGGAGGTCCACCACGGAATACCGGACATGGCCATGGAAAGGCCGGAGGTGAACTGCTCACGGAAGGAGCGGAAGGTGGTGTCCGTGTCGCCGGACCAGACCAGAGCGCCGTAGCGCTGGCTGCCTGCCCAGGCACAGCGCAGCAGGTTTAAGGGATTCTCCATGCCCTCTGCCTGCATGCCCTCATAGAAGGTCTGGGCATAGACCAGCGGGAAGATGTTGCCCACTGCCAGGTCGGAACCCATGGCATAACGATAGTTATCAAAGTCATAGACCGCATACTCCGGCTCGGCCTCATCCAGCCAGAAGATCTGGATTCCCTTGTCGAAGTAGTTCTTCTTGATGATGCTCCACACATACTTGCGGGCCTCGGGATTGGTGGGGTCAAAGGGCACGGTCTCGCCGCAGAAGGTCATGGCGATACGCACGCCGCGCTCGGTGCGGATCAGATAACCGTTTTCCAGCATCTCCCGATAGTTCTCGCTGCGGGTGTCCACATAGGGCCATACGGAGACCATGAGCTTGATGCCCATTTCCTCCAGTTCTTTCACCATGGCGTCGGGATCCGGCCACTCGCTCTCGTCAAAGCGCCAGTCGCCCTGCATGGGCCAGTGGAAGAAATCGGACACGATGACGTCCATGGGCAGGCCCAGGGACTTGTGCTTGCGGGCAACTTCCATCAGCTCGTCCTGGGTCTGATAGCGCAGCTTGCACTGCCAATAGCCCATGCCGTAATCCGGCATCATGGGTGCATGGCCGGTGGCGTCGGCGTAGGCAGACATGATATCGGCGGGGGTGTCGCCCACGGTGATCCAATAGTCCAGGGTCTTGGTGCTGGATGCCACCCATTCGGTGATGTTGCGGGAGAAGGTCACGCGGCCGATGGAGGGATTATTCCAGAGGAAGCCATAGCCGTTGGTGGAAATATAGAAGGGGACGGAAGCCTGAGAATTGCGGTGGGCAAGCTCCAAGGTGCAGCCCATCTTGTCAATGAGACCGTCCTGATACTGACCCATACCGAAGATATGCTCGTCGGGATTGGGCTCAAAGCGCATATGCAGCTCATAGTCGCCGCCGCGATGGGGCACAAAGTCACGGCCCTTGATCTCCAGGGCGCTGATGGTCTCAAAGCCCTTGGTGCGGGTGCGCCAGCGTTCCTTTAAGAGCAGCTTGCCGTCTGCATCCTCCAGCGTGATGAGGCCGACTTTGGAGACCTTGGCCACGATCTTGCCGTTGCGGATCCGGGCGCCGTTTTCGCCGATCTCGATCTCGGTTTCCACCGCGGGAACGGGCAGCAGTGCCCAGTCATCGGCGGGCATCTCCAGCATATGCGTGGCACGCACGCGGAAGCTGTTCTTCCCCCAGGGCTCGATCCAGACCTGTTCCGTATCGTTACGAATCATCAGACGATTGCCGTCTTTTTTCAGAATAGCCATATGGGAAAACCTCCTTGGTTTTACTTTACTGGTTCTATGGTAACAAAAGAAAAGTGCTCTGTCAATTCATTCGGGAAAACGTGCAAAAATATTTCCAAATAGACAGAAGAAAGGAACTCTGCTATACTGAAGACAACTGAGAGAAGGAGAGATACTATGCGGCGATTTATGGCAGTTTGTCTGGCTCTTCTGGTGCTTTTGTCTCTGCAGGTTCCGTCCCATGCCGTGAACCGGGAGGCAGAGACAGCGGCGGAGACACTCTATCAAAAGGGACTTTTCCGGGGCACCGGTACGGATCCCTCTGCCCCGCCGGTCTTTGAACTGGAGCGGGTGCCCTCCCGCACGGAGGCCATCACCATGCTGGTGCGCCTGTTGGGCGCAGAAGAGGAGGCGCTCTCCGGCGCCTGGCCCATGCCCTTCCGGGATGTGGAGGACTGGGCCCGGCCCTATGTGGGCTATGCCTATGCCCACGGCCTCACCGCCGGTACCTCTGCCGCCGCCTATGGCGGCGACGCCCCGGTGACGGCGGCGCAGTATCTCACCTTCATGCTCCGCGTTCTGGGGTATGAGAGCGGCCGGGACTTTGCCTGGGATCGCGCCTGGGACTTCGCCGATGAGATCGGCCTGACGGACGGCCGCTATACGGCGGCAAATGACGCCGCCTTCACCCGGGGCGACGCGGCCATCGTATCCCTGGCCCTCTATGAACGGCAGCAGTCCGGCGTCTCCGCCGGTACGGCGGAGTGGACCCATGAGGATGTGATGACCCGTACCCTGGATGACGCCGCCATTGCAAAGCTGCAGCGCATTGCGCTGCCCCGCCTGAAAGACGCTATTTCCACTTACGGCGACTTCGCCGCATGGGCCGCGGGGCAGACGGCGGAATACCGCCGGGAGAGCGGCGACCGCTCCGGCGCGGGGGTGCTCTTTGATGCGGCGCTTCAGTATGTATTCACCGAGGAGTATCTTTGCAGCAATATGCTCGCCGCCCTGGCGGTTTACTGCCTGGAAGATGATTATGAAGGCATCGGGATCCTGGCGGGCCTTGCCTATGACGAGCAGTGGCAGGGCGTACTTGCCGGAAATTATATCCCGGTGGCGGGCGGGTATCTGGTGCTGCCCGCCGGCGGCGCGGCAGAGCTCTCCCGCCGCCACGGCACGGAGAGCATGACCTTCCGCGCCGGCAGTGTGGAGCGGCTTGCAGACGCTGCCGCGCTCCTGCCGTCCGGATGGGATCTGGGCCAGCTCTGGCAGATCTCCACCTCGGACAGCCGCTATTTCGCCTTTAGCAAGGGTGCGCTGCTCCCGGAGGAACGCGCCGACACGCGCCTGCTCTATGAAAACCCCGAGGCCGCCCTCCGGCGAACGTCTCTGGATCAATCCACCTTCGGCTTCGCCACCCCGGCGGAGACCGCCACCGCCCTGACGCCCGCCTCCGGCCTGGCCCTCAGCCGGGGCAGCATCGACCAGGCGGCGGCCGAGGTAAACACCATGGCGGACTTCTTCGCCTATCTTTACTACAGCGGGTTCCACGCCTATGGCAGCGATCTCTATCTGGACGATCGGGAAAGCGGTCTCAACTGGCATTTCAACTGCCTGCCGGAGCGGGTGTTTGCCGATAACGCCGGCAACTGCGGCGGCACCGCCGGTCTCGCCGCGTATCTTCTGGACGGCGATTATGACGAGGTGGGCCTCATCGGCATCACCTTCGCCGCCGGGGAAGGCGGCGGCCACGTCATCAACTATGTGCGCGACGGCGGGCGATACTATGTGTTCGACCCGGTGAATCTGGTCTCCGGCGGCTTTGACGCCCGGGGCCTGAATCTCCAGAGCGCCGCCACACTGGAGGCGGCGGCGGAAAAATGGGCTGCGCGCAGCCACTGGACAGAAAAACTCATGATGGCCTATGAGAGCACCACCGGCGATTCCCCCGTGGGCTGGGGCGAAACCAATGTGACCTTCATGTTCCAGAATGATAAGGCCAATATGCGTATCCTTCTGGAAACCGAAAGTCAGGGCTATCAGTTTGTCCTGCAAAGCGGCAAGGATGACCTGCGCGCCGCCATCGAGGCCGCCCGTGCCCGCGGAAAGAGCGGCGTTTATGACCCGAACTGACAAGAAATCCCCGGTAAAACCAACACGGTTTTACCGGGGATCATTTTATGCCCGGGGGAAGAGGCCGGAGCCCAGGATCATGGCCTCCGCCTTTTCTTTCATGATGAGCTTTTCCATACCGTTTTTCAGGGTATCAAGCTCCTCTGCCGTCACGTCGCAGGAGAGGATCTCCCGAATCACGGCGGCAGGGTCTTTTTCAAAACGCTCCATGCGCTGCGGCTCGCTTTTCAGTGCCGCGTACAGTTCCCGTATCTCCATGGCGCTCACTTCTTGCCGAAGAGGCCGCCGAGGCCGCCCAGTGCGTCGCCCAGCTTGTCGAGGCCGATCTTGGCCTTGACGCCGTCCACGATTTTCTCAAGCTGCTCATTGGGCAGATCGATGCCCAGAAGCTTTTCCACCGTGGCAATGGGGTCGTCCTTGAATTCCTTTGCGATCTTGGGATCGTCCTTGATCTTGTCTACCAGTTCACCGATTTTTTCCTTGATATCCATACGTTTTATCCTTTCTATTGTGGACAGGGATCCATCCCTGTCGATTGTCTTAGCGGCAGTAGCAGTCGATGTAGTGATCGAGGGCCTGACGGATCACCTGCAGTGCGGCCTCCCGGCCGTTCACGTCGCCGGCCACGGCCTCTTTGCCCTCCAGCGCCTTATAAATGGAGAAGAAATGGGCCATCTCGTCGAAGATATGCCCCGGCAGCTCCGTAATGTCGTGGTAGGTATTATAGGTGGGATCGGCAAAGGGAATGGCGATGATCTTTTCGTCATAGCGTCCGCCGTCCATCATGGAGATATACCCGATGGGGAAGCACCGCACCAGCGTCAGGGGATCCAGTTCCTCGCTGCACAGCACCAGCACGTCCAACGGGTCGCCGTCGTCGCCAAAAGAGCGGGGGATAAAGCCATAGTTTGCCGGATAATGCGTAGAGGTGTGGAGGATCCGGTCCAGCATAATGAGGCCGGTCTCCTTATCCAGTTCGTATTTCTTCTTGCTGCCCTTTGAAATCTCAATGACCGCCATAAAATCCTCCGGCGTAATGCGCTTCGGATCAATATCATGCCAAATGTTCCCCATAAAAACCCCTCTTTCCAAATGATGTACCTGTCTGTCCCTATTATACCGAATGAAAGCCCGTAAATCAACGGCGGAGTGATGGAAATCAGAAAAATAGGTCCCGGAGCCGAAAGACTCCGGGACTTTCCATCATTCTTTATTTCTTCATCTGTGCCCGTACGGCATGCACAGGATCTCCTTCACGTCGGTGTCGAAGAAATCCTGAGAGTGGCCGGGGCGGAGGACCATAGCGGTGTCGGCGCCGCGGCCGGTGCCGCCGATGGCGATGACATCCTCATCCGCGTTGAGACAGCCTGCATCCAGCGCCATCACCGCGCACTCAATGCCCACCTTCACGCCTGCGCCAAACAGCCGCAGGGTGTGGGCGATGAGCTCTGCCGGATACACGCCGCCGAACTTCCGGGCAATGGCCCGGTCGGGGCCCGCCAGGAAGTGGGTGGTGGTGACCACCTGCATGCCGGCGTCAATGAGCTCCCGGCGCACTTCTTCCGTCATCTCCTGCTGTCCGCGCTCCCGGAAACCGGTCTGATGGGTGACGACGGTGACCTTCAGGCCGCAGTCCTTGAGATACCGGGCGGTGACGCCTTCGTTTGAGGCCACCACGATCTGGTGGATATCATGAGCCTTCGCATAGGCAACGGCGGTTTTGATGGTTTCTTCCGTGTTCTTCGGGCCCTTTTCGGGGAAAGTCAGCATTTTTCGTTCCTCCTTCTCAGTCTTTGGCGTAGACCTTAAGGATCTCGCCCACATACATGTCATGGAAATCGCGCTCCGGATACATGGCGTCCACGATCTCCCGGTCGCAGAAGCCCTCTTCGAGAATCGGTGCGCGGTAAAGCTTCCGGCATACAAAGGTCAGCCTTGCCTCGGCAAAGCCCGTGGTGCCGTCCATGAAGACCGGCGTAAAGCCCACGGCCGCCACTTTATCCTCGTCCCGGCCGGACTTGGTGCCCAGATATCCCAGGGCCTTGTGATGTTCCCAGTCAAACACCGTCAGCGTGAAAAGCTCTTCCCGATCCACAAACTCTTTGGTATAGCGCTGGGGACGGACATACACCACGATGGTGGGTAAGTTCCCGTGGCCCGGACGGCCCCAGATGGAGCCCATGTGGCCCCAGGACGCCGTCATGGTGTTATAGCCGCGCTCCTCATTGCCGGCCGTGATGAGCCACCAGTCATCCGCAATCATGGTCATGGGATTGAGCTGCAGGCTTTCCAGTGCAATTTCTTTCATAAATGATCCTCCCATAAGTGGCTTTTCTTTATCATAGCACAGAAACGGGAAGATGAAAAGAAAAAATCCGCGTCAGTATTTGATGGCATAATAAATCACATAGGCCCAGCCGAAGATGCCGTGGAGGATCGCCCAACCGATGGATTTCCAGGCGGTATAGGAAATAATCATGGCAAGCACTGCGCCAAATCCAACTCCCGTTTCTGCGGAGTTTTTCACAGTAATATGCCTCCTTGTTTTCTTTTCGCCATAGAGCACACGTTCAATAGGAACCTCAAAAATCTCTGCAATTCGGGTCAACGTATCAATGTCCGGTTCTGTCTTGCCGTTTTCCCAATTACTGACAGCCTGACGGGTGACATGGAGCTCCTCTGCCAGCTGATCCTGCGTCCTGCCTTTTTCATTTCGCAAGTCACGGATATGTTTCCCTATTTGATTGTTCATGGTATCACCTCTTGTGCTCATCATACCGCGAATTCCCATAAAAAGGCAAGCAATAGTTTGTTGCATCGGTCAATTCACGGGGAATTCGGTTGAAAAAGTAAAAAACCGGGCAAGGAATCTCCTTGCCCGGATTCGGCTGCAAATTCAGATGACGAGGGACGGTGCGGTGTAGACGCGGGTGCCCAGCTCCTGATTCAGGAGATACAGGCTGCGGGGATCGTTGCCGTAGAGGCGATACTTCTTGATGAGGGAGTCGGCGTTGGTCTCCTCCTCGCCCTGCTCCTTAACAAACCAGTCGAGGAACTGCATGGCGCGGAAATCCTTCACGCTGTAGGCCGCATCGTAAATGTCGTGGATCAGAGAAGTGACGTACTGCTCGTGCTCATAACCTGCCAGCAGGGGATCGATGGGGTTCTCGAACACGAGGTTCGGCTTTGCAATGGCGTCCAGCTCCACCTTCACGCCGTTATTCTGCAGGTACTTGATGAAGAGCATGGCATGGTCGCGCTCTTCCTGTGCCTGGATGGTGTACCAGTTGCCAAAACCGTCCAGATCGATATCAATAAAATAGTTTGCAAAGTCCAGATAGAGATAGGCACTGTAAAATTCCTTGTTGATCTGCTGCATCAGAAGATCCTGTACTCGTTTATCCATAATGTCCGCCTTTCCGCATCCAGAAAAGGATGCCTGCTATGATAGAATATCAAATTCCGTCTATATGATACCATAAGCGTATAGCTTTCGCAAGATGGTTTTTCTTGTGTTTGCCGGAATTATTTGCTACAATGAAGAAAAATCGAGGTGAAAAAGAATGACTGACAATCATGCACTTTGCGCTGCCCTTTCTGCGCTGACGGAGGGAGTGCCCCATCGGATCGCCAATCTGGCAAACGCTTCTGCGCTTTTATATGACGTCCTGCCGGACCTGAACTGGGCGGGATTCTATCTCATGGAGGGCGGACGGCTGGTGCTGGGGCCCTTCCAGGGCAAGCCCGCCTGTATCGAGATCGCCGTGGGCCGCGGCGTCTGCGGCACCGCCGTGGCAGAGAACGCCGCCCAGCGTGTGCCGGATGTGCACGCCTTCCCCGGCCACATCGCCTGTGACGGCGCCTCCAATTCCGAGCTTGTGATCCCTATTCACATGGGCGGAGCGGTCGTGGGTGTACTGGATCTGGACAGCCCGGTGTTCGACCGCTTCTCCGAGGCGGATCAGGCGGGCCTTGAGGCCTTTGTCCGCATTCTGGAAGAAACCGTGTTTGGCGGGGACGCATAAGCCGCCATGGAAAGGAACGAGTCTATGAAATCCTATCAGGAGGAAAACGCCAGAATCATCGACAGCTGGTGCGAAGAGGGCTGGGAATGGGGCGAGCCCATTCCCCATGAAGTCTTTGAAAAAGCCAAAGCAGGGGAGTGGGACGTGCTCCTGACCCCCACGAAGCCGGTGCCCCACGAGTGGTTCGGGGATCTTTCCGGCCGGCGCGTCCTGGGTCTCGCCAGCGGCGGCGGACAGCAGATCCCTATTTTCTCCGCCCTGGGCGCCGATTGTACCCTGCTTGATTACTCCGAAAAGCAGTGCGAGAGCGACCGCATGGTGGCCCGGCGGGAGGGCTATGCCGTGGAGATTCTCCGGGCCGACATGACAAAGCCTCTGCCCTTCCCGGACGAGAGCTTTGACCTGATCTTTCATCCCGTCTCCAACTGCTATGTGGAGGAGATCGCGCCCATCTTCCGGGAGTGTTACCGCGTGCTGAAAAAGGGCGGCGCGCTGCTGGGCGGCTATGACATCGGCATCAATTATCTCTTCGACGAGGAGGAGACCACGGTGACCAATTCTCTGCCCTTCAACCCCCTGAAGGATCCGGCTCTTTACGAAAAGTCCATGCAGTACGATTGGGGCATCCAGTTCTCCCACACCGTAGAGGAACAGCTCCGCAGCCAGCTCCGCGCCGGCTTCGCCCTGGCCGATCTCTACGAGGACACCAACGGCTCCGGCCGCCTCCACGAACTGGGCGTCCCGTGCTTTTTGGCCGTGCGCGCGGTGAAGGTATAAAGAAATCTAAGGATTGATCAACCGCAATTTGACGGAGGACAAAAATGCCTTTAGTTCGTATAGAAATCATAAAAGGAAAAAGTTTTGAATATAAAAAAGAAATGCTCAATGCTGTTCATACAGCATTAATGAATGCTATTCAAATTGAGGACTGGGATAGATTTCAAAGAATATATGAAATTGAAGATGAGTTGTTTGAAAGAAGTGAAAATAAGTCTGAAAAATTTACGATGATAGAGATCACAATGTTTCAAGGGCGTACAAAAGAGCAAAAGGCGAGAATATATGAGGAAATCGTAAAAGAATTATTTGAAAGACTTGAAATACAAGCGTCTGATGTTTTTATCGTCATACATGAACCTCAAAATGAAAATTGGGGATTGGCCGGTAAACAAAGAAAATAAATGTGTGGAGTGGTTGAAATTCCAAACAAGATCATATCAAATGATAAAGCCAAGGCGTATGCCTTGGCTTTTTATCATTTTATTCTTCTTCTCCCAAGAACAAAAACCGCAGTGCTTCCGGCAGAACCTTTGCCCAGGCGGCCTCGGTATGTGCCTGACGGGTGTCAAGCAGGAACATCAGATGGCGATTGTCAAATCCTGCTGCTTTCAGCTTGCGGTAAACTGCCAGCACATAATCGACACTTGTAGCGTCGATCCCCTGATCGCCGTTATAGAAGGCGAAGCGATGGCCCTCCAGACGCTTCATATCGTACTCGTCCAGATGCTGCAGGAGTCCTTCCATGGTGAACATGGGGAAACCGGGGGAGAACACGATGGCGCGGGAGAACACCTCCGGATGCCGCAGCATCATGTAATAGGAGCAGGAACCGCCGGCGGAAATGCCGCCGATGCCGGTATGGACGGCGTCCGGCAGAGTCCGGAAATTCTCATCGATCAGCGGTTTTAAGGTGTGCACGATGAAATCGGCGTAGAGATCCGTGGTGCTCTCGCCGGGGATGCGCGGCACCGGGAAGCCATGCACCACGATGCCTTCCTCGGCTCTCGGCAGAGGCGGCGTCAGCTCCGTACCCCGGGTGGGCGCGGTATCCACCGCCACCACGATGGCGGAAAATCCCTCATCCCGCAGGGACGTCACGGCCCGGTCGGCGTCCAGCTTGGGCTTGTCGTCGCCGCAGCGGAACACGCCCTGACCGTCATGCATATAAAGCACCGGGAAGCGGCGCTCGCCGTCGTATTCCTCCGGCAGCCACACCCGGATCAGACGGCGGCGGCCGTCCGGATAGGGCGTCATTTCCAGTTCAAAGGTCACGATTTTGCCCTGGGGGATCAGGTCGCCGTGTTCATACGGCATCAGATGGAGTTTCATTTGGCACACCTCGCTTTTTTCTTTCAGTATACCGAAAAACGGAAGGACGCGCAAGTCTCCCACGCCGGAGAATGCGGAATGCGGAAGAGTTCCATTGGATGATCTTCACAGGAAAATAACAGGAATATAGTGTCAGATTTGGCGAACACCTTGATTCTCGCCCCTGTTATGATAAACTGAACATAGACTTCGACTCTTTATTATGAGGTGAAACCATGAGTAAGATCACTGTCAAAACCAGCGAAAAACGTTTCCCCATCGCACCGGATCTTTATGGTATCTTCTTCGAGGATATCAGCCACGCCGGTGACGGCGGTATTTATCCCGAAATGCTCCGCAACCGTTCCTTCGAGGACTCTCTCCTGCCGGAAGGCTGCGTCACGAATGACGGCGGCAAGACCTTTGTTTCTCCCACCGGCTGGATCGATGAGTTCAACGGCGGCGAGGGCATGAATAACTGGGTGGAGAAGAACCAGATCGTTCCCACGCCCGTTCCTGCCTGGTACACCGAAAACGCCGAGATGACGCTCGATGCCGAGAACACCTTAAACGCCAAGCGTAAGGTCTCCCTGAAGGTGGACTTCCAGCCCGGCGGCCGCATCCGCAACATCGGCTATGCAGGTGTGCCCCAGCACGCCGGCAAGGCCTATCACTTCTATGTTTTCCTGAAAACCGAAAAGCCCGTGACTCTCGATATCACCATTGAGGAAGACGGCGTCGTGCTTTCCTCCGCGGAGATCGAGGCCAAGGGCAATGGCTGGGTGCGTTATGACTGCTCTTTGGTCGGCACCAAGACCACCGGCAATGCGGCCTTCTACATCACCTGCCGCGAGGGCGGTACGGTGCGCTTTGGCTTCAGCTCCCTGATGCCTGCCGACACTTTCAATGGCCACGGCCTGCGCCGCGACCTGGTGGAAAAGCTCCGCGACATGAATCCCGCCTTCCTGCGCTTCCCCGGCGGCTGTATCGTAGAGGGCTTCACCAAGGAGACCGCCATGTACTTCCGCAATGTGGTGGGCCCCGTTTGGGAGCGTCCCAGCCACTGGCTCCTGTGGCACTATCGCGCCACCAATGGTCTGGGCTTCCATGAGTATCTCCAGCTCTGTGAGGACCTGAACCTGTCCCCGCTTTATGTCTGTAACTGCGGCATGACCTGCCAGGGCCGTGGACCGTACTACTATAACGACGAAGAGCAGGAGGACATGATCCAGGATACCCTGAACGCCATCGAGTATGCCGTTGGTCCCGCCGATTCCGAGTGGGGCAGCCTGCGCGCCAAGATGGGCCATGAGGCGCCCTTCGGCCTCGAGTATCTGGAGATCGGTAACGAGAACAGCGGCCCCGAGTACGAGCGTCGGTATAACCTCGTCCGTGACGCCGTTCTTGCCCGTTATCCCAATCTGAAGATCATCGCCAACGACCGCGGCCGCGACGAAAAGCTCAAGACCGACATCGCTGACGACCATTACTACAACATGCCGGAGTTCTTCGCCGAGAACTACGATATGTACAAAGACTATGACCGCAACGAGCCCGATATCTTCGTGGGCGAATTCGCCGTCAACCAGACCTATGAGGGCCAGCTCCGCGCCGCCATCTCCGAGGCCATGTACATGGTGGGTATGGAGCGCAATCAGGACGTGGTGAAGCTTGCCTCCTATGCACCGCTTTTCGAGCATGTGAACTTCTCCTCCTGGTACCCGAACCTGCTCATTTACGATAACTATAGAAGCTACACCATCCCCACTTACTACGCATGGCGTCTCTTCGGCGGCAGCCGCGGTAAGGACGTGGTGGAATCCTCTGAGGAATTCCGGAAGATTTATCTGAAGCTGGCCGGTCTGCCCGCCATCACCGGCGACTACGGTATGCGTTACCGCGGCGCCAAGTGGAACGGCGAGGCCGTCGCCGCCACCCATGAGGTCTTCGGCAAGCTGGTGGCCGAGGGCGAGGATCTGGTGCTCACCGAAGTGCCGCCCAAGCGCGTCCGTCCCTTCAAGCTCCCGTCTCTGGTCGCCATGGGCGAGGATGTGGAAGCCAAGGCTGGTACCTTTGAGGTGGAAGTGCTGGCAGACGGCGGCCGCGAAGTGGGCGTCGGCATCCTGTGCGCACCCAAGCCTCTGAGCTTCTATGACCGCAACAACCCCAACCCCGTGGATCCGTGGGAGATGCGCTTCCTCGAGATGTTCCGCTGGGTCATCCGTGATGGCAAGTCCTGTGTCCTCCGCGGCATGCGCGGTACCGCCATCAGCGAGGAAAAGGAAGTAAAGCTCCTGGACGGCCAGTACAACAAGCTGTCCTACATCGTCAAGCAGCCCTATGTGGAGCTTTACCTGAACGGCGAGCTCATCGACACCGTGGAACTGCCTCACTATCAGTCCATGTGCTCCGTGGTCACCGATACCGAGGATGAGATCATCATCAAGGCTGTCAACTTCGACGACGTGGCTGACGACATCGAGATCACTCTGGACTGCGACGTGGCGTCCGAGTATACCGTGGGTCTCCTCACCGGCAATGCCGAAGATGAGAACACCATCGAGAACCCGGACAACGTCCATGACGTCCTGCTCAATAAGACCGGCGCCGCCCGTACCTTCACTTACACCGCACCGGCCCTCTCCGTGAATATCCTGACCCTCAAGAAGGCATAAACGCTTTCATACAGAAAAAGTCCCCGGCCAATCGGCCGGGGACTTTTTTATATCTTTTTGCAAAATTCCAATATTTCGTCTTTTCTGCCTTCCACATCTTCCCGGTATTCCACCGAACAGAGGCACAGACTGCCGCAGCAGTCGATTTCCATGTGCCCGTAAAAATGCTCGATGCTCTCCACCAGGCGGAGACATTCCCGCATGCTGGGGCCGGTGCGCAGGGTGACGGCATAACCTTTCTTCCCGGCGCCGATGGTGGCGTGGGGTTCGTGGGTGTTGCACCAGGGGGTGCAGCGATCGATGAAGGCCTTGAACTGCCCGGGCACATCCGCCCAGTAAGAAGGCGCGACAGAGACGATCACATCCGCCCATGCATATTCCGCGACCAGCGCATCCACATCGTCCTTCTGCACGCATTTCGCAGTCTCGTGACAGGCGCGGCAGCCCAGGCAGAAGTGGAACTGATAATCGTCGATGCAAACGCTGTGTACCTCATACCGCGCGGCCAGCTGCTCCGCAACCAGTTCTGCGATCCGCGCCGTAGCCCCGGTTCTCACCGGACTGCAGTTGATGACAAGTGCTTTCATACTTTCCCTCCTGGTTCCTCACCATTCCACTTCCATCGCGCAGCGTTCGCCGCCGCTTTTGATGCTTTCCCGCAAGGTGATCGTCACGTCCTTCTGCAAAAGCTCCCGGAAGATCCCCTCGGCATTCCCGACCGTACAGTAACACCACGTCATGGGAAGCTGCTGCCCGACGCGTTTCACGCAGGCACAATAACATTCCGGATAACAGAACAGGATCTTATTTTCCGAGATATATTCCAGTGAAGCAAAGCTTTCCTTCGCGTTAAAGGCGTCAACAAATGCCTGCACGCTGTCGGCTCGCTTCCAATAGGTGCTCAGTTTACGGGCGATGGATTTTCCGTCGTTGCAGCGGCAGGGTTTGCGAATGTCCTGTCGAGTTTTTGGATCGAAATTTTCGTCCAGATACTGACAGACTTCCGCAGCCCACTGGAATTTTTTGTCGACCGTGGCGCTTTTGGAGAGGGGATGCGCCTCTGCAAATTGCGCCGCCGCCTCCGCCCCTGCATATTTGCTCAGACTGTCTGCAAAGCGCAGTGCATGGGCGTTGTCATTCTTCGTCATCCCCTTACACCTCGATCTCCAGCCCGTCTGTGGCGATCAGCATGGGCTTATTAAGCTCGTCCAGGTGCTTCTGGAGGGCATAGACCGTATCCGTAAAGCGCGGGGCATAGTGGGTGATGCAGATCTTCCGGATGTCCTCGCGCTCGTAGAGCGGGAGATACTCGCTTGCCGGGAAGTGGGCGCATTCACTGATGACCAGGTCCAGCGGCGCCGCCAGCGCCTCCACCGGGAAATCCTCTCTGGGATTTTTCAGGTCGCCGGTGATCACCACGCGCTTGCCCTCGGCCTCCAGGAGATAGGCATAGGACACCGCCAGATGCTTCGTGCGGATGGCCGTGACCTTCAGAACGCCGTCGTCAAACACCACGCCGGCCTCCACCGGGCGGAACTGATACTCCCGCAGACGGCCAATGGTGGTCATCTGAAGCCAGCGGTCAAAAATCTCCACCGCGCCCATGTCCGGCAGACAGATCACCGGATCCGCCTTAGTGAACCACCAGTTCATGAGATCGATGAACTGGAAGAGGCCATTTGAATGGTCGCCGTGCATATGGGTGAGGAAGATACCGCGCACATCCTCCACGCGCTTGCCCCGGCGGCGCAGCTCGTCAATGACCATGGTGCCCATGTCCACGAAATAGATGCGGCCGCCCACCTCAACCATGGTGCTGCTGCATCTGCGGTTTGCCTCCGGCACGCCGTGACTGCTGCCGATAATGGTGAGTTTCATACGCAGTTCCTCCGATATTCGATGAATTTTCTAAGAAAATTGTACCATAGGAGGGATGGTGCTGTCAATTACGACACAGAATGTCTCCGTTTGTTTCCCACCGGAAGCGATAAAAAACACAGCCACCGGCGTAGCCGGTGGTTGTTCATTTGCGGGCATAGCCCTCTGTTCCTCGCGTACGCGTCAAACGCGTAAGTACGATCTGCCAGCTGCGCCAGGACTGTTACTTGCCGCCCGTAAACGGGCCATCGGGCGTCATTCTTAACTGTTCCCCCAGTTCATCTTCCTTCAGCTGATTCCTGATATACTCCGCAATTCGGCTCTCGTTTTTCCCCACCGTATCGACATAGTATCCTCGACACCAAAATTCTCGATTTCGGTATTTATATTTCAAGTCGCCGAATTGCTCATAAAGCATCGTACTACTTTTTCCTTTGAGATACCCCATAAAGCTTGATACTGCCAGTTTCGGCGGTATTTCCACATACAAATGGATATGATCCGGGCACGCTTCCGCTTCTATTACACGAACGCCCTTCCATTCACACAGCTGTCGTAGGATCTTTCCTATTGCGGATCGTTTCTCCTTGTAAAAGACTTTGCGGCGGTACTTCGGTGCAAACACGATGTGATATTTGCAATTCCATTTTGTGTGTGATAAACTATTTACGTCATTCATTCCCATAATGAATGCCTCCCTGTTATTTTCTCTGTGCAGTTGGCAGACCGCACCTTGATTCTAACAGGGATTTTTACTCTTCGCCATAGGCTCTTTTGAACCACTCGTTTAACGAGTGGTTTTCGTTATGCAAAAAGGAAGCAGAATTTCTTCTGCTTCCTCTAGAAAATACAACGCTTCGTTTATTGGTCCTTCTTCTGATAGATGTCCGACAGAATTTGCTGATACTTTTGCGGATCAGTAGACTGCAGCTTTTGAATTTCCTTCAAGCACTTTTCATCCAATTTGCGGGACCCGATTTTCCGGATATATTTCAGAAGAAAATATAACAAAACCAGAGAACCAAAAGAAATGAGCATGGCGGGATTATCAGACATGCCGGCTGACGTCAGAAGTGCAAATGCAACCGCCACCCAAATCAAGGCATATAAAGCAAACGTAGGGCCACCGGTGAAATAGCCCAGCACCTTACTACGTCTGGTGAGTTTTGGGAAATATTTGTAAGATTTGTATGAGTAACTGATTCGCATATAGATCCCTCCTCTTTATTTATTATAGGCAGAAACAGAATGAAGTCAATATAATTGCGTACAGAAACAAAAAAGAGGAAGCAGAATTTCTTCTGCTTCCTCTCTGTAAACCTTGCTATATCTTACTTGAAGTATCTTGCCAGCAGGCCTTCGAATGCCTTGCCGTGTCTTGCCTCGTCGCGGGCCATCTCGTGGACGGTGTCATGGATGGCGTCCAGATTCAGCTCCTTGGCGCGCTTTGCAAGCTCGAACTTACCGGCGGTAGCGCCGTTCTCGGCGTCAACGCGGAGCTCCAGATTCTTCTTGGTGGAGGCGGTCACGACCTCGCCCAGAAGCTCTGCAAACTTAGCGGCATGCTCTGCCTCTTCATAAGCGGCCTTTTCCCAATAGAGGCCGATCTCCGGATAACCCTCGCGGTGAGCGACGCGGGCCATGGCCAGATACATACCAACCTCAGTGCACTCGCCCTGGAAATTCTCGCGGAGGCCCTGCATGACATCTTCGGGAGCACCCTGTGCTACGCCAACCACATGCTCGGCAGCCCAAACCTTGTCAGCAGCCTGCTCGTTGAACTTTTCCTTCTTGGCCTTGCAGATGGGGCAGAAATCGGGAGCCTCGTTACCTTCGTGAACATAACCGCAGATGGAGCAAACAAACTTCTTCATAATCAAATCTCCTTTAATAAATTGTTTTTTTGCGCCTTATTTTTTTGAAGCCTTTTCGGCATTTCAAACTGTATCATTGGCCGAGACCCGGCAGTCAGGGCAGATGCCCCGATATTCCACCGCGTACTCTTCCAGGGTGAAGCCCGCCGTATCGTCCGGATCGGCGATGGCCACCGCGGGGATATCCGCCACGCGGCCACATAGTCGGCATCTCACATGTCCGTGCTGGAACGTGTTGCCGTCAAAGCGGGCGTCGCTTCCGGCCAGTCCCAGATGAAGGATCGTTCCGTCCTCTGCCATCTGCCCAAGCACCCGGTATACCGTGGAGCGGCTGATGGAGGGATGTTCCCGATGCACCTCTTCATAGACCATTGCGGCCGTAGGATGGTTCCTCATCTGACACAGAGCCGTTAATATGATCTCTTTTTGAATGGTATTTCTGGTCATATCAGCGTTCCTTGTTATCAGTTGGGTTTAAGTTTTATTTAGTACTTCGTCCTGATAAGAATATACCATAGGACAAAGGATTTGTCAACACCTTTTTTCAAAAAAGTTTTATTGAATTTTCCGGCGGCACTTGGTATAATAAACTTGTTATTTTGTGCTCTGATTTTCCCGGAGGTTCCCGGCTTTTTCGGGGACTTTTCGGTATTTTTGAAACTGATTTCGGAAAGAGGACGCGTTATGCGGATACTGCATATGATTGGCGGCGGCGATGTGGGCGGCGCCAAAACTCATGTCATCGGACTGACCTCCCGGCTTAATAGGGACTATGCCACGATCAAGATGGTGAGCTTCCGGGAGGGACCCTTTGCCGAGGACTGCCGCAAGGCAGGGCTCGACACGGTGGTGGTGGAGCATTCCGGCCTCACGGCCTCCCTGCACCAGCTCTCCGCCATCGTCCGGGACTATCGCCCCGACGTGATCCACTGCCACGGCGCCCGCGCCAATATGATGGGCGTGCTCTTAAAGCGGCGCTTCCATATCCCCACGGTGACCACCGTTCATTCGGATTATCGTCTGGACTATATGGGGAATCTCCGCAAGCATCTGACCTTTGGCATGATCAACCGGTACTGCCTGCGGCAGATCGATTACTATACCTGCGTGGCGGACCGTACCGTGCGGATGATGATCTCCCGGGGCTTTTCCCCCTCCCGCGCCTTTCCGATATATAATGGTATTGATTTCGACGGCCCGGGACAGAGCGTGGACCGGGCGGAATATCTCGCCCGCTTCGGCGGGACTTATGCCCCCGGCGACGTGCTCTGCGGCATCGGCGCCAGATTAACGCCCATTAAGGATGTGCCCACGCTGATCCGTGCCTGCGCCAGTGCAGTGGCAAGCGGTGCGCCGCTGAAGCTGGTGATCGCCGGTGACGGCGAGGATCGGGAGAGTCTCGAGGCACTCGCCCGGGAGCTGGGCATTGCCGACCGGGTGATCTTTGCCGGGTGGATCGAGGATGTCCACGAATTCTTCGGCGCCATGGATATCAATGTGCTCTGCTCCCTGTCCGAAACCTTCCCTTATAGTGTCCTGGAGGGCATTTACGAGAACTGCGCCACCATCACCTCCGATGTAGGCGGTATGCCGGAGCTTATCGATCACGGCGAGAACGGCTATATCTTCCCGCCCCGGGATGTGGATGCCCTGGCCGGGTATCTCACCCGCCTGGCTACCGACCGGGACCTGCGGGAGACTTTTGCGAAACGCCTGCGGGAAAAGGCAGAGGCCCGCTTCTCCTTGGATTATATGGCAAAGACCCAGTTTAAGATCTATCAGAAGATCCTGCGCCGGGAGGAAATCGCCAGGGAAAAGCGCGCCGGGGTGCTGATCTGCGGCGCCTATGGCAAGGGCAACGCCGGCGACGACGCGATCCTGCGCGCCATCGTCAACGAAATGCGTACGATCGACCCGGATATGCCCCTCACCGTCATGTCCCGCAGTCCCCGTGATACCAGGATGGACTATCGGGTGGACGCGATCTTTATGTTTGACCTGCCCCGGATGCACCGCGTCATGCGCCATGCAAAGCTCTTCTTAAACGGCGGCGGCAGTCTCATCCAGAACGTCACTTCCAATCGCTCACTTTACTTTTATTTATATACCCTTCGCGCTGCCCATCGCCGTGGGGCGAAGGTGCAGATGTATGGCTGCGGCATCGGCCCGGTGAGCGCCCCCCGCAACCGAAAGAATGCTGCGAATACCATCAATCGCTATGTGGATACCATCACCCTGCGGGAGGATGACTCCGCCGCAGAACTCGCCAGCATGGGCATCACCTATCCCCGCATCACCATGGCGGCGGATCCGGCCCTGACGCTGGCCCCGGCGGACGACGCCCGTATCGACGCGGCCTTCCAGGAGGCGGGTATCCCCGCGGACGGTCGCTATCTCTGCCTCTGTGTCCGCAACTGGCCCACCTATGCCCCCGCAGTACCCGCCATTGCCGCGGCGGCTAAATATGCTAAGGAAACGTATGGTCTTAGGGCGGTGCTCCTGCCCATTGAAATGCCCGGCGACGGCGCGGCAGGGGAGCGGATCGAGGCAGAACTGGGCGAGTCGGTCTACGCGTTCCGCCGCCGCTTTGATACGGAGACCACCATCGGCATCCTGTCCCGGATGCAGTGCGTGCTGTCCATGCGGCTGCATGCCCTGATATTCGCCGCCCGGGTGGGCGTGCCCCATGCGGGCATCGTCTATGACCAGAAGGTCAAGGGCTTTATGCGCTATATGAACGCCGAGCTCTATACGGACCTCGAGGGCGTGCAGGCCGGGACGCTTTATGGCTTTATCGATGAAATGATGCGCTGTGACCGGGCGGAGCTTTCCGCCAACGCCCGGCGTCTGCAGCAGCTGGAACAGAAGAATGTAGAAGAGGCCCGACGCCTCATGGGAGAAACAACATGAAACAGTATCTGGAAACCGGTAAAATCGTCAACACCCATGCCCTGCAGGGCGCGGTGAAGATCCAGCCCTGGAGCGACGACCCTGCTTTCTTGAAAAAGCTGAAGCGGGTATATATTGACGGGCAGGAATATCGCGTGGTCTCCGCCAGTATTCAGAAGTCTTTTGTGCTGATGAAGTTTGAAGGGATTGAGACCGTGGAGGCCGCCATGCGCTTCCGCAATAAAATCGTCTATATCGACCGGGAAGATATCCATCTGCCCGAGGGCCGCTATTTTGTCCAGGATATCATTGGCCTCACCGTCCATGATCTCCGGGGCGACCGCGACATCGGCACGCTGCAGGAAGTGATGAATCTCCCGGCGGGCGATATCTATCTGGTGAAAAACGGCAACGCGGAGTATATGATCCCCGCAAACCCGGTGTTTGTGAAGAATATCGACCTGGATACCGGCGTCATCACAGTGGAAACGATCGGAGGCATGACCGGCGATGAATGAGAGCGGCATGACCATCGATATTATGACGCTGTTCCCGGATATGATCGATACGGTCATGAAAACCAGCGTCATCGGCAAGGCGCAGATGAAGGGACTCATCGATATCCGCGCCACCAATATCCGCGACTATTCCCCCACCTATAACCGCCGCACCGATGACTATCCCTATGGCGGCGGCAAGGGCCTCGTCATGCTGGCGGAGCCTTTATACCTCTGCCACAAGGCCATCTGTGAAAAGGCCGGCGGCCATGTACATACGGTCTTTATGGGCCCCCAGGGACGGCAGTTCAATCAGGAGATCGCCCGGGAACTCTTAGCCCGCAAGCACGTCATCTTCGTCTGCGGCCACTATGAGGGCGTGGACGAGCGCTTCCTGGAGGAATGCGTGGACGAGGAGATCTCTCTGGGGGACTTCGTGCTCACCGGCGGCGAGATCCCGGCCATGGCCATGGCGGACGCCATCTGCCGCATGGTGCCCGGCGTTCTGGCAGAGGAGGTCTGCTTCACCGACGAGAGCCATTGGGACGGCCTTCTGGAATACCCCCAGTACACCCGCCCCGAGGAATGGCGCGGCAGAAAAGTGCCGGATATTCTCCTCTCCGGCCATCATGTGAACATCGAAAAGTGGCGCCGCCGCCAGTCCATCCTGCGTACCCTGAAACGCCGCCCCGCCCTCCTCAAAAAAGCACACCTCAGCGTGGCGGATGAAATGACACTTCTGGATATCGCCGAAAAAGGCGAATAGGGGAGGACGCAATGCCTGACATGATTCCCGGCAAAACCCTCAGCCGGAACTTTTTCCATGAAATTGCAAAGCCGATTCTGGATCGGCATTTTCCTGGGCTTTCGTATACGGCGGGCTTTTTGGGCTATGGCTCGGATGTGCTGGGCTATGACGACGAGACCTCAAGAGACCATATGTGGGGTCCTCGGTTCTATCTCTTCCTGCGCCCGCTGGATCTGGTATGCGAGGACGAGATCCGCGCGGTCTTCTCCCGGGAACTGCCCTATACCTATTGCGGCTACAGCGTGAATTTCTCTGCGCCCAATCCCGACGACCACGGCGTCCAGTTGGCCCGGTACATCACGGAAGGGCCGGTGAATCCCCTGATCTGGATTCAGACGGTTTCGGAATATCTGTCGGAACAGTTGGGCCGCGCCGATATCGGCAACTTCACCGCCGCCGACTGGCTCTCCATCTCGGAGCATCGCCTGTTATCTCTGGCATCGGGGGAGCTTTACCACGACGATCTGGGTATGCAGGCGATTCTCGACCGGCTTGCCCACTATCCCGACGCCGTGCGGCGTTATCTTCTGGCCTCCTCCTGGGATGCCATCGCCTGTGAAGAGGCATTTGCCAAGCGCACCGGCACCTATGGGGACGAGATCGGCTCCCGCCTGATCTGCGCCCGGATTGTGGAGCGCCTGATGCGGCTCTGCTTCCTCTATCGGAATACCTATGCCCCCTACAGCAAATGGTTCGGCACCGCCTTTGACCGGCTGGATGTGCCGGAGAAATTGAAAACCACCCTGCGGGATGCCCTTCGCGCCGACGATGTGCTCTCACGGGAGCGGCTTTTGACGGAAGCGCAGGCACAGGTGGCGGCGCTTCATAACGAGAGTGGCCTCACCGCCCCGCTGCCTGCGGAGATCGTCCCGTATTTCCGCAAGGAGATCCTTGTGATCTGGGCGGAACGCTATGCCGAGGCGCTGCAGGAGACCCTCCGCGGCACGGAACTGGAGCATACGCCCCTCATGGGCACGCTCAGTCAGGTGGCCAATCTCTCCACCATCTCCGACGATCCCGCCCACTATCGCCGGATCCGGAAACTCTATGAATGAAAAAAGGACACGACTATAAGTCGTGTCCTTTTATGTATCTGTTACTTGATAATGGGAGCGGGCTGGGCGTTATAGACCCGGGAGTAGGGCGGGACGGAATGGGTGAGCCAGACGTTACCGCCGATGATGCTGCCCCGGCCGATGCGGGTGTCGCCGCCCAGAATGGACGCACCGGAATAAATGATGACGTCGTCCTCGATATCCGGGTGACGCTTGATGCCCTTGACGGGATTGCCGTTTTCGTCCAGGTCAAAGCTGCGTGCGCCCAGGGTCACGCCCTGGTACATCTTCACGTTGTCGCCGATGACACAGGTTTCGCCGATGACCACGCCGGTGCCGTGGTCAATGAAGAAGCGGCGGCCGATGGTGGCACCGGGATGGATGTCGATACCGGTGCGCTGGTGGGCATACTCCGTCATGATACGGGGGATCACCGGCACCTGCAGGGTATAGAGCACATGGGCGAAGCGGTAGATCATCACCGCCTCAAAGCCGGGATAGGACAGCAGGATCTCCTCCTCACAGCGGGCGGCAGGGTCGCCGTCATAGGCCGCCTGGATATCCAGCGCCAGAAGCTCCCGGATTTCGGGCAGGGCATCCAGGAAGGTGCCCACGATCTCCTCGGGATCGCCTGCGCCCCGCATGGAGTCGCAGAGCAGGGTGTAAAGCCGCATCCCCGCGTCCCGCAGACGGGCGGATACATAGACGTCCAGCGTATCGGGGTCTACAGGCGCTGCCTCATAAATCCCAGGGAAGAAGGCGCTGCGCAGGCACTCGATCACCTCGATGACGCGGGCGCTGCCCGCGCTGCCGATGCCGCAGTTACAGCCCAGCACATCCTGATGCGCTTCCACCAGACGGGTGGTGATATCGGGGAGTTTCCGGTCGAAAAGTTCACTCAGTCTCATAGGGTTTCCTCATACAGTTCTGTGGAGAAATAGCGCTCGCCGCTGTCCGGCAGCAACACTGCCACCGTCTGCCCGGCAAAGCGGGATGCGATTTTGGACGCGGCATGAAGCGCCGCACCGGAGGAAATGCCGGTCAGTACGCCGTCCTCCCGGGCGGCGGTGCGCGCGGCACGGTATGCCTCTTCCGCCGTCACCGTGATGACCTCGTCATACACGCTTCTGTTCAGTGCGTCCGGGATGAAGTTGGCGCCGATGCCCTGGATCTTATGGGGTGCGGCCACGCCGCCGGAGAGCAGGGGAGAGTCCGCCGGTTCCACGGCAAAGACTTTGATGGCGGGATTCTGCTCTTTCAGGTAACGGCCGGTGCCGGTGATGGTGCCGCCGGTACCCACGGTGCAGACAAAGGCGGCAATGTCGCCGTCACAGTCCCGCCAGAGCTCCGGGCCGGTGGTCTTATAATGGGCGGCAGGGCCCGCGGGATTGGCAAACTGGTCCGGGATGAATCCGCTGCGCTGTGCGGCGATCTCCTTTGCGGCCGCAACGCTGCCCGCCATGCCGTCCGCGGCGGGGGTCAGCACCAGTTCCGCCCCCAGGGCGGAGAGCAGGCGCCGGCGCTCCACGCTCATGCTGTCCGGCATGGTAAGCACCACCTGATATCCCATGTGCCGCGCCACATACGCAAGACCCACGCCGGTGTTGCCGGAGGTGGGTTCCACAATGCACATGCCTGGTTTGAGCTGTCCCGCGGCAATGGCGGTCTCCAGCATTTCCCGGGCGATGCGGTCCTTGGCAGAACCCAGCGGATTGAATGATTCGATCTTCGCGGCGATCCGGGCGGGGAGTCCATAGCTCTTTTCAAAGCCCGAAAGCCGAACCACCGGCGTATTGCCGATGAGTTCGGAAATATGAGAATAGATCATAGAAAATCGTCCTTATCTTCTTCTGGGATTGGTGGCGATGCGCGCCTCGGTGATGAGCTGGTTCTTGATGTCCCACAGGGGTTTCGAGAGATCCACATAATAGGTATGCGGGTTTTCGAAGCGCAAGACCTCATCCCAAAGGGTGTCCACCTGGCGGGCACAATATGCCCGGATCTCCGAAACGTCCGGGGATTCATAACAGCATTCGCCCTTCCGGAAGATCTGCACCGGCAGACGCACCGCGTGGAAATCGTCCACCCACTGGCTCTTCCAGACATGCTCCGGATCAAAGAGCAGATAGGGCTCGTCGTTATTGATCTCCTCGTCGTGGAGGGTTACCACGTCGGCAATGGCGTGACCCGTGGCGTTGTCATAAAGACGCCAGACGCTCTTAAAGCCGGGGGTGGTCATCTTGCCCACGTTTTCGGAGAGCTTCAGCTTCGGGATCAGCTCGTCGCCCTTCACCACGGCGGAGAGCTTATAGACGCCGCCGAACACCGGCTCACTGCGGGAGGTGATGAGCCGCTCGCCCACGCCAAAGGAATCGATGGGCGCGTCCTGAGAGAGAAGATCCTTGATGATGAATTCGTCCAGGGCGTTGGAGGCAATGATCTTGCAGTCGGGATAGCCGGCTTCGTCCAGGGTGCGGCGAATCTCCCGGGAGAGATAGGCCAGGTCGCCGGAGTCGATACGCACGCCCTTCGGTCGCTTGCCCATGGGCGCCAGCACTTCGTCAAACACCCGGATGGCATTGGGCAGACCGGATTTCAAGACGCTGTAGGTATCAATGAGCAGAGTACAGGCGTCCGGATACTCCTCCGCATAAGCGCGGAAGGCATCGTATTCCGAATCAAACATCATGACCCAGCTGTGGGCCATGGTGCCGGTGGCGGGAATGCCGTAGTCCCGGTCGGCAATGGTGCAGGCCGTGGCGGCACAGCCGCCGATATAGGCCGCGCGGGCGCCTAAAATAGCGCCGTCGCCGCCCTGGGCCCGACGGGTGCCAAACTCCATCACGGCGCGGCCCTTGGCCGCCCGGCAGACACGGTTGGCCTTGGTGGCGATGAGGCTCTGGTGATTGATTAAGAGGAGCAGCATGGTCTCAATAAACTGCGCCTGGATCACCGGGCCCCGCACCGTGACAATGGGCTCTGAGGGGAAGATGGGCGTGCCCTCCGGAATGGCCCACACGTCACAGGCAAACTTGAAATTACGCAGATATGTCAGGAATTCCTCCGAGAAACAGTGCTTTCCCCGGAGATATTCGATGTCTTCGTCGTCAAAACAGATATTTTTGATATAGTCAATGAACTGCTCCACGCCTGCCATAATGGCATAGCCGCCGCCGTCCGGGACGGAGCGGAAGAACATATCAAAGCAGACTTCCCGGTCGCCGATGCCGCGGACGAAATAGCCGTTGGCCATGGTCAGTTCATAAAAGTCGGTCAAAAGCGTGGAATTTAAGTAAATGCTCTTATTCATAATCGATTCCCCAATCAGGATTGCCGCTCTGTCCTGTTAACAGGCAAAAGCGTTGTCTTTGAGAAAAGGGGGAGCCGCATGCGGCTCCCCGGATTTTTGGAAATGCGGATGATACTTGCGGATGATCCTTACTTGATGATCTCGCCGTAAAGCTCGCCGGAAACGCCTGCGGCATTGCACTCATCCACGTCGATGTGCATGGCGGGCATGAAGGACTCGCTGACGCGAACGACCACGTCGCCGTAAACCAGGGGACGGCCTGCATCCAGCTTCACGCTGACGATCTGGCCATTCTCAACGCCGAACTCCTCGGCATCGCAGGGACGCAGATGGATGTGACGCTTGGCGCAGATGACGCCTTCCTCGATGGTGACGCTGCCCTTCGGGCCGATCAGGGTGCAGGAGCCGGAACCGGCGATGTCGCCGCTCTCACGGACAGGAGCAGTCACGCCGATGGCGCGTGCATCGGTCAGGGTGATCTCTACCTGAGTGGCCTTACGCACCGGACCCAGGATGGAAACGCCGGGGAACTCGCTCTTGGCGCCAACAACGCGAACCTTTTCGCCGGAGAGGTACTGGCCGGGCTGGGACAGTTCCTTCTTCACGGTGAGCTCATAGCCCTCGCCGAACAGGATATCGAGCACCTCGCGGGAAACGTGCAGATGACGTGCGGAAGTTTCAACTAAAACCTTGGACATGATGGGGTTCCTCCTTCTAAAATAGCCGAAAAAGGCTTCATTTCTGACTCTTCACGTCATTTTACCACACCTGTAAATTTTTTTCAAGGGAGGCCGGAACATTTTCGCCGTGCCGTGCGTCAAATAAGTACCAAAACATTTGGGACAAAGTCCCGATCCTTTGTGCAGACAGGAGGAAACACTATGAAACGCCGTACACTCGCTTATTTTCTGCTTTTCGCATTACTCCTGACGGTTCTGACCGGCTGTGCCTCTGCCGATAAAATGGCCATGGACAGCGCCGCCGCAGAGACCGAGAGCTATTACTACACGGATAACGATTATGTGTCCGCCCCCACCGAGGAAATGAAGGCTGAGGAAATGGTGGAGGATGAGGTGGAGTATGACGACTCTGCCACGCTCGCCGGCGATGCTCTGGTCAGCACCGGCAACATTGCCGAGGGCCGCAAGGTGATCCGCAATGCGGAGATCTGGCTGGAAACGAAGGAATTCGACGCCTCTGTTGCCCGCCTGCAGCAGATCATTGAGGAACTGGGCGGCTATGTCTCCCGCGCCGACGTCTATGTACGCAATTCTACTTATTCCCTCCACACCGGCAATTACACCGTCCGCATCCCCTCCGAGAACTTCGACCGCTTTATCTCCTATCGGGAGGATATCGGCTCCGTCTCTTCCACCAATGTCTGGACGGATGACGTCACCGATACATATTATGACAAGGCCGCCCGCCTCCAGTCTCTGGAGACCAAACAGGCCCGCCTCATCGAACTGCTGGAAAAAGCAGAGGATATGGAATCCATCATCGCCCTGGAGTCCGAGCTCTCCGATACCATCTATGAGATCGAGCTTCTGACCGGCTCTCTCCGGAAACTGGATAACCAGATCGCCTATTCCACCATCAGCATCTATCTGGACGAGGTCCGCGAGGTGACGGAGCCTGTGGCTCTGCCCAAGACCCTGGGTGAGCGCATGAGCTATCGCTTCTCGAGAACCATGGAAAACCTGAGCGATTTCTGTGAGGAAGCCCTTATCTGGTTCGTGGGTGCCCTGCCGGTTCTGGTGATCCTGCTGGTGATCGCCCTGATCGCGTGGATCATCTTCCGCGCCACCGCGCCCCGTCGTGCCGCCCGCCGTGCAGAGCGCGCCCGCAAGAGCGAGGAAGCTCTAGCCAAATGGAATGCCACCCCCCGCGCCACCACCTCTCCGGTGGTCGATCAGCTGGAAGAACAGAAGTCCGAAAAGTCTGAGCAGTAAGACCAATCCCTGAAAAGCCAAAACCACCAACAAAGAAACCGCCTTCCCGGGATTTCCCCGGGAAGGCGGTTTTTCATATTTTTACTTATCAAGCAGTGCTTCGATCTCTTCCTTGGGACGGAAGCCGATGATGGTGCCCTTCACTTCGCCGCCTTTGAAGACCAGCAGGGAGGGGATGGACATGATCTGGAACTGCATGGCCAGCTCGCGCTCATTATCCACGTTCACCTTGGCCAGCACCATGGAGTCGCGGCGCTCCGCGGCGATCTCATCCAGAACCGGGGCCACCATGCGGCAGGGGCCGCACCAGGGCGCCCAGAAGTCCAAAAGAACCGTTTTCTCAGACTGTAATACTTCTTTATCAAAATTGTCACGGGTGATCTCAAGTGCCATAATTTGTTCTCCTTTCGGAATCTTTTTCTTTCTGTCTATATTATACCAAATAGGTATTGATTTGTCCATAGGACAAATTGCACAAAATTATTCCTGCGCCGTGATCTGCGGCACCGCGATGGACATACGCATCACATACTGCCGGGCGAAGGGACGGCGTGTTTCCTCCCGCCGGAAGCGCAGACGGGTGTAAAACCGCTGGGCAGATTGGTTGACGCTGGCCACGTTCAGTCTTAGTGTATCCATTCCGCGCCGCCGATATTCCACCACGGCCTTGCCGATGAGCTGGGCGCCAAGGCCCATGCCCCGGAATTCCGGCTGAAGATAAATGAGCGAGATGTGGCCGGTGGCGGGCTCGTCCTGCTGGCGGGAATCCAGAAGCAGGATGCCAGCCGGCTGGCCGTCCGCCAGAGGAATGATGCCGTTCCGGGAGTGATCCAGCAGAAGCCCCCGGGCGTTCTCATAAAACCGCTCCATGGAGAAGAGCCGCAGATTGCCGTATACGGCCTGCCATGCCGCTTCGCCGCAGTGGCAGATCCAGTCCCGATCCCGGACGGGATCCGCAAAGCGATAGGAAAACTCCACCTTGGGGCGGGTGGTGAAATGGTCGCCGACGGGGAGGTGAGAAAGATGCGAGGTGTCGTTATAGCGCACCATGTGGAATCGTTCCCCGTCCCAGTCCATCACCGTCACAGAGGCGTTTTTCATATACTGCAGCTCCCGCACCTGGTCAAAGGGCATCTGCACCGCGGGGAAAAAGGTGCCCATGGCGGCGCTGTGACCCACGATGACGATGCTGCCGCCCGGATGCCGGTTCGCCAGTCGCTTCACCGTATCGGTCATGCGCTGTGCCACGCACGCTGCGCTCTCGCCGCCCGGCGCACGGAAGCCCCGGAGGTCATGATAAAAATGATGCTGCTCCTCCGGGAATCGGCGGTTGATATCGCCCCAGGATTCGCCTTCATAGCTGCCGAAATCGTATTCCCGAAGGCCCCGGCAGGGGATCACCGGCAGGCCGGAGGCCGATGCCGCCGCCTGAGCGGTGCGGTATGCCCGGTATAAATCGCTGGAATACACTGCATCCAGCGGGATATCCGCAAAATAGGCGCTGACGCAGGAAAGCTGCGCTTCCCCCCGGGGACTCAGCGCACCATTATATTGTCCCTCGCAGATGCGGTAGAGATTCCCCTCCGCCTCCACATGGCGGACAAAATAAAGACGGGTCATATGCTCCTCCGATGCTCTTCGGCAAGATCTGATTAAATTCAGTATACCCTGTTTTGCCCCATCTGTAAAGAGGGGAGGAAACTGAAAAAAGAGCGGCAGAATGCCGCTCCCAACCAGTTTTTTCCATCAATCCTGTGCGATCCGTTCGGTCATTTCCGCAATGTGATCTCCCACGTCCTCCGGGCAATGGGCGTCCGATACCGTGACGATAGGGATGTGATGACGCTTCATGCACGACAGAAGCGCCGCGTCCATGCCCGGCGCGGCCGTTTCGGGACAGCGGCGGAAGATCCCGCTGCTCTCCTCGGCATACATCCGCTGCGCCGCCAGGGCCTGTGCCAGGCGTTCGTAATACGCCGTCAGATCAAAGGACGCCTTGTGCCCGAACAGCTTGATGCAGTCCGGATGGGCGATGCCGTCGAAAAGACCGCTCTGCGCCAGGGAAATGGAGGTCTCAAAATACGTCCGATAGGCCGAATCCACGTCCACGCCCTCCCAGTGCTCCGCCTTGTGGTCAAACGCAAAGCGATCAATGAAATGCACACTGCCCAACAGGAAGTCGAGCCCGCATCCGCGGGTCTCTTTTTTCACGAATGCCTCGTATTCCGGGAAATAACAGATCTCGAGACCGAACCGGATGGAAACCGGGAAATCGGTGCGCCGAACCTGTTCGATCAGGGTCAGATAGTCCGAAAGCCTCAGCTTCCCGGCCTTCCGGTGGAACCATGCGTCCACATAGCTGCTGTGCGCGCACACCGCGCCATACATGGGTACAAACTCCGCAAAGAGATAGCAGTGCTCCAAAAGCCAGATCTCCCGCATCCCCGTCTCCACCGCACGATCCGCAAAGCGCCGGATCCAGTCAAGGGTATAGTCTCCCTGTTCGATGTGAATGTGTCCGTCCCGCATTTCTCGTCACCTCCTGTATACTAGACGAAAAACCCCGATAAGGAATTTCCTTACCGGGGTTTTGATTCGTTTGCTTACTTGCTCTCGATACGAGCGGGGTTGACCTTGACACCGGGGCCCATGGTGGAAGCGACCACGCAGGAGCGGATGTACTGGCCCTTTGCAGCGGCCGGCTTAGCGCGGACAACTGCACCCAGCAGAGTGTCAAAGTTCTCACGGAGCTTTTCAACACCGAAAGAAACCTTGCCGATCGGGCAGTGGATGATGTTGGTCTTGTCGAGACGATACTCGATCTTACCGGCCTTTGCCTCGGCAACAGCACGGGCAACGTCAGGAGTGACGGTACCGGCCTTGGGGTTCGGCATCAGGCCCTTCGGACCCAGGACACGACCCAGACGACCGACGACGCCCATCATATCCGGAGAAGCGATGACGACGTCAAAGTCGAACCAGTTTTCCTTCTGGATCTTCTCGACGAGATCGGTGTCGCCGACATACTCGGCGCCGGCCTCGCGGGCAGCGGCTGCACGGTCATCCTTGGCGAAAACCAGGACGCGGACAGACTTACCGGTGCCGTTCGGAAGAACGATAGCACCACGAACCTGCTGGTCAGCGTGACGGGAGTCAACACCCAGCTTGATATGAACTTCGACGGTCTCGTCGAACTTTGCCTTTGCGATCTTAACGACGTTGTCGAGAGCCTCGCTCGGATCATACAGATGGAGCTTCTCAATCTGCTTCATGCTCTCGATATAATTCTTACCTCTATGCACGTTATTTCCTCCTAATAGTGGTTAGTCGGGCGAATACACGCGGATCGCGGTATTCTTATCCTCCCACATTGTGGATAAGGCCTCTGCCTTATTCCTCAACTAAAATGCCCATGCTGCGGGCGGTACCAGCGATCATGCTCATAGCAGTCTCGATGGAAGCAGCATTCAGGTCAGGCATCTTCTGCTCTGCGATCTTGCGGCAGTCAGCCTTGGACAGGGTAGCGACCTTGGTCTTGTTGGGTTCACCGGAACCACTCTCAATGCCGCAGGCCTTCTTGATGAGAACGGGTGCGGGCGGGGTCTTGGTGATAAAGCTGAAGGAACGGTCGGCATAGATCGTGATGATAACCGGGATGATCAGGCCGATGTCATTCTTCGTACGCTCGTTGAATTCTTTCGTAAAGCCCATGATGTTGATGCCGTGCGGGCCAAGTGCGGAACCTACCGGAGGGGCGGGAGTTGCCTTACCAGCCGGAATCTGCAGTTTAACGTAACCAATAACCTTCTGTGCCACCTTGAGGTGCACCTCCTTAGATGTAAATGTGGTGATTCATACGGACGCTCTCGCGTCCTCCCACGTTGCGCGGGGCGTTTTCTGCGGGGATCCCGCAGACTTATATCGCTGTGACCTGATGAAGCTCCAGCTCCACCGGGGTCTCGCGGCCAAACATGGAGACGATCACGCGAACACGGTTCTCGTTCTCGTCGATTTCGTCCACCGTACCGGTAAAGTTCGTAATGGGACCTTCCGTTACGCGGACCTGGTCGCCCACCTTGTAGGAAAGGGAGACCTTCGGCTCTCTCTTATCGATGCCGAGTGCGGCGACTTCCTCATCCGTCAGTGCCACGGGTTTGCTCCCGGGGCCGACAAAGCCGGTCACGCCGCGGGTGTTGCGAACCACATGCCAGCTGTCATCCGTCATGATCATCTTGACCAGGACATAGCCCGGGAAGATCTTGCGCTCCACTTCCTTCTGGGAGGTTTCGCGGACTTCCAGAACCGTCTCGGTGGGAATGTTGACTGCAAAGATGAGGTCGTGCAGCTTTCTGTTCTCAATCGTTTTTTCAATTGTTGCGGCTACTTTGTTTTCATAGCCGGAATAGGTATGCACAACATACCATCTTGCTTCATCAGCCATTTTGCACCATCCTTCAAACTGAATCAACCGACGATGCAGTGATTAATAACCGGTAGCAAGCTTCAGAATCTGTTCCAAAATCAGCTTCTCGAATGCGAAGTCCAGAAGACCGACCACGATGGCGACTGCAACCAGCACCACCAGCACCACACAGGTGTTCTTGATGACCTGCTTCTTGGTGGGCCAAACGATCTTCTTGAATTCACTCTTGAGCTCGCGGAACCATTTGCTGGCTTTGGCCATGGCGTCGCGGAACGTCATTTTCTTCTTGTTCGGCTTTGCTGCAGGCTTATTCGTCTTGGCTGCTTCTGCTGCCGGCTCAATAGCCTGAGCGATTTTCTTCTTAAACATAAGTGCAGCTCCCTTATCTGGATTCTCTGTGAACAGTATGCTTTCTGCAGAAACGGCAATACTTGTTCATCTCAAGACGATCGGGATCGTTCTTCTTGTTCTTGAACGTATTGTAGTTGCGCTGCTTGCACTCTGAACAGGCAAGAGTGATCTTCGTACGCATAAACGGCACCTCCTGTAATATTAGCCTCCCTGAACCGGGCTAACTGAAATTTGAACAAAAAAAAGAACCCGGACAGGTATCATCAATATACCATATCTCCGGGAAAAGGTCAAGTCTTTTTTTCAATTTTCACGTTTTTCATGGGTTTCCGGGGCAGATTCGGCCCGGATTCGACAAAGTTCACAATGCCGCCCCACCGCGCCGCGGAGCGACCGCAAATTTCGCCGGGATCCGCCCGCCGTGCGGTTCGTCTAGAGTCCATGATACCAGGGATGCGGGAAAAAGTCAAAAACTTTTTTTCAAAAACCTGCAAATTATGCTTGACAACTGGATGAAACTCTGGTATCATACTCATGTTGTGTAAAACAACACTTGAGTTTTCCGAAGACAGTACGGGGCATCCGGTATCCGGGTTCCTTAATCGGTGTTACTCACCGCCGTACCGAGGAGGCCGCTTCTTATCTTAGGTAAGTTTCGCCTTTTGTCTTTGGGATAACCCATGGACAAAAGGTTTTTTTATTACTCAGGAGGTGACTGATTTGCCGAACGCAGCAGTTCTCAAGGAGAAACAGGCAATCGTTGCACAGCTTGCTGAAAAGATGAAGACCGCAAGCGCCGGTGTCCTCGTTGACTATAAGGGCATCACCGTTGCAAACGATACCAAACTGCGTCGTGATCTCAGAACCGCCGGTGTTGAGTACAGCGTCGTCAAGAACACTCTGACCAAGCTGGCAGCTCACGAAGTCGGTTTTGATGCATTCGACGAACATTTAAACGGCACGACGGCTCTTGCCATCAGCCCCGAAGATCCGATTGCCGCCGCAAAGATCCTGGACAAGTATGCCAAGGATTCGGGCGGTGCTTTCACGATCAAGTGCGGCTTTGTTGACGGTAAGGTCATCAGCGCTCAGGAAGTAGAAGCTCTGGCATCCATTCCGGGCCGCGAGGGTCTGCTTACCCAGCTGCTTTACTGCCTGTCCCATGGCCCGCGCAGCCTTGCAATCGCTCTTAACGCAGTTGCAGAACAGAAAGCCGGCGGTTCCGCCCCCGCGGAAGAAGCTCCGGCAGAAGCCTAATCACGTATTATTTTCAAACGGAGGATATTTAATATGGCTACCGAGAAGATCACTAACATTCTTGAGACTATTGACAGCATGACCATCCTCGAGCTGAACGAGCTCGTTAAGGCTATCGAAGAGAAGTACGGTGTTTCCGCTGCTGCTGCTGTTGTCGCCGCTCCCGCTGCTGGCGCTGCTGCTGCTGTTGAAGAGAAGACCGAGTTCGATGCTATCCTGGTTGACCACGGCGCACAGAAGATCGGCGTCATCAAGGTCGTCCGTGAGATCACTGGCCTGGGCCTGAAGGAAGCTAAGGACCTGGTTGACAACTGCCCGAAGCCCATCAAGGAAGGCATCTCCAAGGAAGACGCAGAAGAGATCAAGAAGAAGCTGGAAGATGCCGGCGCAAAGGTCGAAATCAAGTAAGTTTCTATTTATCTCTGTTCCTTCCGGAACGCAAAACGCTGCATAATCGTAGTGACTGGGACTCATGGCTCTGCCGTGAGTCCTTTTTGCATGAAAAAAAGCCCGGGAAAATGGCCGGGGCTTTTTCTTATGCTATTTTCTCCATGGAGAACGCGAAATGATAGGCACAGTCCGCGCCTTCAATGGGGATCAGGTATCCGTTATACACCATCTCATCCAGATACCCCTCGTATTCTACATCGCACACGATCCGCACACCCGCCAGATCCAGGGTAAAGCTCTCGTAGGGGTGCCGCCGGATGGTCTCCGCCAGGCGTTCCTGATCTCCCGCCATGATGCGGAAGTCCTCCTGCGCGCCCGCAAAGGACAGCGCCGCCAGATACATCTGCGTCCGGAAATTCGGCATCCAGTTTTCCTCATTCACCGCGTGATAGGAGAAACCGACGGCGGTGAGAACCCCATCTTTCTCCGCAAATACGAAATCCTGGGGCCCGTCGGCGATGGACACCATCATGTGCGGCGTCAGCACCCGTTCCCAGGTGCCGTCCCCGGTGAGCACCGCGCCGAAGTCATAGTCGTGATAGGCCGCCAGCTTGTTGAAATTCTGTGCAAACTCCTCTGCGGTGATCTCGCCCCGATGCCGCGGCAGCTCTGCCCGCACCATGGCGGCACCCAGCAGCACCCCCACCAGCACATACCCCACCACCAGCGCCCATGCCCGCCACCGGCGGCTGTCCCGCAGCGTCAGCGTGGAGTCATATTCCCAGGGCAGGGTCTCGCCGTCAGAATGGGCGGTGTAGCTCTTCCACAGCCGTACGATCTGGAAAATGGGGATCCCCGCGCCCTCGCCCCACCAGAGCGCGGACAGTGTGCGGGAAAAGCCCTCGGCATAGCGAAGCCGCCTGCCGTCGTCCGCAGTGACGGAGAGCCCCAGAATCCACTTGCCCGGCGTTGTCGAAAAGAGCCGCAGCCACAAGGGCTCCAAAAACAGCATCAGCGCCATAGGGATCAGCGCCCCGAAGAAGCCGCCGGTGCCGGCGGAAATCCGGACATTGCACACGGCGATGAGGAAAAGATCCCAGAAAAGCACATAGAGGGTGTAATCAAAGCCTCTGGCAAAATAACGCCGCCAGGGCGCCACCAGCGGCGGCAGCACATCCTCATAGATGGCCGCCTCGCTCTGCTCCGGCTGGCGTTTCAGATCCTCGAGATACCGCTCCGCGTCCAGACTGCGATAACCGCTGTGGGATTCCCGGATCTCCCCGCAGACCGTGCGGGACCGGCTCAGCTCCTGCTGTTCCTGCTGCAGCCATTCCATGTGCTGCGCCATGGTATCGTGGAGCGACCGCTCGCCCCGGTGCATGGCTTTGATGTCCTCAAGCGGCAGGCGCAGCATCCGCAGCAGATGGATCCGCTGCAGCACCAGGAGATCCTCCTCCGTATACTCCCGGTATCCGTTGGCGCTCCGGGCAGGGGAGAGCAGTCCCTCCGATTCATAAAAGCGGATATTTGCCCGCGTCATGCCGCTGCGGGCCTCCATTTCCTTGCTGGTCAAACGCCTTCATCTCCTTTCACCGGGGACAGTATAGCGTATCAAGTCACTTTACAGTCAAGGGTTTTCTTCGAAAAAAAACACATTTTTCAAAAGGCCGGGGAGTCCCCGGCCTTTTCCTTACTTTTTTCCAATACATACTTCTCCGGCACGCTGACGCCGAAGGCGCGGCTCACATCCCGCAGACCGTCGCCGGGGATGGTCTGGCGCTTGCCGCCCATGGACAGCACCTTCACCAGGATCTCCGCCGCCTTCTCTACGGTGTGCATGAGACCGAAGGTGAGGTCAAAATCCTCGCCGGAGCAGAAGAGCCCGTGGTGGGCCCAGACCGCCACATCATGCTCCTGCATGAGCTTTGAGGTCTCCACGGCGATTTCGCGGCCGCCCGGAATCATCCACGGCACCACGCCGATGCCCGCCGGGAAGACAATGGGGCACTCCGTCTCCATCTCAAAAAGCTCCCGGGTGAAGGTCACGTCATCCAGCGGCAGCACAAAGGTCAGTGCCACAATATTGGTGGGATGGGCGTGATAGATCACGCGGTGACGGCCGTGTGATGCGGCCTTTTTCACCTCATGGTTCATGAGATGGGTGGGCAGTTCGCTGGTGGGTCTGCCGCCGTTTACGAGGCCCCACACAATACGGTACTGCGTACCGGTTTCATCGATCTCCACGATCGTGAGGGCATCCTCGGGATCCAGGCTGGCATTCCGGAAAAACTTGCCGGAACCGGTCACCAGGAAGTATTCGCCGGAAAGGCCCGGCACCTCCGTGCCGATCTCCCGCCATTCGCCTGGATGCAGCGATTCCCGGATCTCCTGAATTTCTTCTTCCCGGATCCGATAGCTCAGATTGCCGCCGTTTCGCTCGTGCCATCCCTGCTGCCATCCGTCGTCTGCCATCCGGATAAAGCCCTGTACAAAGGGCGCTTTCAGTACGTTCATACGCTGTGCCTCGTTCAGACGCGCTGACTCAGCACGTCGCGCTCATAGGTCTCGATGGTGTCGAACCAGCTCTCATCCGCCGGCACGTCATACTGTCTGCAGTATTCCTCCCACACGTCGCCGAAGGGATAGACCTTCAATGCCTCCTGCAGCACCATGAGCTTGGTGAACTGTTCCTCGTCCTGCAGTTTTTTCAGGAGCTCATTGGGCTGGAGCAGGGCGAAGAGCAGAGACTTCTGCACATTGCGGAAGCCCATGACCCAGGCCGCCACGCGGTTGATGGAGGCGTCGAAATAGTCGGTTGCAATGAACACCCGGTCGAGCGCGCCGCAGCGCACGATCTCCCGGCAGATCTCGCGGGTCTCGTCGTCAAAGAGCACCACATGGTCGCTGTCCCAGCGCACGGAACGGGTGATGTGCAGGGCCATGTGCTTGTCAAAGGTCAGAATGGAGGAGATCTTATCGCTGACCACTTCCGTGGGATGATAGTGGCCGTTGTCCATCAGGGTGATGCAGTCGTCCCGGCTGGAGGCATATTTCAGGCACCACTCCGCAGAACCCACGGTATAGCTCTCCACGCCGATGCCAAAGGTCTTGCTCTCGGCGCAGGGGAACACCTTGGTCTTGTCAAAGGGCTCCTCTAAAATCTCGTCAAAGGACTGCTTATAGCGCATACGGGGGCCGATGCGGTCTCCGGGGATGTCCTTATAGCCATCGCCGGCCCACATATTCATGACGCAGGGCTCCCCCAGCTCGTCTGCCAGATACTGAGAGATGCGGACGCAGGCGCGGCCATGCTCCACCCAGAAGCGGCGGGTCTCTTCATTCACGGAAGAGAGCGTCATGGGGTCGCACTTGGGATGGGAGAAGAAGGTGGGATTGAAGTCACAGCCCATGCCGCGCGCTTTACAATAGTCCACCCATTTCTTGAAATGCTTCGGCTCGATCTTGTCGCGGTCCACCCAGGGGTTCTCCTCGTCAAAGATGGCATAGCTGGCGTGGAGGTTCATCTTCATCTTGCCGGGCACCAGACGGCGCACCAGATCCAGATCCGCCATCAGTTCTTCCGGATTCCGGGCGCGGCCGGGATAATTGCCGGTGGTCTGAATGCCGCCGGTGAGGGGGCCGTCGTTGTCAAAGCCCCGGAGATCGTCGCCCTGCCAGCAGTGCAGCGCCACCGGAACGGTCTTTAATTTTTCGATGACGGCATCGGTGTCGATGCCGATGGCCGCATATTTGGCCTTTGCTTCCTGATAACTCATGCTTTTACCTCCCGCACAATAAAACTGTCTCGTATGAGCTGCCGCGCCGCGGCAAGAGTTTTTATTTCACCCGCTGTCATCATCTGCACGATCAGATTGCCCAGCGCAGTTCCTTCAATGGGCCCGGCATACACCGGCAGGCCCGTGGCCTCCGCCGTAAGCCGGTTTAAGTAATCGTCCTGACTGCCGCCGCCCACGATATGGATGGCGGTGTATGTTTTTCCGGTCAGGCCGGAGAGCGCCGTCACGGCCTCCCGGTAACAACGCGCCAGACTGCGATAGACACACTGCATCAGTTCGCCTACGGTTTCCGGTACGGCCTGGCCGCTTCTGCGGCAGTAGTCCCGCACGGCCTCCTGCATATTCTCCGGCGCCAGGAAACAGTCGTTGTTGACGTCCACAAGAGAGGGGAAATCCGCTGCCTGCTCCGCCTCTGCGATCAGATCCGGATAGCTCCATTGCCGTCCGTCCTTTTCCCGGATCTCTCTGCCCGCCACATACGCCGTGCCGTTTAACTCCCGGCGAATGGACTGGATCATCCAGAGGCCCATGATGTTTTTGAGATACCGCCAGTTGCCGAAGGCGCCGCCTTCGTTGGTAAAATTCTGCAGACGCGAGGCTTCTGTCAGGATCGGTACGTCGTTTTCCACACCCAAAAGACTCCAGGTGCCGCTGGAGAGATAGACCGCGTGCTCGTCCTGTGCCGGAACCGCCAGAAAGGCCGATCCTGTGTCGTGCGTAGCCGGTAGAATCACCTCGGTCTGATATCCCACGATCTCCGCAATCCCCGGCAAAAGCGGCCCCAGCCGTTCTCCAGGCTGTGCCGGCGGTACAAAAAGCCGCTCCGGCAGTCCCAGACGCCGGATCAGATCATAATCCCAGTTCCGCGCACCGGCGTCCAGAAGCCCGGTGGAGGAGGCGTTGGTGTATTCCTGCCGCATCTGCCCGGTGAGCCGGTAATGGAAATAATCCGGGAGCATCAATAAATGCGCCGCCCGATCCAGCAGGGCCGGATCCTCGGCCTTCTGCGCCATGAGCTGAAAGACCGTATTGAAGATCTGCTTCTGAATGCCCGTCCGGGCATAAAGCTCCGACTCCGGCACGATGCGGTACGTCGCCGCGTCCATGCCCTCCGTCCGGCTGTCCCGATAGGCGATGGCGGGGCCCAGTGCCTGGCCGGACTTGTCCAAAAGCACATAGTCCACCGCCCAGGTGTCGATCCCGACGGACGCGGGAATCATCCCAAGCTCGCCGCAGCGCCGCATCCCGGCCAGAATATTCTCCCAGAGATGCGCCATGTCCCAACAGTCGTGTCCCTGCTGCCGCAGCTGGCGGTTTTCAAAGCGATAGATTTCCTGGAGGACCAGTTTGCCGTCTTCCAGCCATCCCAGAATATGCCGTCCGCTGGACGCGCCGATATCAATGGCAAGGGTATAGGATCTCACGGTCATCGCTTCCTTTCCTGTCAAGTCGGGGGAACTTCGAACACCCTCATGATAACAAAATATCCCCGGAATAGCAAGCGGTACGGATAGAAAAAATCCCGGTATCTTATGATACCGGGACTGTTGTTTATGCGTTCTTAATCCACCGTGTAGGAACCATAGACCATGATCTTGGAGTCAGAGGTGGCGGTAAAGCCGCGCTCTTCCACGGTGACCAGGTAAAGATGGTTCTTCTGGAGGGCGCCGCCGCCTTCCAGCTCGTTGCCTGCGGTGCAGTCAATGATGCCGGGGGAGGAGGGGGTATAGCAGGATGCGCTGCCGATCCGCAGGAGAATCATGCCGCCCACTGCGAACTTATAGGTCTCGCCCTTGCTGACCTGTACCAGCTGCCAGCCGCTGCCGGGGAGTGCTGCCGTACCGCCTTCACCGGTGGTGCCGCCGCTGCCCAGCTGTGCCAGAACAGAATTGGTGACCGCGGCCACAAAGCTCGAGTCCGTGGCGATATTCTCGTTGCGGGATTCAAACTCTGCGATCTTGGCTTCCAGCTGTGTGGTATAGTCGGTGAGGATCTGGTTCATCTGGGTCTCCATCTGCTCTGCCTTCAGATCAATGGCGGAGTTGACCTTTTCAATGGTCTCCGGCGCCAGAACGTCGGTCAGATAACTGAGTGCCACCAGGGGATCCTCGCGTTCCGTGGTTTCTGCGGCAACTGCCATGTAGCTGGCCAGCAGTAAAAGGACCAATAAGACGGCACTGGTGCCGGCGATCCATTTTCTCTTTGCCATAACTTTTTCCCTCCATTGTATAGCGGCGGTTATTTCCGTTCCGCCTGGTATAAAACGTCTTCTCCGAGACCGAAACTCACCGCAAGGGCTTCATCCACGCGGTTCATCACGCCCTCGTCCAGCTTGCCCATTCGTTCCAGCAAGCGCCGTTTGTCGATGGTGCGAATCTGTTCCAGTAATACCACGCTGTCTCTCGTCAGTCCAAAGGACTGTCCGGAAAGCTCAATGTGTGTCGGCAGTCTCGCTTTGTTGATCTGCGACGTAATGGCCGCCGCGATCACCGTGGGGCTGTGCCGGTTTCCCACATTGTTCTGCACGATAAGTACCGGTCTGATGCCGCCCTGTTCACTGCCCACCACGGGGCTCAGGTCGGCGAAGTAAATATCGCCGCGTCTGACGCTCATATCCACTGCATTTCACGCTCCGTCGGAATCGTATACGGTGAAGTCCTCACCATACCGACTGTATCTTTCCCCAAAAGTTTCCCGGATATAATCCACCGCAGAAAAATTCTGCCGGGGATGCCATCCCGGTCACTTCTCGGAGCATGATCAGTATATGCCGCGCATATGGGATCTGCCACCGGCCTTAGATATAACTCAGCCGGGAGACGATCTTGCCGTCGCGGAGATAGAGCCGCAGGACACGCTTTGAAATGCCGGTGATGACCTCCCAGGAGATCGTTCCGGCCAGCCGCGCCAGATCATCCGGCGTGGTATGAGGGGCAGCGCCGAAAATCACGGCGGTGTCGCCCTCCCGCACTTCGGGGATATCGGTGACGTCCAGCATGCAGAGATCCATGCAAATCCGTCCGATCACCGGCGCGGGTTTTCCGCATACCGTCATGGCCGCGCCCGCAAAGGAACGGAGATATCCGTCGCCGTACCCAACCGGAACCGTAGCCACCCGGGTCTCCCGGGCCGCGTGATAGGTCATGCCATAGCTCACCGGCGTACCGGCGGGAATGGTCTTTAATTGGGTAATGGGGGTTTTCATGGTCATGGCGGGCTTTAAGTTGCCATAGGGCACGCCGGGAACCGGCTCCAGCCCATAAAGCGCCAGACCAAGACGGACCATATCGAAATGCGTACAGCTATATTGTAACATAGCTGCGCTGTTTGCGCAATGTTTTACGGCGTTTTTTATGCCGCGGGCCTCAATTTTCTCTAAAACCGCCTCGAAATCCGCCAGCTGCGCCATGGTGGGGCCGTCTTCCTCGCTGTCGGCATAGGCAAAATGGGTGAAAATTCCCTCAAGCGCCAGATTCTCCAGGCGGTGAATGGAGAGGACTTCCTCCACCGCCTCCTCCACGCGCCCGTGGCAGAGAATGCCGTGGCGGGACATGCCGGTGTCCAGCTTTACATGGATCTTCAAAGTCTGCCCCAGCTTGGCAGCGGCCGCCTGATACCGCTCCGCCGCGTCCCGGCTGGGGACACACTGGGTGATATCATAGCGGATCAGGTCGCCCGTCAAAGCGACGGGGGTATAGCCCAGGATCAGGATCGGCACCGTGATGCCGGAATCCCGGAGACTGGCCGCCTCGAACAGGTTGGCGACGCCCAGGTAATCGATCCCCGCGTCCTCGAGACAGCGCGCCACCGGAATGGCGCCATGCCCATAGGCATCGGCTTTCACCATGGCCATTACGCGGCATCCCGGCTGCAGCCGTTCCCGGATGACCCGCAGATTATGTTCGATCGCGTCCAGATCAATTTCTGCCCGCGTCCAGTTATTGTAGTAAATCATATCGTCTTGCCTCGAATGAAAAAGTGGCAATGGAATTATTGAAACGTCAGAAAGGTACAGCACATGGTGAGCCGGTCATCCTGATACACCTCCGCATAGAGCGGGGTGTAGCGGCCCCGGTCAAACCATACCCTTTGGTGAAGCGTTCTCCCGCCGCGCTCCATGGAATAGCTCACCGCCATCGCCTCGGCGCCCTCCCAGGTGTCCCGGCAGGCATCCTCCACGATGCCGCCGCTCCATCCAAAGAGCAGCTCCGGCAGGGCCTCCAGCGGGGACAGCACCGCCCCGGCGGGATCCACGGTCAGGACCGCATCCTCATAAAGAAAGTTCAGTCCCTGGTCGCTGGTCTCCACGGTGATCCCGGCGATTTCCTCCGGTTCCGCCACGGTGAGACGGCTGATGCCGCGGTCATAGCTCCAGTCGATCACATAGTCCGCCGCGCGGTCCGGCAGCTCCACCCGCACCGCGGTTTTCGCGGTGAACGCAGAGTCCGGCGTATAGCGCAGACGGATCTCTTCCAGAAAAGCCTCTTGGTCTCCCGCGCCGCATCCGGCCAGCAGGAGCATCATCAGTACGCAGATCAAAAGGAATCCGCGCCGCATGGGCCCTCCTTACCTTTAGAAATACAGAGTGGAATTGCGTCCGCGCAGGAGCCGCGGCACGGCACGGATCAGATCCGTGGCCGCCATGCCGTATTCGCTGAGGGTGCGGGCGCATTCATCGCCCGCCGCGCCATGGAGCCACACCGCCGCACAGGCCGCCTCATAGGCGGGGATCCCCTGTGCCCGGAAGGACACCACAAGGCCGGCCAGCACATCGCCGCTGCCGCCGGAGGCCATACCGGGATTGCCCGTGGGATTCACGGCCACCCGTCCGTCCGGGGACGCGATGATGGTGCGATAGCCCTTCAGCACGATGACGCTGCCGCTCTTCTTCGCGGCCTCCAGGGCAGTCAGCACCCGGGCGCGGGCCGCATCGGGAGGCGGCGCACCGAAGAGGCGGGCGAACTCGCCGTCATGGGGCGTCAGCACCGGCGTCTGCTGCATACGGGACAGAATATCCATATGCCCGATGAGGGCATTTATGCCATCGGCGTCAAATACCACGGGAAGCGTCAGCATGGAGGCCAGATCCCGCACGGTTGCGGCGGTTGCCTCCTCCCGGCCCAGACCCGGCCCCACCAACACGGCGGAGGCGCCGGCACACAGCGCCAGAAGATCGTAAAGGGAGGCCTGCCCCAGGGCGTTCTGATCCGGCAGGGCATAGGCCATGGCCTCGGTGAGCTTTACAGCCATGGTGCTGTGAATAGCGGCGGGCACCGCCGCGGTCACAAGCCCCGCGCCGCTGCGTACCGCGGCCTCGGCGGCCAGATAAGCCGCACCCGTATACCGGGCGCTGCCTGCCACCACCAGTGCATGGCCAAAATGGCTCTTGTGCGCCCGACGATCCCGACGGGGCAGCACCTCCAGCGTGGACTGGTCACACATGGTGAAGGACGGGGTATAACGATCGGAAATTTCTTTGGGAATGCCAATGTCCGCCACGATGATGCGGCCGCAGTTGGCGGCGGCCGGCAGCAGCAGACAGGAAGGCTTCGGGAAGGAGAAGGTGACGGTGGCGTCGGCGCACACGGCGTCCTCGCACATCCCGCCGTAATCGGAATAAAGGCCGGAGGGCAGATCCGCCGCCAGGCGGAAGCCCGGGAAGCGGTTCATCAGTTTGGCCGCCTCGCCGCAGTCACCGGTGAGCTTGCCCCGGAATCCGGTGCCGTACATGGCGTCCACACAGGCGTCTGCGCCCACAAGACAATCCGGGGTGAATTCCAGGATCTCGCCGTCTGACTCGATAAAGCGGCTGCACATGGCGCTGCAGTCCGGGGTCATGCGGGTGCGATCCCCCACGAAGATCACCACCGGATTTCCGCCGGCCCCCAGAATCAGGGAAGCCAGGGCAAAGCCGTCGCCGCCGTTATTGCCGGAACCGCAGAAAATCACCACCCGGCGTCCTGCGATGCCGGAAAGCGCCCGGTCCAGCGTGTCAAAAAGGGCCGATGCCGCCGCGTCCATGAGACTCAGACTGGGGATCCCGCTCTCGATGGCGGCACGGTCCATATCCCGCACATCGGCGGAGGAATATACATTGATCATAAAAGGGTTCTCCTGCTTGAAAAACGCTTAGTCGTCCAGTTCGTCTTCGTCGTCCTCGTACTCTTCCGGCGGGCCGTAGAGCACCGCCATTTGGCGGGGGACATACTGGGAAAAGATGTAGAGCATCTTGGGCGTGGGTTCAAAGCGCACCCGGACGCGGCCCACGTTGCGGACGTTTGCAATGACGAAGAATCCGTCGATATCGGGCTTGGAGCGGGCGTCGATGGTTTTCACAAACTCGCCCTCTTCATAGGCGGCCTTGTGCGCGTCGTCATAGGGGGCGATCAGCTCATAGGCGTTGGTCTTGATATTGATCTGGCGCTTGCGGCCCCGGCGGGCAATGACCCGGTCGATGTCCAGCTCACCATTGGTGACGATGTACTCGTACTCAATGCTCAGCATCAGATAGGCGCGATAGCCCAGCCAGCCAAAAAGCGCCACCGCCGCCGGCAGCAAGAAGAGGATCTCCTGGGTCAGCATCATGGCCAGATACACCAGCACGGCGGTCGCCACCATGACCAGCACCTTTAATAAAGACGTTTTGATGCCGTCGTGACGTTTCACAATATATTCGGCGTACATATCCTGCATACGATCATACCTCGGTCTTTCGAAAATAGAATATCATATTATACCAGAAAACTGCGATTCTGTCAATTTCTGCGGTTTTTTCCGGCTTTTCCGGGAGCGGGAAAATGCCCCATCATACGGGGAAAACCCTCTCCGCCGGTTTTTTCGGCGAAGAGGGCTCTGGAATCGTGCTTTCCTGCGGTTTATGCGTTGGCGCCGTTTTTGATGGCATTCATCTTGAGATAGGCGGAGATGAAGCCGTCGATATCGCCGTCCATCACGGCATTGATGTTGCCGTTTTCAAAGCCGGTACGGTGATCTTTTGCCAGGGTGTAGGGCATAAAGACATAGGAGCGGATCTGGCTGCCCCATTCGATCTTCTTCTGCTCGCCCTTGATGTCCTCGATCTTGTCGTAATGCTCGCGCTCCTTGATCTCCATGAGCTTGGACATGAGCATACGCATGGCCACCTGACGGTTCTGCACCTGGCTGCGCTCGTTCTGACAGCTGACCACGATGCCGGTGGGGATGTGAGTGATGCGGATGGCGGACTCGGTCTTATTGACGTGCTGGCCGCCTGCACCGGAGGAACGATAGGTATCCACCCGGAGATCCTCGTCGCGGATATCGATCTTCATATCGTCGCCCATTTCCGGCATGACTTCCACGGCGGCAAAGGAGGTGTGGCGGCGGCCGGAGGAGTCAAAGGGGGAGACGCGCACCAGACGGTGGACGCCCATCTCGGACTTTAAGAAGCCAAAGGCATTCTCGCCCTCGATGATGATGTCGGCACTCTTGAGGCCGGCTTCTTCGCCGTCCAGATAGTTGATGATCTTATACTTATAGCCATGGCTCTCGGCCCAGTGGGTGTACATACGATAGAGCATGGAGGCCCAGTCCTGTGCCTCGGTGCCGCCGGCGCCTGCATGGAAGCTCATGATGGCGTTGTTGCGGTCATATTCACCGGACAGCAGCGTCTGCATCCGCACATCTTCAAGATGCTTGGTGAGTCTGGCCATACCGGCGGTGACTTCGTCGGAAAGACTCTCGTCGTTTTCCTCAAGAGCCATTTCACACATTAAGAGCAGATCCTCTGCCTCGTTTTTCAGAGAGGCATAGATGCTGTGACGATCCTTCAGCTGCTTGATGCGCTGGAGCACCTTCTGGGAATTTTCGAGATCGCTCCAGAAATCCTGTTCGGCGGCCTTGGCCTCCAGTTCCTCGATCTCACGGGAAGCGGCCTCCAGGTCGAGCGCCGCGCCGATTTCTTCTATTTCAGGACGCATGGCATTGAGCTGCTGCTTGAATTCTTCAAATTGTAACACGGATAACCCTCCGAAAACATAGATACTATATGATAGCACAATTTCCATGGAAATGCAACGGGTTTTCCTGGATTCCCTTATAGTTTCTTCTCATAGTAGAGCACCGGCTCGCCATCCTCCAGTTCCCGGAAGAGCAGATCCCGATAGCCCCAGTGGTGATAAATGGCCCGGTTTCGCAGTTCCTGTTCTTCCACGCCGATGGAGATGCGCCGATACCCCTGCGCCCGGGCGGCCTCCTCCATAAGCCGCACCAGGCGGGAAATGTGTCCCTGCCCCTCGTATGCCTTCTCGATCCGCAGGGCATTGATGTTCGTCACGGTTTTCCCGTCCGCCAGTGCCGTCCGGCCCCGGATGGCGCCGCATTCCGGAGAAAAGAGCAGCGTCCCTTCTCCCACAGGGATGCCGTCCGCAATCACCAAAAAGGTCTGGCTGCGTCCGGTGCGATTGTTCAGAAGCGCTTCCTCCCGCCAGAATTCCCACCGAGGGTCATCGGGATGGCGCGCGATGGTGCGTGCCCAGATTTGTTCCAGCAGCGCGGGCGTTGCCGGACAGCAGACAACGGATAAAGACTCCTGCAAGTCGTGCATCTCCCTTCGAAACAGAATGAATATGGGCTTGGCTCGAACGGCAATTTGGCGAAAAACCGTGCATTGACAAACCTTCTCTTTTTGACTACAATAAAGTAGATGGAAATAGTGTACAATTCATGCCGGAGGACCGGCGGAGGAAACGAACCATGAGACTGACGAACGAAACAGACTATGCCCTGCGGATCACCGGAGAACTGGCGGCCATCGGTGCGGTGATCAGTGCCAAGGAACTGGCGGAGCGCACCGACGTGACCCTGCGCTTTGCCCTGAAGATCCTGCACAAGCTGTCCCAGGCCGGGATCGTGGACGCAAAAAAAGGTGCCCAGGGCGGATATTATCTGAAAAAGTCCCCGTCGGAGATCAGTCTCGGGGAAGTGGTGGAGACCATCGAGGGCCCCATCCATGTGTCCAACTGCTCCCAGCCGGATTATCTCTGCCCCCGTGCCTCCGCGGAGGAGGCCTGCCGCTTCCATCACTACTTCTGCGACCTCAACAGTCGCATCCGCCGGGAACTCTATGAGACCCATCTCTCCGACCTGATGCGGGACCCCGCCAAAACCCTCTGAGAAAAAGAGAACCCCAGAACCGAAGAAACCGGTTCTGGGGTATTTTTATTATGCCAGGCTCTTGCGTACTGCGTCTGCGGCCTCTTCCGCCACACGCTGCACCTTCTCCAGGTCGCGGCCCTCCACCATGACACGCACCAGGGGTTCCGTACCGGATACGCGGATGACGATGCGGCCTTCCTTGCCCAGTTCTGTCTTGGCGCGCTCCGTGGCGGCGCGGACACAGGGATCGGTATAGAAGGCGATCTTGCCCTCCGGCGAGACCTTGACGTTAATCATCACCTGGGGGTATTTCTCCATAATGCTGCCCAGCTCCGAGAGCTTCTTCTTGCTGCGGGCCATCATGGATAAAAGCTGTATGGCGGTCAGCTGACCGTCGCCGGTGGTGGCGAAGTCACGGAAGATCAGATGGCCGGACTGCTCGCCGCCGAAGCTGTAATCCTCCAAAAGCATCTCCTCCAGCACATAGCGGTCGCCCACCTTGGTGGCGGAGAAGCGCAGGCCCTCCTCCTCACAGAACACCATAAAGCCCATGTTGGTCATAATGGTGCCCACCACGGTGTTGTGGTTCAGCTTGCCGCGTTCCTTCATATCCTTGGCGCAGATGGCCATGATGATATCGCCGTCGATCTCCCGGCCCTTGTCATCCACACAGAGACAGCGGTCGGCGTCGCCGTCAAAGGCGATACCGGCGTCCAGACCATGCTCCACCACATAGGCCTTCAAGGCCTCCAGATGGGTGGAACCGCAGCCATCGTTGATATTGGTGCCGTCGGGCTGGTCAAAGAGGATCTCTGCCTCCGCGCCCAGTTCCGCAAAGAGCTTTCTTGCGGTGGCGCTGGCAGAACCGTTTGCACAGTCCACGGCAATATGCAGACCGTCCAAAGAATTGGGAACGGTGGTCTTTAAGTAATTGACGTAATCCAGCACCGCGTTCTCCGCGTGGGAGGACTTGCCCAGATCGGTGCCGACGGAGGGCTTCCGCACCGGCACGTCGTCCAGTACGATGGCCTCGATCTGCTCTTCCAGAGCGTCCGCCAGCTTATAGCCGTCGCCGCCGAAGATCTTGATGCCGTTGAATTCCGCAGAGTTATGAGAGGCAGAGATCATCACGCCCGCATCGGCCTTATACTTGCCCACCAGATAGGCAACCGCCGGGGTGGGCACCACGCCCACAAAGATCACGTCTGCGCCCACGGAGCAGAGACCTGCCGCAATGGCGCATTCCAGCATGTCGGAGGACATCCGGGTATCCTTGCCGATGACGAAGAGGGGACGGCGGCGCAGACCGGACAGCACTTCCGCCGCGGCCCGGCCGATCTCCATGGCCAGTTCACACGTTAATTTCTCACCCGCGATGCCGCGGATGCCATCGGTACCAAAGAGTCTGCCCATTTATCGGACCTCCTTTTTTACGATCACGCCGGTGTTTTTATGGATATGCTCCGGCGGCAGATAGCCGCGGACACAGGAGGTGGGATACACATTGCTGTGCGGCCCGATCACCGTGCCGGGATTTAAGACAGAATTGCAGCCCACTTCCACAAAGTCGCCCAGGATCGCACCGAATTTCTTCAGGCCGGTTTCCATCGGTTCCCCTGCGCCGTGCACCACAACCAGAGTTTTGTCGCTTTTCACGTTGGACGTCACCGCGCCCGCGCCCATATGGGCCTTATAGCCCAGAATGGAGTCGCCCACATAATTGAAGTGAGGCACCTGGACACCATCAAAGAGAATGACGTTCTTGAGCTCCGTGGAATTGCCCACCACGGCGCCGGCGCCCACCAGAGCACTGCCCCGGATGAAGGCGGAGTGGCGCACCTCGGTCTCCGGCCCGATGATGCAGGGCCCGGCAATATAGGCAGAGGGGAAGATCTTCGCGCTCTTCGCGATCCAAACGTCCTCCGCCGGATGGTCATATTCCGCCGGGTCAAGGGTGGGGCCCAATGCGAGGATCAGAGCCTTGATCCCGGCAAGTGCCTGCCAGGGATAGGCGAACTGCTCAAGATACTCCGCCGCCAGGGTGTGGGAAAGATCAAAGAAAGATTTGGTTTCCAGCATAAAATATGTTACTCCTTCACGCTGCCGTCGGCGTTGAAGAGCGGCAGCTTCTCCAGGAAGAGGATGTCGTCACGGTTTGCGGCGTCGCCCTCGGCCAGTACGCTCATGCGGCCCACCACATTGCCCTGGGCCTTTTCTACCAGAGCCTCCACGGCGCGCAGAGATTCGCCGGTGCTGATCACATCGTCCACGATCAGGACGCGCTTGCCCTGGATGTACTCCACCTCATCCTCTGCCAGATACAGGGTCTGCTCCTTGTCGGTGGTGATGGAGCGCACCTTCACGGACACCACGTTTTTCATATAAAGCTTCGGATACTTGCGGGCCACGATGTAGTGATACTTGCCGGACTGGCGTGCCATTTCATAGGCCAAGGGAATGCTCTTGGCCTCGGCGGTGACAATCACATCAAATTCCGGCGCTTTTTTCAGAAGCGCTTCGGCAGAAGCCACCGTGATTTCCACGTCGCCGAAGATCACGAAGGCGCCAATATAGAGATCATCTGTGACACGGCACAGCGGCAGATCCCGCCGCAGTCCCGCGATGTTCATTTCGTAAGTCATACCCATTTTTCTCGTCTCCTTTTGCAGGCGGACGGCCTGCTCCTCGAAATCAGCTGGGGCGTTCAAACGGCAAATCCGGGAGAATCCGTCAAACCGTGCGGAATCCTATCCGGAAATCCTTTTTTTTGCCACCCTAGTATATCATATGCTGTCAAATTCCGCAAGTCTTGCAGGAAAGAAATGACAATCCGGTTACAAGAGTTTACAATATAAAAATCTTGGGAAAAAGACTTGTATTATGTTAATTTATTCTGTAGAATCATAATAGATTATGTAGACCGATTTATATTCTGTTATTTCAGGCCGTGCGGTGCTTTGCCGCATGATGCGGGGGTGTGTATCATGAAGAAAATCATGAACGGAATTGGCGTTGCAGCGCTTAGTTTAGGTGCTGGACTGCTGTTTTCCCTGCTCTCCGGCCTCCGTTACACCGTCTCGGGAACAGAGGGTGCACTTCAGACCATCGGCGTAATTATGTCTACTGTTTATTTGGCGGCTTTCCTGCTCTTCCCGGTATGGCTTGGTTATCATAAAAAGATCGCCTGTTTCGTGACCTACGGCATCCTGTTTGCCGTGGTGGGCGTCATGGGTCTTGTGGGATTCATGGGCTATGGCTTCCTCCTGGGCGGCCTCTCCTCCATCTATTTCCTGCTGATCACGCCCTTTGCCGCACTGGTGGAACAGATCGCCCTTTCCTGCAATATCTATTATGCCGCGGACCGCATTCTGCTGATCCTGCCGGCGGCGGTATACTTCCTCACCATGGTGTCCTATATCGTCGGCACCATCCTCCGCGCACACGAGCGCGCCCTCTATTATTCCCTGGTACGTCTGGACAGCCGCTATGCCTATCGTCTGCCCGCCGTGGAAGAACCCCAGACCTTTGAAGAACGTCACCCTGCATAACACCAACTATGCTTGCACAAACGGAATCCCCGTGGGAGCCTCCTCCCCGCGGGGATTCAATTTTTTTACTCTTTTTCCCGGAATGCAGTGACCGCTTTGGAAAAAGATACGTCTATAAGGACATCAGCGGCTGAGAAAGAACTTGGGAAAAGGAGGGGAGTCATGGACGAAGAGACACTTTTGCAGGGCATCGGGAAGAAAGACCCTGCCGCGCTGGAGGCGGTCATTGATCGCTATGGTACCTATATTCGCGCCATCATTCATGGAAAAGCCGACGGACACTTAAGTCTACAAGATGAGGAAGAGATCGCCTCGGATGTCTTTCTGTCACTCTGGAAGCAGAGCGATAGTCTGTTGACAGGCCATCTGCGGGCTTGGCTGGCTGCGACTGCCCGGAATCGAACGGTGGATTTCCTACGCCGCAGAAAACTGACTCTTCCACTGGAAGAGGACTGCTTTCTGGTAGAAGATGCAGTCTGGCAGGAAATATCCGACCAGACGCTGCGGGAAATCGTTCGATCGGCACTTGATGAACTCTCGTCCGAAGATCGGGAGATTTTCCTGCGGCACTATGAACTGGAACAGTCTATTCCCGCCATTGCGCGGGAACTGGCACTGAGTCCGTCCGCCGTGAAAATGCGGCTCTTCCGGGGCCGCCGCGCCATCCGAAAACAACTGGAAGAAAGGGGAATTACCATTGAAGATTGCTTATCATGAACTACTCGACCGCACCGGATTTCCCGATGCGGAGCAGTATATCAAAAACGAATCCCAAAACATCCTGAAAGCCCGCGTGCGGGCAGAACTCACGTCATCGCGTCCATCCCGGCGCCTGTTTGCAAAACCGCGTATCCGTACGGCATTGATTCTGGCGGCGGCACTGGCTCTGCTTACCGTCACGGCGGTAGCGGGCTATTCCTTGCTGCCGGAGCGCGCGGCGGAGCTCTTCCGGCTTGCTTCCTTCCGGGGCACGACGCAGAAGGTTGGAGAGCGCAGCATGGACGTGCTGGCGGAAGAAGTGATAGCAGTAGATCAGGCTGTTACCTCAGGCGGCACCACCGTGGTGCTGGAATCTGTCATGGGTTATACCTCAGAATTGGAGTCCTTGCTCTACGCAGTTTTGCAGATTCGCCCAGCGCCTGGACTGGAATTACCGGAGGATCTGTCGGATCTGTGCTTTATTCCATCCCTGCAGGCATCGGATATGGCTTACTCGTCCGGCGGATTACAGCAGACTTTCCGCCGGGAGGACGGAACATTTTCCGCTCTGCTGTTTCTGCGGCTGAACGGCCCTGTTTCGTCGGACCAAGACTACACGCTGACACTTGATAAGCTTACCAATCGTCACACGATCCTGCAAAATGCCGTATGGCAGTTCAATCTGCCCAGTCTCGCCCTGCCGGAATTGCAGACGATACCGCTGGACCCGTCCCAGTATGCAGATGCGCCGATTCGTCCGCTGGAACTGGCGCTCTCGCCCTTTGGCGGGTATCTCCGGGTGGAAGGTTATGACGAGACGATCCGCGCCGAGGTGTTGGCATATGTGCAGGAACACTATCCTCATGCGAATCTCACCGCTTACGAGGACTGGTATCAGATCGATGCCCTCTATCATGCGGGAATATTGACCCTGGAGGAATTTGAGGACATCAATGACTTCCGGGTAGGCGTGAATGCCCACACCCATCGGAGGATCTCCCTACTCTATCCCGACGGAACTCGCTATACGCTGTCTCATGCTCCGCGTCTTGCCTCTCCTATAGAATCTCTGCCGGACGGTACGACCCGGATCTATCTGACATTCTTCGAGCCTCAGGATATCGGCGCGGCCAGTACACTTTCCCTTGATGAGATCGAGATTCCACTTCATCTGGAATAAGAAAAAGCCTCTTGTTTGAAAAAAACAAGAGGCTTTTTATCATTTCTCACACCCGTTCCCGATCCCGCTTCCGCACGGACAGGAAATTCAGCCCCATCACGGCGAAGCCGATGGCGGGGAGGATGGACATGATCAGGATCATGGAATTAACGGAGACATAGGAGGAGATCACGCCGCCGAAGTATCCGCCTAAGATCTGGCCGGTGCCGGACAGGGCGGCAAAGCCGGTCTGGGCTGTGAAATAGGACTTGCGATCCACCACGGCGGAGAGATAGGTCACCACGCCGCCGATCATCATGCCGATGGACGGGCCGTGGAGCATGGAGACCAACTGAATGGCAGGCATGGAGTTCGCCAGCGCCAGACAGATCACGCGCACCATCACGAAGAAGAAGCCGATGGCCATAATGCCCTGGGGCCGGATCCGCCGGGTGATCTTCGGCAGGAACACCAGGAAGATGATCTCACATCCTGCGGTGATGGCGTTGATGGTGCCGAATTCCCAAAATCCGCCGCCCAGGTCGGCGACTTTCACGGAGAGGAAGGTGTTGGCGCTGTTGAGCGCCGCCATGCAGAACATATAGGTAAAGACGAGGATCAGATACTGACGGTTCCGCAGCAGTTTTTTCAGCACCTCGCCAAAGGTCTCCTCGTCCTGGCCGGCGGTTTTCTTCTTAGCGGCGATGACCGCCGTGGGCTCATAGAGCGTGAACACATAGAGAATCAGGGCGATGCTGCAGAGAATAAAGGCCGGCACCATGATCACAATGCCAAAGTGATCCACCAGAACGCCGAAGATCAGGGAGCCCAGCATGCCGCCCACAGAGCCGCAGGAGCGGGTGGGGCCATAGTTGATGCGCATGCCGTTGGCGTTCATGCGATTGATCCAGGCGTCGATCAGAGAGGACATGGGCAGGAAGCAGAAATTCACCAGACACATGGACAGCACGATCATCCATCTGCCGCCGGAACCGATAAAGCGGATCAGCGTAGCCAGCATGGCGCATAGAAGACCCAGCACGATCACCTTCCGGATCCGGGGCATCCGGTCGCACACCGTGCCCCATAAAGGCTGCGCCACCACGTTGGACAGCGCCGTACAGGTGCTGGCAATGCCCAGTTCGTAGTTCGAGAAGCCCTGTGACTGATAGAGCATGTTGGCAAAGACCAGCATGGTATTAAAGGTAAACCAGTAAAGGCCGATGAGAAAGCCATAGCGCATGACTGGATTTTTCGGCGGTGAGATCGTCATAGACATATTCCTCCATTTTTTCAATCCTTCGCCATTATAATCCCCCGGCCCCCGCCTGTAAAGAGTCAATGGACTGGAAAAACCCGGAAATAATCCGCAAAAAACGCTCTCTGCGCAATTGCGCAGAGAGCGTCGGATGCGTTTCTCAGAACAGCACAAGCTTTGCAATGCCAAAGTAAATCAGCAGGGACACCGTATCCACGATGGTGGTGATGAAGGGGCTTGCCATCACGGCGGGATCCAGGTGCAGCTTTTTTGCCAGCATGGGCAGGATACAGCCCGTCACCTTGGCAAAGAGCACCAAAAGCACCATCGTGGCGCACACCACGGCGGAAACCGCCAGCGTCACGTCCGGATTCCCCAGAAGCAGCCGGTCAACCAGCTGCAGCTTGGCAAAACAGGCAAGGGCCAGCGCCACACCGCAGAGCACCGCCACGCGCACTTCCTTCCAGATCACCCGGAAGATATCGGAAAAATCCACTTCCTCCAAAGACAATGCGCGGATGATGGTGACGGAGGACTGAGAGCCGGTGTTGCCGCCGGTGCCCATCAGCATGGGAATAAACGCGGTGAGAATCACCTGAGAGGCCAGTGCGGATTCAAAGCTTGTGATGATCATGCCGGTAAAGGTGGCGGAGAGCATCAGAAGCAGCAGCCAGGGGAAACGGTTCTTGAAGAGTTCCATGGCGCCGGATCGGAGATAGGTTTTCTCCGACGGGGTGATGGCGCTCATGATCTCCATGTCCTCCGTGGCCTCTTCCGTAATAACGTCCATGGCATCGTCGAAGGTGACAATACCCACAAGACGCTCTTCGTTATCCAGTACCGCAATGGCGCGGAAATCGTATTTTTCAAACTGGCGCGCCACGTCCTCCTGGTCATCATTGGTGTGCACATGGATGATGTTGGTCTCCATGATGTCCCCGATGATGCAGTCCTGGTCGGCCAAAAGCAGGGTGTGCACCGTCACCATGCCCAGGAGTCTTCGCCCGGAATCGGTGACGTAACAGTCATAAATGGTTTCCTTGTCGTATCCCGTGCGGCGGATGCGGTCAAAGGCCTGGGCCACGGTCATGTCGCGCTTGAGATCCACATACTCAATGGTCATGATGGTTCCCGCGCTGTCCTCGGGATACTGGAGAATTTCGTTGATGCTGCGCCGGGTGGCGGGATCGGAGTTCTGGAGAATGCGCTTCACGACGCCGGCGGGCATCTCCTCAATGATGTCCACGGTATCGTCCAAAAAGAGCTCATCCAGCATTTCCCGCAGCTCCCGGTCACTGAACGCACGGATCAGTGCGGCCTGGGGCTCCGGCTCCATTTCGACGAAGGTTTCTGCCGCCAGTTCTTTCGGCAGAATGCGATAAATGTAGGGCAGAACGCCGTCGTCCACCTCATCCAGCAAAAGCGCGATGTCCACGGCATTCTCTTCTTTCAGAATCCGCGCCAGCTCGCCGAAGCGGCGGGATTCGATCAGGGTCATAAGATGCTCTTTCATGTCAGACTTCCTCCTTCTCTTCGTTCGGTTTCTTCTGGGAAGTGTGACACTCTGCGGCAGTAATAAGGGTGATTATCGGAAAGGGACGACAGCGCTCTCTGCGTCACTTCTATTCCATAATCGGACTCCCGCATCCGTGCCGCAACTACTTCCTGCGTCCATTTCGTTTTCACCTCACTGTTTGTGGAATGGATCGGCGGAAAAACCGCCGCTACAATTTAGTATAGCACCGTGTGAAAGTTTTGGCAAGCGTCCCGGGAAGAAAAATCCGCCCGGAGGGGAACTCTCCCTCCGGGCGGATGGATATTCTTATAAAATCCGATGCACCGCCGTGTGCCATCCGTCCAGCAGATGGCTGCGCTGTTCGCCCGTCATCTCCGGGCGGAACTCCCGGTCACAGCGCCAGACCAGAGAAAGCTCCTCAAGATCCCGGTAATATCCAACGGCCAATCCCGCCAGATACGCCGCGCCCAGAGCCGTGGTCTCAATGCAGGTGGGGCGCAGTACCCGGGTGTCGGAAATATCCGACTGGAACTGCATGAGGAAATTGTTGGCGCTGGCGCCGCCGTCGGCCCGGAGAGATCCCACGGGCAGCGCGGCATCGCTGCGCATGGCGCGCAGAACGTCCTCGGTCTGATACACGATGGATTCCAAGGTGGCGCGGATGATGTGGTTGCGGTTGGTGCCCCGGGTGATGCCAAGGATCGCGCCGCGGGCATAAGCGTCCCAGTAAGGCGCACCCAGGCCCGTAAAGGCCGGCACCACATAGACGCCGCCGGTACTCTCTACCTGCGTGGCGTAATACTCCGATTCCGGTGCGGAATCGATGAGCCGCAGCTCATCCCGCAGCCACTGAATGGCCGCGCCCGCCACAAACACAGATCCCTCCAGCGCGTAGGTAACTTTTCCGTCAAAGCCCCAGGCGATGGTGGTGAGAAGTCCCTGTTTCGATTCAATGGGCTTTTCCCCGGTATTCATCAGCATGAATCCGCCGGTGCCGTAGGTATTCTTCACGTCTCCCGGCCGGAAGCATACCTGCCCGAAGAGAGCCGCGTGCTGGTCACCGGCGGCACCGGTGATGGGGATGGGCCCGCCAAATAGCGCGGGATCGCTCTCGCCAAAGCACCCGGAGGAGGGGCGTACCTCCGGCAGTACCGCCCGGGGAATATCCAGTTTTTCCAGAATATCCGCATCCCAGTCCAGGGTGTGAATATTATAGAGCATGGTGCGGGAGGCGTTGGTATAGTCCGTGGCATGGACTTTACCGCCGGTGAGGCGGTAGATCAGCCAGCTGTCCACCGTACCGAAGGCCAGCTCGCCCCGGCAGGCCCGCTCGTAAGCGCCCTCCACATGGTCAAAGATCCAGCGCAGCTTCGTGCCGCTGAAATACGGGTCGATCACAAGGCCCGTGCGCTCCCGGAAAAATTCCGTCAGGCCCGCCTCCTCCAACTGGGTGCAGTAGTCCGCCGTGCGGCGGCACTGCCACACGATGGCGGGGCAGATGGCCCGGCCGGTTTTCCGGTCCCAGACAATGGTAGTCTCCCGCTGGTTGGTGATGCCGATGGCGGCGATTTCCCGATAGCTGATGCCCAGACGGGACATGGCTTCTCTCGCCACCGTCAGCTGGGATTCCCAGATCTCCTCGGCGTCGTGCTCCACATAGCCGGGCTTTGGATAATACTGCCGGAACTCCCGCTGAACGGAGGTGGCCACATTGCCCTCCCGGTCAAAGAGAATACAGCGGGAACTGGTGGTTCCCTGGTCGAGCGCCATAATATATCGCATGAATCTCCCACCTTTTTTCGAGTTTCTTCTGCCTCCATTATACTAAGCAGGGGAGGACATTGCAAGCGCCGCGGGAGGAATAAAAAAAGACCCTTCATCCCGCGCCTTCTCCCAGGCGATTGCCCGGAAACGAGATGAAAGATCATTTTTCTCTGTGTTTATCACAGCGAGTAATATTTTACTGCGGGATTACAGAAAAGTCAATCCCTGTGAAACCCAAAGTTTCACAGGGATCGGCGTCAAATTTCTGGTAAATTGTATAAAGAAACCGGAAAGATCAGAACGCAACGCGCTCGGCGATATAGGCCTTCAGCTCGGTCAGCGGGATGCGAACCTGCTCCATGCTGTCGCGGTCACGCACGGTGACACAGCCGTCGTTCTCGGTCTCAAAGTCCACGGTGACGCAGAAGGGCGTACCGATCTCGTCCTGGCGGCGATAACGCTTGCCGATGGAGCCGGCCTCGTCATAGTCGCACATGAAGTCACGGCAGAGCATGGTGTAGACTTCGTTTGCCTTCTCGCTGAGCTTCTTGGACAGCGGGAGAACGGCTGCCTTATAGGGGGCAAGCGCCGGATGGAAACGCAGGACGACACGGGTATCGTTCTTGGCCTCGTCCACCACTTCCTCATCATAGGCCTCGCACAGGAATGCCAGGGTCACACGGTCAGCACCCAGGGAGGGCTCGACAACGTAGGGGATATAGTGCTCGTTAGCTTCCTGATCGTAGTAGGTCTGGTCCTTGCCGGAGGTGGTCTGATGAGCGTTCAGGTCAAAGTTGGTACGGGAGGCAACGCCCCACAGCTCGCCCCAGCCGAAGGGGAAGACGAACTCAAAGTCGGTGGTGGCGTTGGAGTAGTGGGAGAGCTCCTCCGGATCGTGGTCACGCAGGCGGAGATTCTCCTCCTTCATGCCCAGGTCCAGGAGCCACTGATAGCAGAACTGCTTCCAGTAGGCGAACCACTCAAGCTCCGTGCCGGGCTTGCAGAAGAACTCCAGTTCCATCTGCTCGAACTCACGGGTACGGAAGGTGAAGTTACCGGGAGTGATCTCGTTACGGAAGGACTTACCCACCTGGCAGACGCCGAAGGGCAGCTTACGGCGGGTGGTACGCTGGACGTTCTGGAAGTTGACGAAAATACCCTGTGCGGTCTCGGGACGCAGGTACACGGTATTCTTGGCGTCCTCAGTAACGCCCTGGAAGGTCTTGAACATCAGGTTGAACTGACGGATATCGGTCCAGTTATGCTTACCGCAGGTGGGGCAGCCGATGTTATGCTCCTCGACAAATGCCTTCATCTCGTCCTGAGAGAATGCATCCACGGGCTTCGGCAGGGTGAAGTTATTTTCTGCGCACCAGTCCTCGATGACCTTGTCGGCGCGGAAACGCTCTTTACACTCCTTGCAGTCCATCAGGGGATCGGAGAAACCGCCCACATGACCGGAAGCCACCCATACCTGGGGATTCATCAGGATCGCGGCGTCAAGACCCACGTTATAGGGGTTCTCCTGGACGAACTTCTTCCACCAGGCCTTTTTCACGTTGTTCTTCAGCTCGACGCCCAGAGGACCATAGTCCCAGGTGTTGGCCAGACCGCCATAGATCTCGGAACCGGAATATACAAAGCCGCGGCCTTTGCACAGCGCGACAATCTGTTCCATCGTCTTATCGATATTTTTCATGGTTTTCAACTGCCTTTCTGCTGGATTATCACCATTATAACAGAACCATTATACCGTAAATTCACCTCTTGTCAAGGTGGGAAGGATATGGTATACTATAAAAACATCGGAATCACGATAAGCGGCCGAAAATCAGCGAATTGTATGGTGATTTTGCCGATATCCCCCGCCGGACAGCCCCGGATTCCCCCAAAAAGGATCTCCGCCCCCGTCCGGATCAGACCACTTCATAACCGGGTGTAGCGCAGTTGGTAGCGCGCCTGCTTTGGGACTTCATAAGCCCTTATCCAGCCGTTTTTCCCCGAAGTGCTGAAACCCTTGATACTCTAAGGAAATCTCGATTTTCCTGCTCTCCAAAAATCACTGCAAAAGTGGTTCATACCACATATTTGCTACTTCAAAACAAAATTTCGTATTCGATTTCCGGGTGTGGCGCAGTTGGTAGCGCGGGTGGTTTGGGACCATCAGGCCGCAGGTTCGAACCCTGTCACTCGGACCATCTTTTGAAAAACCGCCGAAAACGGCGGTTTTTCTGCGTTAAAAGTTCGATTTTCGTAGTGTGTTTGACCACATTTCAACTGTGGCCAGAGGAAGAAAATGACGGCTGTGTCCTTGGTTCAGTAAACCGCCGAAAATTGCAAAATCCCTACCCCATCCCTAATGGACATAATTTCAGTATTTTCGCCGTAGATACGACGGAAACTTGAATTTCACTGTGCTGTTCCCTATAATATAGGCGACCGACAAGCGCAACAAGGATTTGGTGATTATATGATCTTCTATGTGATTGGAAATGGGTTTGACCTCCATTACGGCCTGAACACAACCTACAGTAATTTCAAAGCATTTTTACTCGAAAACGGATATTGGGCGCTGGTACGAAAGGTGGACCAGCTTTTCTATGAACGTGGCAACTTCTCTCCAAAAGAGATTGACACTTGGTCCAAATTCGAGGACATGCTACAAGTATTTAATTACTTAGATGCCGACGAAATCTATGATGAGGCGATGGATAATGCAGAGACCGACGATGATCGAGCGGGTTACTGGGACAGCCCTTCTTGGAATGTAGGATACTACAACGAGTACATCCGGGTTTTGAAGCAACAGTTTGAATCTTGGATACGGACCTTTAACACCTATATCATACCTGACAACTATTTTGTGCCCCGAGATGGCGACTTTATTCTGACTTTTAACTATACCACGACCATCGAAGATAGTTTTCGCCCTGCCAATTATGACATCGCCCATATACACGGTACTGTTGGACAGGAACTTGTGTTGGGTCACAATGATTACCAGAAGCCGGATACCTTTGTCGTTATTGAAGATGAAGATTCTGACTACAGAGACACAACAACCAAAAACGCAGTAAATGATGTGCTTGAACTTGCTGCCGTCCAGTATTTCAAAAACAGTGAAGAAATACTATTTGAGTATGCCGGTGTATTTTCAAGTATTCCGCTCTATGACAAAGTGGTTATTATGGGGCTGTCCTGTGGCCCACAGGATTCTATATATGTTTACGAGATTCTCAAATACGCCAAAGAAATAGACTTTTACTATCACGGAAGTGAAAGCAGAAGTAATTTTGAGGAGTGCGCATTTGGTAGCCGTGTACACGTAAACTATATCCATTGGTAGGGGAAATATATGCGTTATTCAGATTTTATCAAAAATACCATATCGCATCATAACGGCATTGAATGGAACTATTATAATTCAGATATGCACCCAGAAAGCATCCTTCTCGCAAACACATCTAATAGGTTTATTCATGATTATTTTCACAACGGGTGCAAGGAGCTACCTCTACTGCTGGATCCAGTAGAGTCTACAAATTTTTTACAGAGCTATTTTGTTGCCGGCTGTAAAGAAAGCATATTGGCTCTCGGAACGGATAACCGATATGCATTGCCTGATGAGCGTGCTGTACATACCGTATCTGGCTTTTTCTTAGGTTTGCTTATTGAGAACTGTCTGAATGGACAGCGCACGCTTTCAATTGAATTTCCATATTGGTTCCCTTTTTCTTATTTTTGGTTTCTTACTTTTTTATATCATGATTATGGGTATTGTGTTGCAGAAAAAGAGGATAGTCCTATTACGGTCCCTCAACATGCACCTAAACCAACTCCTGTTCCCTCGCATCAGTCCTCAAGAGCAAGGCCCCAAGAATACTATTCGCTCCATCAAGTTAAACGTTCCTTGGGGATCACACTCTCTCCTTTTTCTTCTTTTCCCGGCCCATTTAGTAGTATCGGCTTAGCGAT
>SVLW01000051.1 GCA_015067705.1 Oscillospiraceae bacterium
CAAATATACTCACGGGTTGTCGTATTTTCGGCAGTATTTTGTTGCTGTTCTTTCCTGCATTTTCTTTAGACTTTTATATCACATATCTCCTATGCGGTTTTAGTGATATGGTAGATGGAACAATCGCAAGAAAAACAAACAGTGCCGGCAAGTTTGGAAGTCAACTGGACACGATAGCCGACCTCATTTTTGTAGTGGTATCTTTGTTTAAGTTGTTGCCAGCAATCCATATTCCACAATGGTTGTGGATATGGGGTGGTGTGGTTGCGGTTATCAAAATCAGCAATATCATATGGGGATATGTTTCGAAAAAACAGTTTATATCCTTGCATACAATTATGAACAAAGTAACAGGGCTTCTTCTGTTCTTATTGCCTTTGGCAATGCCTTTTTGGGAATTGAACTATATTGTCATAGCTGTATGCTCCATTGCAACACTTTCTGCAATTCAAGAAGGGTTTTATATTATTTCAGATAGTGGACCCAAGTAATCCAATTCCAATTTGTCGAACAGTTTAAAGGCGCACTTTATACACCCCTTCAGTGTAGTGCATTATGTGTGGTGCTGCACCGTGCCAGTGTATAACACAAAAACCGACCTATGATTGTAACCATAGGTCGGCTTAACTGTTTTACAAACAACGCCCTAAAGACAGGGGATTTTTGATTATTCGTTTAACAGGGCATTTGCCCGGGCGAAGGCGGCGAAATAGGCGTCATTGTCGGGGTTGTCCTTGTGCGCTTTCAAAAGGCGCACGGCATCTTCATAGGGGAGGAGCGCCAGCTCATCCACCTCATCCTCCTGTCTGACGCAGTCGGAGAGGGTAAAATCCAGCTTCACGGCGTAGAGCTCGAAGAGGTTGCGCCAGGGGAGTTTGTAGCAATCGACCAGGAGAAACTTCTCCGGCTCCGCAGAGAGACCCAGTTCTTCCTGAAGTTCTCTCGCCATGGCCTCCCGGCCGGTTTCACCGGCCAGCACCCGGCCGCCGGTGCCGTCCCAGATACCGGGGAAGTATTTCTTTTTCATGGAGCGCCGCTGCAAAAGAAACTGCCCGTCCTGATTTGCAATGAAGCAGTGCACCACCCGGGTACAGCGGTCATCGGGAATGCGTATGGTGGAGGGCATGGTCTCGCCCGTGGGGGTGCCGTCCGGCAGCAGGAGGTCCCAGTATTCTGTCATAATATCACCTGACCTGTCAAAAAAGGGAGCCTGAAAGGCTCCCTTTTCTTTGATGATTTTGGGAAAAGCTTACTGCTTTTCTTCCTCGGTCACGTCCTTGCGGGACAGGTTGATGCGGCCCTTTTCGTCGATCTCGATGACCTTAACCCAGGTCTCGTCGCCGATATTGAGGACGTCCTCAACCTTGCCGACACGATGGTTCTCAAGCTTGGAGATGTGGATCATGCCTTCCTTACCGGGAGCGATCTCAACGAAAGCACCAAAGGTCATGATGCGGGTGACCTTGCCGTAGAACACGTCGCCGATGGCGGGATCCTTGACGATGCTGTTGATGATCTTGAGGGCGCGGCGGCAGGCCTCGATATCAGTGGAGGAGATGAAGATGCTGCCGTCCTCTTCGATGTCGATCTTCGTGCCGGTGTCGGCGGTGATCTTCTGGATCACGCTGCCGCCCTTACCGATGACCTCACGGATCTTGTCGGTGTCGATCATGGTGCGGATCATCTTGGGAGCATACTTGGACAGCTCATGACGCGGCTCGGAAATTGCGGGCAGCATGATCTCGTCCAGGATCTCGAAGCGGGCCTTTTCGGTGCGCTCCAGAGCGGAAGCGATGATATCGCGGGTCAGACCGTCGATCTTCAGGTCCATCTGGATGGCGGTGATACCCTTCTTGGTACCGGCCACCTTGAAGTCCATGTCGCCGAAGAAGTCCTCAACGCCCTGAATGTCGGTGAAGGTCATCCAGAAGTCGCCCTCGGTGATGAGGCCGCAGGAGATACCGGCAACAGGAGCCTTGATGGGAACACCGGCGTCCATGAGAGCCAGCGTGGAGCCGCAGACGGAACCCTGAGAAGTGGAACCGTTGGAGCTCAGCACTTCGCTGACCAGACGGATGCAGTAGGGGAACTCGGCCTCGGAGGGGATGACCGGTTCCAGAGCACGCTCGGCAAGAGCGCCGTGACCGATTTCACGACGGCCGGGGCTGCGGATACCGCGGGCCTCACCGACGGAATACGGCGGGAAGTTATAATGATGGATATAACGCTTGGAATCCTCTTCGTAGATGGTGTCGAGGGTCTGTGCGTCGCCCACGGTGCCCAGGGTGACGGTGGTGAGCACCTGCGTCTGGCCACGGGTGAAGAGGCCGGAACCATGGGTGCGGGGCAGAACGCCCACTTCGGCGGCCAGCGGACGGACTTCGTCCAGAGCACGGCCGTCTACGCGCTTGCCTTCACGCAGCCAGCGGCGGACCACCTGCTTCTCCAGCTTATAGAGGCAGTCGTCGATGAGGGCATCGCTGTCCGGATACTCCTCGGCGAAGTGTGCCTTCACGTCCTCGGTCAGCTCTGCCAGACGGGGATCACGGACGGTCTTGTCGTCGGTGTCCATGCAGTACTGCATCTTCTCGGTGGCATAGGCCTCGATCTTGGCATAGAGCTCGTCATCATGGGGCTTTTCGGCATAGGCGAACTTTTCCTTACCGATCTCGGCCACGATGCCGTTGATGAATTCGATGATGCGCTTGTTCTCGGCGTGGGCGAACATGATGCCTTCCAGCATGATGTCGTTGGGAACTTCCTTGGCGCCGGCCTCGATCATGGCAACCTTATCGCCGACAGAGGCAACGGTGACATACATCTGGCTGCGCTCGGACTGGGCGGAGGTGGGGTTGATGACATACTGGCCATCCACATAACCTACGACGCAGCCGGCAATGGGGCCGCCCCAGGGAATGTCGGAGATGGCGATGGCGATGGATGCGCCGATCATGCCGGCGATCTCGGGAGAGTTGTCGTACTCAACGCTCATGACGGTGCAGACGAGAGCCACGTCATTGCGCATATCCTTGGGGAAGAGGGGACGGATGGGACGGTCGATGAGACGGCCGGCCAGGATGGCCTTTTCGGAGGGACGGCCCTCACGGCGCTGGAAGCTGCCGGGGACACGGCCGACGGCGTAAAGACGCTCCTCGAAGTCAACGGACATCGGGAAGAAGTCCACGCCCTCACGGGGCTTTGCGGATGCGGTCACATTGACCATGACGGCGGTCTCGCCGTAACGGACCAGACAGGAACCGTTTGAAAGCTGTGCAAACTTGCCGGTCTCGACCACGAGCTTGCGGCCGCCGAGCGTCGTCTCAAAAACGCGCTCATGAAACTGCATTTTCTTCATAATGTGCTCCTTTCGTAAACTGGCGGGAGCCCATAGCGTTTAGCACTTGAAGACACCGTCAAAAGACTTTGGCGGCAGATTCAAATGCTAAAAGGTGTCGGCTATGGGCCTCCGGACTTCCTGTGATGCGTATTTCCTGTGGGAGAGAATACCCCCGGAAATACACAATATGCGGGGGCGCGATCGGCGCCCCCGCAGCGTGTCGTTGGTTATCTGCGCAGGTTCAGGTCGGCAATGATCTTACGATAGCGCTCGATGTCGATCTTCTGGAGGTAGTCCAGCAGACGACGACGGCGGCCAACCATCTTCAGAAGGCCACGACGGGAGTGGTTGTCCTTCTTATGAACTTTCAGGTGCTCGGTCAGGTATGCAATACGCTCGGTGAGGATTGCGATCTGCACCTCGGGGGAACCGGTATCGGTCTCGTGAAGACGATTCTTCTCGATAACGGCAGTCTTCTGGTCTTTCAGCAGCATGTCATTCTACTCCTTTCAAAAATTGCCTTCAGCTCGGAAGAGGGCGGTTAGTAGACCCTGCTCAAACAGGCTTTGGATCCCGGATCTGAGCTGTGGTTTCCGGCTGTTATTCAAACAGCCTACGGTAGTATACCATGGTAAAATACTTTTGTAAAGGGTGTTTTGAGAGAAAATCCGGAAAAATTCCCGCACTATTTTGTGGAAATGCTGCGGCGGCGCATGAGGAAGTAGAATCCCATACAAAGCGCGATCTGTACCGTGGTGGAAGCGGGTGTGGCAAGGCCCACATAGAAGAGGGAAACGGTGGGCAGACGGCTCATGAACCAGGACACGGGAATGCGGACCAGGAAGGCGCCGATGATGCCCTGGGCCATGACAAAGGTGGTGTGGCCGCAGCCGTTATAATAGCCCATAAAGCAGAAGAGGAATGCCACCAGGAGACAGTCGATGGCATAGGCCTTGAGATAATCCCAGGCAGCGGAGATGATGGCGGGATCCTCCGCAAAGAGGGCGGAAAGGAGATCGCCGTGGAAGAAAGCCAGATATCCCATGAGGGCGCCCACCACAAAGGAGGAAGAAATGCCGATCCACAGGGCATGACGGGCGCGGTCCGGCTTGCCCGCGCCGATATTCTGGGCCACAAAGGCGGACATGGACTGCATGAAGGCGGAGGGCACCAGCATAATAAAGCCGCAGAGCTTTCCTGCCACGCCGACGCCGGCAGAGGCGATGAGACCCAGGGTGTTGACGATTGCGATGATCACGGAGAAAGAGATGTTTACCAGGAAATCCTGCAGGGCAATGGGCGCGCCCAGGCGCAGCACGCCGCCAATGAGACGCCGGTCGAAGCGGATATCCTTGCGGGAAAAGTGGAAGGGCAGCGGCGTGCGCAGGATAAACAGGAAGGACAGCGCCACACTGATGCCCTGGGCAATGATGGTGGCCAGCGCCGCACCGGCGGCACCCCAGCCAAATACTGCCACAAAGAGCAGGTCGCACAGAATATTCTGGACGCAGGCAATGGCGACGGTGATGAGCGGAATCTTGGAATTGCCGATGCCGCGGAAAATACTGCCCAGCACGTTATAGGCAACAATAAAAATAGCCCCTGCGGAACAGATCATGACATAGGTGACGGTGGAGGAAAAGGCTTCTTCCGGCGCCTGCATCAGACGAGTTATGCCGCGGGCGGACAGCAGCATGATGCCGGTGAGTATAAGGCTCAGCACCGCGAAGAGCGCAATGCTGCTGCCGATCACGCGGCCGGCTTCCGCCTCTCTGCGTTCGCCGATGCGCTGGCCCACCAGAACGGTGGTGCCCATGGAAAGCCCCACGATAATGGTGGTGATCACCTGCATGATCTGGCTGCCGGTGGAAACGGCGGATACGTCCGTGGCCTGTCCGAACCGGCCCACGATCATCAGGTCTACCGCGCCGTACATGGACTGCAGGAATAAAGCCACCAGCACGGGGAACGCAAAACGGATGAGGGGCGAGAGAATCTTACCCTCGGTGAAATTGGGATTGGATGCCATAAAAACCTCCTGGAAATTCCATAAAAATGCCGGATAAGATCCCGGGTGTGACCGGGATCCGATCCGGCTGATATGACCGAACACAGGCTCATTTCTAAGTACGTCCAGTATACAAAAAATGCGGTTTTGTGTCAATGCGCGATATCCTGAAAGTGGGCGCTTATTTCCGTCCGCTTTTGCCGGAATTGCCGGGTTTGCGGTGCTTTTTCCGTACACTGTAGCCAAAGCTGCCCAGTTTTTTGCCCAGTTCAAAGTATTCTCCGTGGGCGTAGGCCAGAAGGCTGGCGCGATCCAGATGCAGCTTGCCATGCTGATCCAGAAGTTCTTCGTTCACGTCCATGGCAACGATCTCCGCCAGGAACATATCGTGGGAGCCCAGGGGGATCTTTTCCACCACGCGGCACTCCAAAGACAGGGGGCTTTCTGCCAGAATGGGGCAGGAAACCTGACTGGCGGGCACCGGGGTCAGGCCGGTGAGTTCGAATTTATTGAGGTTTCGGCCGCTCTTCACGCCGCAGAGATCCACGGCCCGTACCAAGGCGGCAGTGGGCAGATTGATGGCAAATTCGCCGGTTTCCTCGATCATGGAATAGGAATATCGCTCCGGACGGACGGAGATATAGGTCTTGGCCGGGATGGTGTTGATGATGCCGGTCCAGGCAATGGTGAGGACGTTGGGGTGTTCCATTGTGCCGCAGGTGACCAGTGCGGGCGGAACCGGCGCCAGAAGCGTGCCGCCGCCCCAGGTGACTTTGCCCATGGTGGTTCTCCTTTTCTCGTTTCTGATGGTAGCATACCCGAAAATCAGGAGAAATGCAAGTGTTTTGGGAAACATGGGCTTGTCCGGCGGATTGTTATCGGGATTAACTGTTGACGGATGTGGTGCTTTGTGATACGCTTTTTTCAACAGGTAGTTAAGTGGTTAACAATCAATCGCCAATCTGTCAAACGGTTATGGTTCGGCGGGAAGAAGGGAGAGAACGTATGGAAACAGCAAGAACCGTGCTTGAGAGAATCATTCACATTGCACATCTGCATCGGGTGCTCATCGGAAAGCGCGTGGATAAAATGGGGCCCTATGCCGGGCCGTGGTTTCTGGTGCTGCGGTATGTGATGGAGCATGACGGCTGCACTCAGGTGTCCCTGGCGAATTTTCTGCGGATGACGCCGGCCAGTGTGGCACTGTCCACCAAGCGCCTGCAGAAGGCGGGATATCTCAGCAAGGAAGTGGATGAATATAATCTCCGCTGCAATCGGCTGCATATCACGGAGGAGGGCAGAGAACTGGAGGCGCGCTACCGGAATGAGTTTGAGCGGCTGCTGTCCGATACCTTTGCCGGTTTTGAGGAAGAGGAACTGCGGCAGTTTTCGGACTATCTGGGCCGCGTGTCCAGTAATCTGGGCGGCGGACGCCAGCTGAGTATGGGCGAGATCATTGATCTGGAACGGCAGAAAGACGAAGCGTAAGGAGGGAACGAAACCATGCTGAAACGACTGCTTTCCTGTGTGGGAAAGTATAAATGGGCGGCGATTCTGGCGCCGGTCACCATTATCTTTGAGGTACTTCTGGAAACCACCATTCCGCTTTATATCTCCGATATCATTGATACCGGCATCAACGGCGGAGCGGGTGTGGGATATGTATTGCAGGTGGGCGGCAAGATGGTGCTGATGGCGCTTTTGTCCATGCTGTGCGGCGTGCTGGCGGCGAAGTTTGCGGCGGTGGCCGGTACGGGCTTTGCCTGCAATGTGAGAAACCGGGTCTTTCAGAAGATCCAGGACTTCTCCTTTGCCAATATCGACCGTTTTTCCACGCCCTCTCTCATCACCCGTCTGACCACGGACGTGAATACGGTGCAGATGGCGTTCACCAGTTCCATCCGCATGATGGTGCGCGCGCCCATTATGCTGATCATGGCCACTTATATGGCGGTGCGGATCAATGCAAAGCTGTCGGTCATCTTCCTCTTTGCCATCCCGATCCTGGGCGGCAGTCTGGCGATCATTACAAAGCACGCCATGCCCCGCTTCAAGGCCATGTTTGAAAAGTATGACAAGCTGAATGCCTCCATCCAGGAAATGCTCATCGCCATTCGCGTGGTGAAGGCTTTTGTGCGGGGCGACCATGAGATCGAAAAGTTTGAAGTGAGTGCCGCGGACGTGCAGAACGCTCAGAAGCGCGCCGAGAAACTGGTGATCCTGAATAGTCCCATTATGCAGTTCTGTATGTACGGCTGTATGATCGCGGTGTCCTGGTTCGGCGGAATGCATATCTTAAACGGCACCATGACCACGGGTCTTCTCATGAGCTTTATCAGCTATATCACCCAGATCCTCTCCTCCCTGATGATGGTGTCCTTTATGTTCATCATGGTGGTGATGGCATCCACCTCTATCAAACGTATCAATGAAGTGCTGGACGAACTGCCGGATATTACGGACGAGAATGCCGACCCTGCCCTGCAGGTGGCGGATGGCTCCATCGAGTTTGACCATGTGTACTTCAGCTATGCCAAGCGGGCGGATAATCTGACTCTGACGGATATCGATTTCCGCATTGAGCCCGGCGAGACCGTGGGTATCCTGGGCGGCACCGGTTCTGCCAAGAGTACGCTGGTACAGCTGATCCCGCGGCTTTATGACGTCTTTGAGGGCTCTGTAAAGGTTGGCGGTCATGACGTCAGGGACTATAAAATCGAAAATCTCCGGGAAAACGTGGCTATGGTGCTGCAGGTGAATAACCTATTCGCAGGCAGCATCAAGGAAAATCTCCGCTGGGGCAAGGCGGACGCCACCGACGAGGAAATCGAGGCGGCGGCCAGGGCGGCACAGGCCCATGACTTCATCATGAGCTTCCCGGACGGCTATGATACTATGCTGGAGCAGGGCGGCGTGAATGTGTCCGGCGGCCAGAAGCAGAGACTCTGCATCGCCCGTGCGCTGATCAAGAAGCCGAAGATCATCATTCTGGATGACTCCACCAGTGCCGTGGACGTGGCAACGGACGCAAAGATCCGTCAGGCTCTGCAGGAGGGACTTGCGGATACCACGACCCTGATCATTGCCCAGCGCATTTCCTCCATTGCCGGAGCGGATAAGATCATCGTGATGGAGGATGGTTGTATCAGCGCCATGGGTACGCACGAAGAACTTTTGGAGACCAGCGAGATCTATCGCGACGTCTATGAATCTCAGCAGAAGGGGGTGGAATAAGATGGCAAAGAAACCGACAATGCCTCCGTCCGAAATTCGGGAAAAATATCAGGCAAAGCCCGGAAGCCGTCCCGGCGGACGTGGCCCCGGCGGCCGCGGCAGACCCATGGAAAAGCCCAAGGACGCCATCGGTACCACGAAACGCATTCTGAAATACCTCCACGGCTATGAATGGCAGCTGGGGATCGTGGCGCTGACGCTGGTGGTCACGGCGGTGACCGGTGTGGCGGCGACCTATTTCCTGAAGCCGATCTTCAATGACCTGGCCGTTATGGTGGGGCAGGAGGATCCGGATCTGACGCACTTTATTTCCACACTTCTGACTCTCGGCGGCATTTATCTCATCAGTATTCTCAGTTCCTATCTCTATTCCCGCCTGATGCTGAACATCTCTACCGGCATTCTGCGGCGGGTGAGGGTGGACGTATTCCGGCATATGCAGGGACTGCCCATGCAGTTCTTTGACTCCCATCACCACGGCGAGCTGATGAGCCGCTTTACCAACGACACCGATACCCTGCGGGAGCTGATTTCAAACGGTCTGCCTCACACGGTGCAGTCGTTGATCACCATTGTAGGCGTCTTCGGCATGATGCTCTTTTTGAGCTGGCAGTTGACGATTCTGGTGATCGTGATGCTTCTGGTGATCTTCCTGATCATTGCCAAGGTGGGCGGACGCAGCGCCAATTACTTTATTCGACAGCAGCGGGCCATCGGCCAGATCAACGGCTTTATCGAGGAACACATTGAGGGCCAGCGCGTGATCAAAGTATTCTGCCATGAAAACACCACGGTGCAGGAATTTGCGGCGCTCAATGAACAGTGGCGGGAGGCGGCGGCGAACGCCCAGACCTTCGGCGGCATGATGGGCCCCATCATGGGCAACCTGTCCCATGTGCACTATGCGGCGACGGCGGCGTTAGGCGCGGCACTGGCCATCGGCGGATGGCTGGATATCGGCACGATTGCCTCTTTCCTGCAGTACACCCGGAATTTTTCCAATCCCGTCACCCAGATTTCCCAGCAGTTCAACAGCATTCTCTCGGCCCTGGCCGGTGCGGAGCGGGTGTTTGCCCTGCTGGATACGCCTCATGAAGAGGATCAGGGCGATGTGACGCTGGTGTACGCCCGGCGTCAGGCGGACGGCAGCATGACGGAATCCCCGGAACGCACCGGACACTGGGCATGGAAGGTGCCGGAGAACGACGGCTATACCTATGTGGAAGTGCGGGGCGATGTGCGCCTTTATGACGTGAGCTTTGGTTATACACCGGAGAAAACGGTGCTGAAGCATATCAGTCTCTATGCAAAGCCCGGCCAGAAGATCGCCTTCGTGGGTTCCACCGGCGCGGGAAAGACCACCATCACGAACCTAATCAATCGCTTCTATGAGATCCAGTCCGGGTCGATCACCTATGACGGCATCGACCTGACCCGTATCCGCAAGGCGGATCTGCGGCGCTCCATGTCCATGGTGCTGCAGGACACCCATCTCTTCACGGGGACCGTGCGGGAGAATATCCGCTATGGCCGTCTGGATGCAACGGACGAGGAAGTGGTGGCGGCGGCAAAGCTGGCAAACGCGCACTTCTTCATCTCCCATCTGCCCCAGGGCTATGACACCGTCCTCACCGGCGACGGCGCCAATCTCTCCCAGGGTCAGCGCCAGCTGGTGGCCATTGCCCGTGCGGCGGTGGCGGATCCGCCGGTTCTGATTCTCGATGAGGCAACGTCCTCCATCGATACCCGCACGGAAAAGCTCATCGAGCGGGGCATGGATACGCTTATGGAGGACCGCACGGTGTTCGTCATTGCTCACCGGCTTTCCACGGTGCGCAACTCCGCCGCCATTATGGTGCTGGAGCAGGGCGAGATCATCGAGCGCGGCGATCACGAGGAACTTTTGCGCCAGGGCGGACGCTATCACGATCTCTATACCGGTATGTTTGAACTGGATTAATGATTTGGATTCGCAGGCGGGGAGGCCCCCGCCTGCGAAAAATTTGCGTTTTTTCGAAAAAAGGTATTGACATATGGCGCTTCTTCCGCTATAATAGCTTTCGTTGAGTCGATCTGGCCAAGTAGTTCAGTTGGTTAGAACGCCGGCCTGTCACGCCGGAGGTCGTGGGTTCAAGTCCCATCTTGGTCGCCACTCATATGCTGTTGTAGCTCAGTAGGTAGAGCGCATCCTTGGTAAGGATGAGGTCACCGGTTCGACTCCGGTCAACAGCTCCAAAAGCCTTGAAAACTTGATGCTTTCAAGGCTTTTTGATTTGAAAATCACATCGGATTCCGATGTTGATATATTTTTTGCTGTTGTAGCTCAGTAGGTAGAGCGCATCCTTGGTAAGGATGAGGTCACCGGTTCGACTCCGGTCAACAGCTCCAAAAGCCCGAAAGCCTATGCTTTCGGGCTTTTTGTTATGGTGCGGCATAAAATAAGCCCGGAGGATATTTCCTCCGGGCTTTCTGTTTACTTAGCAGCAGCCGCAGTCGTTGCAGCCGCAGCCGTTGCCGCAGCTACCGCCGATAGTGCCGCCGGCGCAGTTCAGCCAGACAAAGATGACCGCAATGATGATCAGGGTCCACATGCAGGAATTGTTGCCGCCGCACATTGCATAACCGTTACAAGACATAGTTTCCTCCATCTGCCGGCGCCTCTTGATTTTTGGGGTTTGCCGCGCCGGGCGATTACATGACTATCGTATGTGGGAGGAGGCGAAACGGTGACAGTGTTTGACAGGGCTTTTCGATTTTCTCAGATCTGTTTGCGGATGCGCTGGAGGGCGGCTTTTTCCAGGCGGCTGATCTGTGCCTGGGAGATGCCTACTTCGTGGGCCACCTCGGTCTGGGTACGGCCCTCGAAGAAGCGCAGGTGCAGGATGTGGCGTTCCCGCTCTGACAGGCGTTCCATGGCGTCCCGCAGAGCGATGTGCTCCAGCCAGTTTTCATCGGTGCAGTCCTGATCCCGCACCTGATCCATGACGCACACGGCGTCGCCGGAGTCGGAGTAGAGCGGCTCGTAGAGGGAAACGGGATCCACGATGGCATCCAGGGCGAACACCACGTCCTCCCGGGGCAGATCCAGCTCCTTCGCCAGTTCATCGATGGTGGGTTCCCGTTGGTTGGCGTTTAAGAAGCGTTCCTTGGCCTGCATGGCGCGATAGGCCGTGTCCCGCATGGAGCGGCTGACGCGGATGACGCTGTTATCCCGGAGATAGCGGCGGAGCTCGCCGATGATCATGGGGACGGCATATGTGGAAAAACGGA
>SVLW01000008.1 GCA_015067705.1 Oscillospiraceae bacterium
GTCAAGATCGCGACGAAGCGTTGGCCCGCGGCCGCCGCGCCCTTGACGAATTCGTCATCGAGGGCATCCAAACCACGATACCGTTCCATCGCCGCGTGCTCGAAAACAAGGTGTTCTGCGCCGGCGGCGGAGACCCCATGATGGGCGAATATTTCAACACCAGCGAGGCGAGCCTTGTGAAGCTGCCGGACGATACCACCGATTGGCCCAGTGTGGTCTATGAGCCCACGGTCTGCGCCGTGAACGTATTGAATCAGGCGGAGATCAAGGCCGGCGACCATGTGGTGCTGGTGGGCGCCGGTTATATGGGCCAGCTGACCCTGATGGGCCTCACCCGTGCGTCTCAGGCGGGCCGCATCACCGTGTTTGAACTCCGTGAGGATCGCCGCAAAATGGCGGAATCCTATGGCCCCACCGCCGTCTATGATCCCGAGAGTGAAGAAGGCAAAGCGGCCATCGCCGCCATCCGTGCCGAGGGCGGCGCGGATATCGTCATCGACTTCGGCGCTTCCGATTCCGGCTTCCATCTGGCGGATTCCATGACCAAACAGGCCGGTAAACTGGTGATTGGCTCCTTCCATCGCAGTGATGTGACCTTTAACGGCACCAAGTGGCATCTGGGCGGCCTGCGTGTCTTAAATACGTCCCCCATGTTTGACGCCCATTATCTGGAACTGCTGCCCCGGGCCTATGCGCTGATTCAGCGCGGCGCATACGAGCCGGAGAAGCTTGTGACCCACACGGCACACATCGACGACATGGCGGCGCTTGAGACCATGTTCCTGCGTTCCATTGATAAGCAGGACAATTACACGAAGGGCATCGTGCTCTTCGGCTGATGCGGCTATATGAAAGAACCTGCCCGAAAAACCCGGGCGGGTTCTTTTTTTCTGCGTTGACTTTGCGGGGAGGAACCTCTATACTAAAATCAGACAGAAACAATATCCGCCTCTTTCATATCACATCAAAAAGGAGAGAATCCTATGCATTTACTGTCTGATATCATCAGTGCCTTTGGCTCTCGGGTGGGCATCGGCGTGCATCCCGGCGAAAAGACCGCCTATCTCATGCGAAACACCATGTATCCCGGCATCCCGATGTCCCTGGAAATCGGCGTACGGGTGGGGGAACAGGAATATGTGCTGCCCCTGACGAAGAATGGCAAGGAATTCTGCTTTTTAGAGCAGGAGATGACGCCGAACACCCTGACTATCACCGGTATTGACGATTATTCCACGCTGTCGGTGCAGTTTACCCTCATGACCCTCTTCCGTCCCCGGGATGTGCGCTTCTCCACGACGCCTGCGGTCTATGCCGATGTGCGCGTGAAGCGTCTCAAGACCCGCTATCGCTGGAAGGAAGTGAACACCGGCCGCGTGGACGGCACGCTCTTTGTCCGATTTGATCAGAAAGTTTTCGACCTGACTCCGGCGGAGCAGGGCCTTTACGCGGACTATGATTATGAATACGGCCGTGCCAGAACCGACGACGGCCGCGGCGCCATCGTCCACACCACCCATGCCCACGATCTGATCGCCGTGGTGGAGGGTGAGACCACCCCCTGCGGCATCGAGCTGCCCTTCTCTCTGGAGATCGGCGAGTACGGCGGACATATCCGCTTTGCCTGGTGCGCCTATGACGAGGCTATGCTGCAGGTGGACGGCGCATATGCCGACTATAAATATAAGGAGTATTTTGATTCTCTGGAGGCTGTGGGCGAGTACTGCCGGGCAAACTGGCAGGAATTCGAGGAGAACACCGCCCGTGTGGACGGTATCTTCTGCGCCCATAATCTTTCAAACGACTTCACCCATCTGGTGAGCCAGGCCTTCCATTCCTATCTGCCCAACACCTGGTACTGCAAGCGCGGCGGCGAGGATTGGTACTCCTGCTGGGAGGGCGGCGGATACTTCCAGTCCTCCGTGGACGTGGAGTATTCCCAGGCGCCCTTCTATGTCTCCGTCTGGCCGGAGCTTTTGGAAATGGAGCTTCTGGAATGGACAGAGCATACCATGGACGGCGCGGAAGTGCTGGGCGAGGCGGGCCGCGGCACCCGTCTGATGAAGCACGATATGGGCCAGTACTGTGACTGCAACGGCCAGCGTCTGTGGATCCAGCAGGAACTGGAGGAGACCACCAACTATCTCCTCATGGCCCACGCCATCTGGAAGCGTACCGGCAGTAAAAAGCTTCTTGCCCACGCGGGACTCCTGCGGCAGTTCCTGGACTTTATTCTGGCTACGGACAGCCAGGGCGACGGCATTCCCTCTTATGCCTGCCACACCACGCTGGACGACTCCTGTCTGCCGCTGCGCACCGGCCAGCGTCTGACTTATATTGCGGTGAAGGCCGCGGCGGCCTGTCAGGTGGGTGCAGAGCTGCTGGCTGCGGCGGGGGATCCGGATACCGCGGCATATCTGGACTTTGCCCGGCGCGCCTATGCCACGCTGGAACGGGACGGATGGCGGGAGGATCACTACGTCACCTGCTTCACGGATATGGAGGGCGCCGAGGGCTCCAGCATTTATACGGAGAACGGCTTTGCCCTTCCTGCCATGGTGGGCTTCCCCATGGGTCTTGACGAGGCCCGCATGCGCCAGGATATCCGCACCTCCGTGCGGGATACCCTCTGCCGCTATGGCTGCCGTCATGCGGACTATACCGACCGGGAAATCCTGAAGGCCAGTGTCCACGGCGCATATTTCAATGCGCCCTATGTGGGCTGGATCTCCATGAACGAGACCCGCGACGTGGCGGCCATGTATGCCGGCGTGGATCTTCTGGATATGGCCAGCCGTTACTGGGACTGGGAGGCCACGGTGAATTCCCGGGAGTATGTGCTGTTTTTGGACACCTTCTACGGCAACAGCCTGATGTTCTATCCCAGAGGTCTTGCGGCCTTTGGCTATTATGAAGCGGTTCTGCGCTATTACCGCAGCGAAGTGGATGGCCTGCGCGGCATGGATCCTCTGCGTGCGGATCTCCGCGTCCCGATTCTCAGCGAGGCCGACTGGGCCGCGGGCACCGTGCCTGTGGCGGAGAGCTATCGCGAGGGCAGCATGATCGCTTACCGGGAGACTGCAAACTGAGAAAACAACTGACGGAAAGGGGGACCCCGATATGAAGCAGGTGCAGAAGTTCAGCCGGTCTATGCTGACATTTTGCTGTGTGCTGCTGCTTGCCTGGTCGGGCATCGGTTTGTTCCGGCTTTTTGAGGTCGGGATGACGGACTATGTTCCTGTCCTGATGCCGGGCCCCTTTCTGCGGATCCTGGATCGTTCCCGCATGAACCATTCGGCGTGTTATCTGGCGGAATTTGCGGTTCATGGCGCAAATGTGCTTATGATGCTGACGACCCTGGTGCTGGTTCGCTTCCGACAGCATACTGCCGGATTTCTGGTGTTTCCCTTCAGTGCGGGCAAGAGCCTTCTGGTGCTCATGGATCTCATCGTGGCAAAGCCCGGATGGCCGTATGTGCTGTATCTGGGTCTGGAGCTTCTGTGCTGTCTGGCGGCGCTTTTGTGTATGCTGGCCATGCGCATGGGAGACGACCGGCTTACCCCCGGGTCCTATCCCCATGTGAATGCGGATTCGGACACACTGGTGGTGTATTTTTCCCGAGAGGGCTATACCCGAAAGCTGGCCTATCACATGGCGGAGCTTCTGCGGGCCAATATCTGCGAGATCCGGACGGAACAGACGGTATACGGCTTTGGCGGGTTTTTCCGCTGTGTGATGTGTTCGTTGTCCGGGCGGGATATGCCGATTCTGACACCGGAGATCCCCTGGGAGCGGTATCGCCGCTTCGTGCTCTGTGCGCCGGTCTGGGGCCTGCGCTGTGCCGCGCCCATGCGAAGCTTTTGCCGGCTGGCAAAGGGACGGATGGAGACGGTGAATTATCTCATCACCCATCTGTGGCGGGTGAATTTTGCGGCGCTCTTTGAAGAACTGGACAGTCTTCTGGGACTGCGGCATGATGCGGCACAGACAGTGGCGCTGCACATCGGCCGCGCGGTCTGGCCCGGCGTAGCGCATTACTACAGCGGCGACCGGACGGAAGGCTGGGTTCGGATCCGGCAGAAAAAAGACGCTGCTTACCCGGCAAGAACGGCGCTTCCGTTTTCACATATTCTGGGAAAGCTGTTCGGCATTCTGCGCGGCACCGGAAAAACGCTGTTTTTGGTGCTGTGTGTGACCTGTATCGGTCTATATATGTGGGATACCGGCATTCGCCCGGTGAACATGATCGGTCTATATATCATCGGTGTACTGACCATGGCCATCACTTTTGGTGATTTCTACTGTATTCTCCTGTTTTCTTTCTGCAGTCTGGTCTGCTATAATTTCTTTTTTGTGGCGCCGATCTATACCCTGTCGCCGTATCAGGTAGGATTTTCGCTGAGCTTTCTGATGATCCTGACTGCGGGCGTGATCGCGCTGGTGCTGACCGGTCGGCTCAAACGCCAGACGCTGCACGCGGAAACCGTGGCGTACCGCACCTCCGTGCTTTTAGAAACCACGCAGCTTCTGCAAAAAGAGCGGGACGAGAGCGGCATGATCGCCGCCACGGCAGGACAGCTCATGAAAATCTACGGCAAAGCCGTGGTGGCTTTTTCGGATGCGGGGGATGGTACCCTGCGGCGGGAACTCTACAACATGGGGGATCAGGATGGCGCGGATCCCTTGATCTTGGACGACGAAGCCATGCGCGGCCTGTGGGAACAGTTCGCGGCGGATCCCCATGCGTCGTCTGTCTCACCGGACAAGGAGCATCTCTTCCTGCCGATCCGGACACCGGAGAATTTCTTCGGGATGCTCTGCATCGCCATTCAGGAGCGTTCTCTTACGGCACTGGAGCGCAGCATGGCAAGCTCGATTGCGGAGGAATGTGCGCTGGTGCTGGAGCGCGAGCTTTATAACCGCAAGCGGCAGGAGGCCGCTATCCAGGTGCAGAATGAACAGGTCCGCACCAACTTCCTGCGGGCCATCTCTCATGATCTGCGCACGCCGCTGACGTCCATTTCCGGCAGCGCCCAGCTTCTGGCAGAGGACAGCGCTCTGCCGCCGGAGCGCCGCAGACGGCTTAGTGCGGATATCTATGAGGACTCCCTCTGGCTCATTGACCTGGTGGAGAATCTCCTGTCCGTCACCCGCATGGGGGACGGCGGCGTGGAGCTGCGCCTGCGTCCGGAGCTTCTGGATGATGTGGTGCAGGAGGCGACAGGGCATCTGAAGGCCCGCTGTACTACCCACCGAATCGTGGTTCTCCCTTCTGAGGAATGCTTCATGGCCCGCATGGACGCCAGACTCATTATGCAGGTTTTGATGAATCTCCTGACAAACGCTGTGAAATATACGCCCCAGGGCAGCACCATCACGGTCTCCACCGACCGGCAGGGCGACTGGGTGCGGGTATTCGTGGCGGATGAGGGCCCCGGCGTGCCGGCGGAAAACCGGGAAAAGATCTTCGATCTCTTTTATACCGCCAACACGCTCCAGTCCGACAGTCGGCGGGGCATCGGTCTGGGTCTCTCCCTGTGCCGCACCATCATCTCTGCCCACGGCGGAGAGATCACGGTGTCGGAGAATCATCCCCGCGGCGCAGTGTTCACGTTCACATTACCCGTCATGGAGCTTCCGTCTTCTGCAGAATAAAAAATCCCCTGCCGCACAGGTTTCTCTGCGCGGCAGGGGATCGTTTTTTATGTACTTACTGCGCTCTTACGATGACTTCGCCGGTGCATTCCATGACCGGATCCTCGCGGACGATCTCGCCCACGCTGTCGCAGACGATACGGCCGGAACGGGGATTCTTTACGGAGAGGATGTGGCCCTCCACGGTGGCGTCCACGTCGGAATACTCGAAGGAGAGGTCGGTGCCCTCCATGCGGCAGTTGATGAGCTTTAAGTTCTTGCAATAGCAAAGAGGCTGGGTGCCGCTGATGTCACAGTTGATAAGGGTGAGGCCGTCGGAGAACCAGGCCAGATACTCGCCCTTCACGACACTGTTCTCCACGGTGACGTTCTTGGCGTGCCAGAAGGCATCCTTGGTATCCAGAACGGAGTTGCGGATGGTGACATTCTCGGTGTACTGGAAGGAATACTTGCCCTTCATCTTGAGCTCTTCAATGTCCAGATTCTTTGTATCCAGGAAGATGTATTCGGACTCGATGAAGGAATCGCGCACCTTCACGCCGTCGCACTTCCAGCCGAATTCCGGGGAATGGATCTCGGAGGCGATGACCTCGGTATCCTGGCATTCCCGGAGGCACTTGACGCCGGTGATGCGGCTGTGATCGATGACGCCGCGCTCGGCGTACCAGATGGGGGCGCGGGTGAGCTCATCCATGGTGGAGTTCTCGAGACGATAGCCCTTGGCATGCCACAGGGGATAGCGCAGGGAGAAGCTGCTGTCGCGTACCGTTACTTCGCGGCTCTCCTTCAAAACAGATTCGCCGTCGGCGGGACCGGCAAAGGTGCAATTCACCACTTCGGCATCCGTCAGGGCATAGAGGGAACGCTCTTCATCAAAAGTCTTGTTGATAATGCTCTGCATAAACGCATGATTTCCTTTCTTCATTTCTCTCTTAGTTTTGTATTATACCGCCCCGCCTCCGGGAAAGCAAGTGGAGGAAGTGCCAAAAAACCGGGAAAAACCGGAGTGTTTCATGACACTCCGGTTTTTGATTGTATTTTTCTGGAAATTCAAAGGATCAGCATACTGTCGCCGAAGGAGAAGAAGCGATAGCGCTCCCGGACGGCCTCGTGATAGGCGGCCATGGTGTGGTCATAGCCGGCGAACGCACTGACCAGCATGATGAGGGTGCTTTCCGGCAGATGGAAATTGGTGATGAGTCCGTCGATGGCGCGGAAGCGATAACCGGGATAGATGAAAATGCTGGTCCAGCCGGAGGCGGCGGGGATGTGACCGTTTTCCTCCGCAACGGATTCCAGGGTGCGGGTGGAGGTGGTGCCCACGCTGATGATGCGGCCGCCGGCGGCCCGGGCGGCATTGATGGTGTCGGCGGCCTCCTGCGGCACCTCATAGTATTCTGCGTGCATCACATGATCGGTGATCTCGTCGGCCTTTACGGGACGGAAGGTGCCCAGACCCACATGGAGCGTGACGCGGGCGATCTTCACGCCCATCTCTTCGATCTTTGCGAGAAGCTCCGGCGTGAAGTGGAAGCCTGCGGTGGGGGCGGCGGCGGAACCGGGATTTTTGGAATATACGGTCTGATAGCGGGAGGCATCGTCCAGCTCTTCCGTGATATAGGGCGGCAGGGGCATCTTGCCCAGTTGCTCCAGCACTTCCATAAAGATGCCGTCATAATGGAAGCGCACGATGCGGTTGCCGGTCTCGGTGACGCCGGTGACCTCGGCCTCCAGTTCGTCGCCGAACTTTACTCTGGCGCCCTCCCGGGTGCGCTTGCCGGGGCGGGTGATGCACTCCCATTCGTCGCCCCGCTGGGTCAGCAGCAGGATCTCCACGGGACTGCCGGTTTTGGCGGACACGCCGATGAGACGGGCGGGAATGACCCGGGACTCATTCAGGACGATGCAGTCGCCGGGACGGAGATACTCCGTGATGTCATGGAAATGCCGGTGGGCGATTTCGCCGCTCTCCCGGGACAGCACCAGCATGCGGGAGGAATCCCGCTGTAAAAGCGGCGTCTGGGCGATCAGTTCTTCGGGAAGATCATAGAAAAAGTCAGAACGTTTCATTGCGTGTCGTCCTGCAGGGACAGTGCAGGACGCTCCTTTCCGGATAAATTATTGCATGGTGTCGATCAGGACACCGGTATAGTAATAGGGGATGATCTGCTGGTAAGTATAGCCCTGCTCCGCCATGGCCTTGGCGCCGTACTGGCTGAGGCCCACGTTATGGCCGTTGCCGCTGCCCCGGATCACAAAGGTGCCGGAACAGGAGGCAGGGATCTTAAGAGATGCGGCGGAGATTCTGCCGGGCTCTGTGGGGGCGGTATTTGCCGAAAACCCGGATGCACCGGAGATGGTGGTGACGATCTCGGCATTTTCGATGCCGTCTGCGGTGAGAATGGGGGCGGAGGCGGGATACCGGATGCCGCCCATCTGGAGACCTCCCGCGGTCAGAACGCGGCTTGCCGCCACCAGGGCGGTGCCGTACTGCGCGCCGCCGGGGGCGGCACCGGATCCGGCGGAGACATTCGTAATCTCGGCATTCGACTGGATTCGCATATGGTGCTTGTCCTCAAAGATAAAGCGCTGGCTGCGAACGTTGATGCGATAGCCATCCACGTTGAACACACTGCGGGCGCGCTCGCCCTCGTACTCGAATTTCTTGCCGGAGGCGTCAAGGAAGGTCAGACAGGACATGTTGCCCGCGTCGGTATAAGTGGCATAGGCATGGACGATGCTACCGGAAATGCTGTTGCCCCGATCCCGGAGAATGTTCGTAATGTCGGAGAGGGTCAGTTCATAGCTCCAGTCGGTGTAGGCAGTATTGGTGAGGGCTTCAAAATCGTCCCGCACGGCCCGGAGATAGGGCAGGGCGTTATACCAGACGTTTTCGCTGTTCTCGGATGCGCCGCCGTTTGAAGCGTAGTACACCGCGTCAATGAGCTCACCGTTGTAGGTGATGACCTGTCCGGCGGTCTCCGCCACGGCGCGGTCGGTGAGTTCGGTGGCGGCATTGGTGCCGAAATACACCTGACATTCTGTGGTGTTGCAGAGGTCAAATCCCTGGCGGGAATGCTTGTGGAGGTTTGCGTATGCATAGGTGCGGGCGCAGACCGCCTGGGTCTTCAGCGCCTCCAGAGGCCAGGAGGGACTCATTTCATAGGGCACCACGCCCCGGACATATTCCTCCATGGACACCACATTCGCCACCGTCAGCACACTGCCGCTGCGGGTATACTCAAAGGATCCATAGTATTTCCGGCCCTTGAACCAGGTCTCGGCGCCCTCGTTTTCCACAAAGAGATCGATCACCGGCCGAACCGCCAGACTGGCGCCGCCCAGATCGAACTCAAAGAGGAATTCGCCGGTATTGGTCTCCCGGATAGTATAGCCGGAGAGACTGCTCTCGATGGCATAGCCGCCATACATGGCGGCATAGTCCGCGGCATCATAATAGGAAGAGAAGTTTCCGATCCGCACCCGGAAGCCGCCGTCATAGGCCACAAAGGCGTCTGTACCATACTGATCGGCGATAAGCCGGGCCTCGTCATAAGAAAAGAACTGCTGGTCCAGCTGAACCTGGCAGGAGGTATCGGGGGTCATGGTGAGGTATACTTCCGGCAGAAAGCCCAGGTTATTGAAGATGTCGTTTCCGTCGAACCAGCCCACCTGATAGCCGGCGCCGGCGCCGGTGACGTTCTGGAGATTGGCGGAGGGCAGCGCCTCGTCGCCGTAGTATAGACCGATGCGGATCAGATCCTCCGCCGACCCAAGGGCCCGGGCCGAGGGCTGGGGCAGGGACAGCAGGAGAACGGCACAGAGCATCAGAAGAGACAGTTTTCTTCGCATATTGGCACTCCAGTCTGAATAAAAGGCGAAAATCTACAGCAGTATTATACCGATTCCGACTGCTTTTGTCAATTTTTTTGATTGACAGTGCATGGCCGCTTTGATAGAATACATATCATCAGGGAAGTGTATCCGAAGTTCCCTGTGAAAACGGAGATTCCCCGATTAAAGATGGTCAATTCCGCCGATTCCCGGGAATATACTGATCCGTATGACTGCCGCGTTTTTTAGCGGCACGGTTTTTCAGGAGGTTTCAGATGAAAAAGCCTATTTTTACCGGTTCTGCAGTGGCACTGATCACCCCTTATCGTGACAACCAGGTGGATTTTGAAGCATACGGCAAGCTCATCGATCTGCAGATCGCAGGCGGCACCTCCGCCCTGGTGGTGTGTGCCACCACAGGCGAGGCCCCCACGCTTTCCGATGAGGAGCATCATGCCTGCATTGACTATGCCGTGCGGCGTGTGGCGGGACGCATTCCCGTGATCGCCGGTTCCGGCTCCAACGATACCCAGCATGCGGTGGATATGAGCAATTATGCGAAGGATGCCGGTGCCGATGCCGTCCTGATGGTGACGCCCTACTATAATAAACCCACGCAGAAGGGCCTGCTCCGACAGTACACTTACATTGCCGAGCGGGTGGATCTGCCGATCATTCTTTATAATGTGCCGTCCCGCACTTCGGTGTCGATTTCTGCGGAAGTGTACGAGGAACTCTCGAAGATCCCCAATATCAACGGCGTCAAGGAGGCCTCCGGCGACTTTGCGCTGGTGAACGAAGTGTTCCATCGCTGCGGCGATGAGATGAACGTCTGGGCGGGCAACGATGATATCATCGTGCCGGTGCTTGCCATGGGCGGCGCGGGCGTGATCTCCACGGCGGCAAACATTCTGCCCCGGGTCATTGCCGATATCTGCGAAAAGTGGTTTGCCGGTGACCATGCCGGTGCCGCGGCCATGCAGACAGAATACTATGACGTCCTGCGCGACCTCTTTATTGAGACCAATCCCATCCCGGTCAAGACCGCGGCCAATCTGATGGGTCTGCCGGGCGGCGAATGGCGTCTGCCGCTTTGCGAAATGACGGACGCTAACCTTGAGAAACTGAAGAAAACGCTGGCGCGTCATGGATTGATCGTCGGCTAAAAAAGGAGAATACCATGCGAAAGATCGGTCTTGCCGGCTGTAACGGCCGCATGGGACGCGTCATCACCCAGATGGCCGCTGCCCGGGACGACATGAAAATAGTTGCCGGATTTGAACTGGTGCCGAATAAACTGGCCGACTATCCGGTGTATGCGGATGTGATGGAATACCAGGGCGAGATGGATGTACTGGTGGATTTCTCCGCCGCGTCGGCGCTTGATCATCACATTGCCTATTGTGTGGAGCGTCGGATCCCCATTCTGGTGGCCGCCACCGGCCACAGCGAGGAACAGCTCGCCGCACTGCGGGAGGCCTCCTCGAAGATCCCGGTATTCAAGACCGCAAATCTCTCTCTGGGCGTTGCGGTTTTAGACGATCTGGTGCGCCGCGCCACCCGGCTTTTGGGTGCGGACTTTGATATCGAGGTGCTGGAGCGTCATCATAATCAGAAGCTGGATGCGCCCTCCGGCACGGCCATGAGCCTGGCCCGCAGCATTCAGGAAGAGCTGCCCTTTGAGGCAGAGCTGGTCTATGACCGGCACGAACGCCGGGCAAAGCGCCCGCAGAAGGAAATCGGTATGCACGCCATGCGCGGCGGCACCATCGTTGGCGAGCATGAAGTTATGTACGCCGGCGTCAATGAGACCATTTCCATCTCCCATTCCGCGCAGTCCCGTGAGGTGTTCGCCGCCGGCGCCCTCCACGCGGTGAAGTTTTTGGCAGACCGGGAGCCGGGTATGTACGACATGCGCGCTCTGGTGGCCGCAGTTCAGTAAATAACAATGCGCAGGGCAAACCGCCCTGCAGCCCATCATAGTAAGGAGAAATTCACATGAAAAAGTTCAAAGTCGGCATTATTGGCTGTACGGGTATGGTTGGTCAGCGCTTTGCGATGATCATGAGCCGTCATCCCTGGTTTGAGGTCACTGCACTGGCTGCAAGCGCCCGCAGCGCCGGTCGAACTTATCAGGAGGCCGTGGACGGCCGCTGGAAGATGGCTGATCCGCTGCCTGAGCAGTATGCCAATATGACCGTGTTCGACGCCTCTGCCGATATCGACAAGATCGTGGATCTGGTGGACTTCGTGTTCTGCGCTGTTGATATGAAGAAGGACGAAATCCGCGCCCTTGAGGATCTCTATGCCAAGCACGAGTGCCCGGTCGTGTCCAACAACAGCGCCCATCGCTGGACCCCCGATGTGCCCATGATCATTCCGGAGGTCAACGCCGCCCATGCCGAGATCATTCCCTATCAGCGCAAGCGCCTGGGCACCACCCGCGGCTTTGTGGCCGTGAAGCCCAACTGCTCCATCCAGGGCTATGTGCCCGCCCTCAACGCCCTGCGTGATCTGGGTCTGGAGCGCGCTGTGGTGTGCACCTATCAGGCTATTTCCGGCGCAGGCAAGACCTTCCGCGAGTGGCCGGAGATGATCGATAATGTCATCCCCTATATCGGCGGCGAGGAAGAAAAGAGCGAGCAGGAGCCCCTGAAGATCTGGGGTCAGATCGAAAACGGCGTCATCGTGCCCGCCAAGGCTCCGCTGATCACCGCTCAGTGCATCCGTGTGCCTGTGACCGATGGTCATATGGCCGCTGTGTTTGCCACCTTCCAGAAGAAGATGTCCTGCGAGGAGATGATCGAGCGCTGGCGCAATTACCGCGGCCGCGCCCAGGAACTGGATCTGCCGTCCGCACCGAAGCAGTTCCTGCACTATTTCGAGGAAGACAATCGTCCCCAGACCAAGCTGGACCGTGACCTTGAGAACGGCATGGCGGTGACTCTGGGCCGTCTGCGTCCCGATACGCAGTATGACGTGAAGTTTGTGGGTCTGGCCCACAACACCATGCGCGGTGCAGCCGGCGGCGCTGTGCTGACTGCAGAGCTTCTCTGTGCAGAGGGCTTCATGGACTGAGTCCCGACGCTAAAATCCCGTGGCGGAACACCGGCCGTGTTCCGCCACTTTCCATGTGAACGAGTAGAATTGAGGAATGAAAAGATGTTTCAGGTACTAAAAACTTCCGGTGAGGCACGCCGCGGCGTGTTCACTACGCCCCACGGCACCATTCAGACACCGGTATTCATGAACGTCGGCACACTGGCTGCCATTAAGGGCGCCGTATCCACGAGAGATCTCGAGACCATCGGCTGTCAGGTAGAGCTTTCCAATACCTATCATCTGCATGTGCGTCCCGGCGAGGAGATCGTGCGGGATCTGGGCGGACTCCATGGCTTCATGAACTGGCCCCATCCCATCCTGACGGACTCCGGCGGTTTCCAGGTGTTCTCTCTGGCGGGTCTTCGGAAGATCACCGAGGAAGGCGTGAAATTCCATGCCCACACCGACGGCCATCTCATCCATATGACCCCGGAAAAGAGCATGCAGATCCAGGCATATCTGGGCTCTGATATCGCTATGGCCTTTGACGAGTGCATTGCCAATCCCTCGCCCCGGGACTATGTGGTGAAGAGCGTGGCCCGCACCACCCGTTGGCTGGAGCGCTGTAAGGCAGAGCTGGACCGTCTGCACCGGGAGGATCCCACCTGCCCGAACCCCGGCCAGATGCTCTTTGGCATCAACCAGGGCGGCGTGTACGCGGATATCCGCGTGGAGCACATGAAGCGCATTGCCGAGCTGGATCTGCCGGGCTATGCCATCGGCGGTTTGGCGGTGGGGGAGTCGACAGAGGATATGTATCGGATTCTGGAGGCCGTGAACCCCGTGGCCCCCAAGGACAAGCCCCGCTATCTCATGGGCGTCGGTACGCCCAGCAACCTCATTGAGGGCGTCTATCGCGGCGTGGACTTCTTCGACTGCGTCATGCCCGCCCGCAATGCCCGCCACGGTCATGTCTATACCTGGGAGGGCATCCGCAATATGAACAATGAGAAGTATGCCCGGGACAATGATCCCATCGAGCCGGGCTGCGGCTGTCCCGCCTGTCAGGAGTATTCCCGCGCCTATATCCGCCATCTCTTCCGCAGTGGTGAGTCTCTGGCCGGACGTCTGGCCACACTGCACAATCTCTATTTCTACAATCATCTCACCCGCCACATCCGCGAAGCCATTGAGGCAGGGGAGTATGAGGCCTTCCGCGCCCGCTGGAGCGAAGTTTTGGGCCGCAGAATCTAAAATCTGCCAAAAACGCCCTTGTCACAGGGGTCTGAATCTGGTAAAATAACAATACAAAGCCAAACAAGCCTATGACGTACGAAAGACGACTTCCGGCATGTTTGGCTTTTTTCGTCAAATCCGGAACCAATGGAGGTGTGATATCGTGGAAAAACTTTATATGGGCGCGGCGTTTTATCCGGAAGTATACGGAAAAGACCTGCCGACGCTGGAAGAAGATATTGCCGTGATGAAGCAGGGCGGATTCAATGTCATGCGCATCGCGGAATTTTCATGGAGCTGTATGGAGCCCCATGACGGTGTATTTGATTTTGAGTGGCTGCATCGGATTGTGGATCGGTTGTATGCAAACGGTATTTCCGTGATCATGTGCACGCCCTCCGTGACGCCTCCGGACTGGCTGACAAAAAAATACCCGGAAATCCTCATGATGAACGATGACGGCAATCGGAAACAGCACGGCGCCCGCCGTCATTGCTGTTCCAATGCAAGAATCTACCGGAACTATGTCCGCAGGATCAATGAAAAACTGGCAAGGGAATTTGCGGAGGATCCCGCCATCATTGGATGGCAGCTGGATAACGAAATCTCGCCCCAGGGCCGGGGCTGTTCCTGCCCGACGTGCATGGCGCTTTTTCATGAACATCTGGCCAGAAAATACGGCACCGTGGAGAACCTCAATGACCGCTGGTACTTAAAGCTCTGGAGTCAGGAATACGAGAGCTTTGAGGATGTGCCTCATCCGCATGAGAAAACCTGGTCTCATCCCTCCCTGATTGCCGAATACATCGGATTCCAGTCGGACAGCCATGCGGAATTCCTTCACGAACAGGCAGAGACCCTGCGGAAAAACGGCGCAAAGGCGCCCATCGGCACGGATATGATGCCGATTTACGCGCAGAGCTATCCCAAAACGGTGGGCCCGCTGGATCTGGTCCAGTTCAATCACTATAATACCCGCGCCAACCTCCGGGACGTTAGTTTTTGGTTCAGCTATATGCAGGGCCTGAAGCCGGAGACGCCCTTCTGGGTGACGGAGACCTGTACCGGAGCAAACGGCGCCGCCGCCGCAAACGGAGGGGAATATCCCCTTGGCTTCAACCGGGTGAATTCTCTCATGCCCTTTGCCTTCGGCGCTGCCATGAATAACTACTGGCTGTGGCGCGCCCACCCGGGCGGGCATGAGCTGATGCACGGCAGCGTGATCACCAGCCAGGGCAGACCGGTCTATAATTTCAACGAATGCGTGGACGTGGCAAAGATCCTGACGGCGGCAGAGCGCTTCCTGACGGAAACACGCCCCGATTATCACGGGTTTGCCATGAGCGCCTCCTGCAAGGTGGGCGTCATGTCTCCGGCCCAGCCCATTGTGCAGCAGTTTGACTATCGACAGGAACTGATCAACAGCTGGCATGACCTCATGGGCGGCGGAATGCTGCCCCAGGTGCAGGAGCCCTGTATGCCGCTTGATGACGTGAAAGTGCTTTACTCGCCCTATCTTCTGACTCTGGAGGAAGGCGATTTCATGAGCCGCCTGGCAGACTGGATCCGGGCGGGCGGCATCTGGATCGCAGGCCCCATGACGGATATCCGCAATGCCGACGGAGCCAAATATATGGATTCTCCCTTCGGACTCATCGAAAAGCTGACGGGTGTATACCGCGCCTACGGGATGACGGCCCACTCCATTCCTGCATGGGTGGACTGGAACGGCACGAAGGCCGAAACCGGTATCTGGACGGATGTGTTCGTCCCCGGAGAGGGACAGGAAGTGCTGGCACGGTATGAAAGTCTTTCTGAGGAGGAACCGTCTCCCTTCTCGGGCGGCGCCGCGGCGGTGTGGTGTCCGGTGGGAAAGGGCGGCGTGATCGTGGTGGGCACCCGGCCCTCCCGCGAAGCCCTGCAGGAACTGGTGCGTTTTGCCTTCTGCCGGGCGGGGATTGCCCTTTCGACGCGCTCCAGCGCCAATGTATTGGCGTTAGAGCGCAGCGGCGCAGAACAGGGCGTTATTGCCGTGGAAGTGGAGCATAAACCCGGCACGATGATCCTGTCAGGACAGTACCGGGATGTGGTCAGCGGAGAGGAATACAGCGGAGAAGTGGCTTTGAAACCGTACGATTTCCGCATATTCCGTAAGATCGGGGGGTGACGGCATTCCCGGATTTGTTCAAATTTTATGACAAATCAGTTACAATCAAAGTTTGTACACACCGAAACACGCCAAAAATAGCCCAAACATAAGGAAAATGGACAGTTTTTGAACGAGGTAAAGAAAAATTATTACCAAACGTCAAAAACGCTATTGACTTTTCTTTGTGGATATGGTACTATTTTGACAAAAGTAATAGAAAGAACTGCAAAATGTTGGTGGTTTTGCTCAATGGCTATTGCTTTTGCGAATTTCATTGTCACGGTTTTGGTGTAAAAGCGACAAAAAAGGCGTTTTTACACAACTTTTGTTCTATTTTACATACAAGGCCGATGGTGGTGAACGCTTGTGGTTTTTGCATAAAAACCACGGCACGTTTGTCCAAGCGCAGGGAGTGTCCCGCAAATTTGACTTTAAGGAGGCTATCGCATGAAAAAACAAGCGGTACCGGCTGCGGGGCCGGTAACAAGTGGATCGAAAGAGATAAAGATCTACAGCAGAAGAACCAGAGTCGTTCGTGAAAACCTCGAACTGTGGTCCTTCATCATCCCGGCAGCAGCGTTGATCATCCTGTTCAACTATGCTCCGATGTATGGTATTATCATCGCGTTCCAGAATTACTTCCCCGGCAGCGATTTCTTCTCTGAGAGAACCGTATGGGTCGGCCTGAAGCACTTCATCGACTTTGCTAAGTCCGAGTACTTCACCCGAGTCGTTGGTAACTCCATCACCCTGAGTCTCTTGAACCTGATGTTTGGTTTCTGGCTCCCGATCATCTTCGCTCTGATCCTGAACGAGATCCGTAACCTGAAGTTCAAGAAGTTTGTTCAGACTGCCAGCTATCTGCCGTACTTCATTTCTAACGTTGTTGTCGCCGGTATGGCAATCTCCTTCTGCCAGCCCACCGGTCTGGTCAACATCATTCTCGAGGTCTTCGGCATTCAGGCAAAGTCCTGGCTGGACATCCCCGACAAGTTCCCGATGATTTACACGATCATCAACGTCTGGAAGAGCTTCGGCTTCAACAGCGTGCTTTACTTCTCCACCATCTCCGCTATCGACCCGTCTCTTTATGAGTCCGCTCGTATCGACGGTGGTAACCGTTGGCATCAGTGCTGGCACATCACCCTGCCCGGTCTGAAGAGCATCATCGCCATTCAGTTCATCCTGGCTCTGGGCGGCATCCTGAACGCCAACTCCGACCTGATCATCCTGATCTACAACCCGGCAACTTATGAGACCGCTGACGTTATCGGTTCCTATACCTACCGTGAAGGTATCACCAACGGTAAGTACAGCTACACCACCGCTGTTGGTCTGTTCATGTCCGCTATTGGCTTTACTCTGACGTTCATCGCCAATAAGGTCAGTAACTGGCTCACCGGCTTCGGACTTTGGTAAGAAAGGGGGACTACTACAATGGCTAAGAATCCGAATAAGATCAGAGAAGGCAATATTGCATTTGACGTTCTGTTCTATGCACTGGCTGTTTTCTTTGCATTCATCACTCTGTACCCGATGTACTACGTCCTGATCCTCTCTCTGAGTAATCCGAACGCTGCTGCATCCATGCGTGTCTTCTGGTGGCCGAAGGGCTTCTTCCTTGACGGTTATAAGAACATCGTCACCGACCGTAACCTGTGGCTGTCCTATCGTAACTCCATCTTCTATGCAGGCGCCTGCTGCGTCTTCATGCTGATCACCTGCTCCATGTGTGCATACCCGCTGACTTCTAGAGCTCTGCGCGGCAGAAAGTATCTCACTTTCTTCCTCCTGATCCCGATGTATTTCAACGGCGGTATCATCCCGAGCTTCCTGATGATCCAGAAGCTGGGCCTCTATAACACCCCCTGGGCTGTTATTCTCCCCGGTTCCGTTTCCATCTGGTACATCATCCTCTTCCGTTCGTTCTTCCGTACGATCGGTGAGTCCCTGCGTGAAGCTGCCATGATCGACGGTGCGAACCACTATCGTGTGTTCTTCAACCTCTTCATGCCGAACTCCAAGGCTATTCTCGCAGTTATCGCTCTGTACACCATCATCGGTCAGTGGAACAGCTGGTTCCAGGCTCTGATTTATCTGCCGGATACCTACTGGCAGCCCCTGCAGCTGTACCTCCGCCGCCTGCTGATCCTGCAGAACGCCTCCCTCGAATCCGTCATGAACCTCTCTGCCGAAGCTCTTGAAGAAATGGCTAAGGAGCAGCTGTCGAATAACCAGTTGAAATATACGGTTATCTTCATCTCCACCCTGCCTATGCTCGTTGCATATCCGTTCTTCCAGAAGTACTTCGTTAAGGGCGTCATGCTGGGCTCCCTGAAGGAGTAATCTCTCGTAGTAAACGGGAGCAGCCAAAATGCTGCTCCCGTTTTTTTTCATTCTTTGGAGTTTTTATGAAACGTGTGATTCCACTATTTTCCCTTCTTCTGCTGCTCATCGGTCTTTCTTCCTGCGCACCCGCGTCAGAGCAGACTATCTTTGCCATGGATACTGTAATGAGCCTCCGCGCCTACGGAAAAGAAGCAGAGGCGGCCATACAGGAGGCATCCACGATGCTCTATGATATGGATGCCAGATGGTCTATCACGCGCCCAGACAGTGAAATTGGAAAGATCAATCGCTCAGACGGAAAAGCGGTCAAAGTGTCCGACGACACCTATGATCTGCTCTCTTCCGCCCTTGCGGCGGCGGAGCAGTTCTCCGGAGCCTTTGATCCTACCATCCAGCCCGTTATGGATCTGTGGGGTTTTTATTCCGATGCGCCCACTCTGCCTGATCCGGATGCTCTGAAGGATGCCCTGGATTCTGTGGATGCTTCTCAGGTGGCGCTTTTGGAGGATCATTATGTCGTCGCTCCCGCAGAGGTCGGGATCGATCTGGGTGCCGTGGCCAAGGGATATGCCGCAGATCAGGTGCGAGACCTGCTTTTATCCAGGGGTGTTCACTCGGCGCTGTGCAATCTGGGCGGCACAGTGATGGCACTGGGTTCAAAGCCGGATGGATCGGACTGGATCGTTGCGGTGCAGCATCCGACAGTTCCCTCTGCGTATCTCTGCACGCTTGCGGTGTCGAATATGGCTGTTGTAACCTCCGGTGGTTATGAGCGGTATTTGGAGATTGATGGGAAGCAGTATCATCACATCATGGATCCCTCTACCGGCTATCCCTGTGAATCGGACTTATTATCCGTGACCATTCTCTCGGAATCCGCCCTATACGGTGATATTCTGTCTACATCGCTCTTCGTGATGGGATATGATGCCGCTATGGAGTATTGGAGAACCTCCCGCGATTTTGAGGCGATCTTCGTTCTATCGGATGGCTCGGTATGCATGACCGGGGGTGTGGAGAACTATCTTTCGTCTTGTGAGGAACCCTGTACCTTCGTAAAGTAAAAGAGGAAAGCATATTGCTTTCCTCTTTTTTCGTTATGCCTCCAAAAGACCGGCCGCCCGCAGGCTGGCCAGCAGGGCGTTGAACTGGGTGACTACATCCTCCACGCTGGTGGCGTCAGCAACGCCTGCCGCCGGTGTGACAGTTCCCGCAGGCCCGGTAGGCCCGGTAGGGCCAACCGGACCGTCATTCCCGATCAGTCCCTGCGGCCCGGTCGGTCCGGTAGGCCCGATCTCACCGGCAGGGCCGGTAGGACCCGTGGGTCCGATGGCACCGTCTGCACCGGCAGGACCAGCAGGACCGGTGGGCCCGATTTCACCGGCAGGCCCAGTGGGGCCGATTTCACCGGCAGGGCCAGCAGGCCCGATGGCACCGTCTGCACCGGCAGGGCCGGGAAGACCCGGCGCGCCGATCGGTCCCTGCGGGCCAATGGGGCCCTGAGGTCCGGTGGCTCCCGTGGGGCCGGTAGGGCCGGTGGCGCCACCTCCCACAATGATGGGTCCGTAAGGCGGGAAAGGCCCCGGCGTACAGTCAATGATCCTGGTTCTGGGTTCGTTTCTATGACAATTTCTCATAGCATTGCTCCTTCAAGGCGCCGCATTCGTCCTCTCCGCGGTGCCCTCTCTATTCTATGCTGCGGCTCTATATTTGTGAAACATTTCTAATACGGTTTGACATTGTATCGCGTATCCCGTATAATATAACCATACCATCTGAAAGTGAGGCTGTTACAATGGATTTGAAGACCCAGATGATGAAAATGGCTGATAATATGGAAAAGGTGCTGATCGGCAAGCGGCAGACGGTGGAGCTGGTACTCACGGCGCTTCTGGCCGGCGGCCATGTGCTGATAGAGGATGTTCCCGGCGTCGGAAAAACCAGTCTGGCCAATGCCCTGGCCAAGACTATCGGCAGCGGCTTCACCCGGATCCAGTTCACCCCGGACACGCTGCCCAGCGATGTGACCGGTGTTTCCGTCTATAATATGCAGAATGGCACCTTTGAGTACGTCAAGGGCGCTGTGATGAACAATGTGATTCTGGCGGACGAGATCAACCGCACGTCTCCCAAGACCCAGGCCAGCCTTCTGGAAGCCATGGAAGAGGGACAGGTGACGGTGGACGGTGTGACGTATGAACTGCCGAAGCCCTTTATGGTGATCGCCACCCAGAACCCGGTGGATTATCTGGGTACCTACAATCTCCCGGAGGCACAGCTTGACCGCTTTATGATGAAGCTGTCCATTGGCTATCCCAATCTGGAGGACGAGCGTGCCATGCTGGCCCGCTATGTGAATGGTGAACCGCTGCAGCAGCTGAGCGCCGTAGTATCCGGTGAGGAGATCACGGAGATGCAGAAGGCGGTGCGCGAAATCGGGATCCATCCGGATATCATGGTGTACATCGTAGAAATCGTGGCTGCCACCCGTAAGAGCCGCGCACTCTCCCTGGGCGCCAGTCCCCGCGCTTCCATCGCTCTTGCCCATGCCGCCCAGGCCACCGCTGCGCTCCATGGCCGTGATTTTGTGATCCCGGACGATGTCAAAACGGTGCTGGGCCCGGTGCTCTATCATCGATTTGTCCTGACGCCGGAGGCCAGACTGGGCAACCAGACCCCCAAGACCATTCTGGACGAGATCCTGACGCAGATTAAGGTGCCGGTTCTTTGATAAGGGGGTGAGCCCATGCTGCGCAATCGTCTCATATTGGCAGCGGCGATCCTTGCCACCGGCGTGTTTGCCAGCTTTTACGGCGGCAATATCCCGTATGCGCTTTTCTATCTGACGCTGTCGATCCCTGTGATTTCGTTCCTTTATACCTTTTATGTCTTTGTCCGCGTGAAGGTGTATCAGTTTATTGACAATGTGGTGGTGGTCAAGGGCCAGACCACGGGCTATACCCTGCGCGTGGCGAACGAGGATTTTTTATCCTATCAGAACTTAAAAATTTACTTTTTTATGGATATGACCACGGTGGAGGGCACCCGGCGGGACATGAACTACTGTCTCCTGCCGGGGGAGAGCGCCTCCATCGAGGCACCGCTGCGCTGTAATTACCGCGGCGTTTACTATGCCGGCGCCCGTTCTATTGAGGTGACGGATTTATTCAATCTCTTTCATCTGACCTATCCCATCCGTTCCCGCAACACTGTGACGGTGCTGCCCCGCAAGGTGCAGCTTGACAGCCTGAACATTCTGCCGGAGGACGAGGACTCCAAGAATGTGCTGTTCCGTCCGGGCGGGGCGCAGGATGAACTGGATGTGGAGATGCGCCGCTATGTGCCGGGCGATTCCCGCCGTCTGATCCATTGGAAGGCCTCTGCCCGCCGGGGCGAGCTTCTGACCCGTCAGTACACCGAGGATCTGAAGCTGGGCATTATGGTGTGCGTGGATCTGAAGCCCACGGGCCTGCGGGATATGCGGGAACGGGCAGAACTGGAAGATGATATCGTGGAGAGCAGTCTGGCCATTGCGGAGTACTGTCTTACTCATCGCACGGCCTGTGATCTCTATTACCAGTCGGAAGTGCTGGAAAAGGCCTCCGCCCGCACCCATGAGGGCTTTGAAACGTATTACCAGCGCTGCGGCACGCTGGAATTCAAGGCGAAACAGAACGCAGGCGAACTGCTGGAACAGGTGCTTGCCAGAGAAGTGGGCGCCTATCGCTATGTGATCATCACCCACGAACTCACCGGCGCACTCTATACTGCTGCGGTTCGCGCCACGTCTTTGGGCAATCAGGTGACGGTGATCGTCATGCACGGCGAGCGCGACGCGGAACAGCAGCGGGTGCGGGAATTTATGCGGGAAGCATCGATTCGCGTGGTGGAGATCCGTCAGGGCGAGTCCTTCCAGGACGCGTTCCAGGCGAAACTTTGATGGGAGGGTGAGAAGATGAAACGATCGGAATCCCGTCAGGCATGGATCCTCCGCAACATCACGGCACTCATTATGACCTTCGCCGTGACCTATGCACTGAATGCATATTTTACCCTGCAGATCAGTCCCTGGTTTTTACTGGTGGGTGCGCTGGCCTTTGACGTGCTGGCGATGTTTGTGGATCGCCTGAAAGGCAAATGGGTCTTTTGGGGGAGTCTTCTGGGTCTCATTGTGGCCGGATGGATCGTGCTGATGATCCTGGGTGTTCCGGTCCGGGAACTGATCCGCCAGGGCGTGCTCTGGGTACAGGAGGCGGTTCGCTGGTTCCTGGACTATACCAACACGCTTGCATCCGTGCCGGACAGCCTGATCGGCAGCATGCTGCCGCCGGTGGAACCTGTCTATACTCTGTTCTTTGCGCTGGCGGCGCTGGCCGTCTGTACCCTTGTATTCTATCCTTTGAGCGGTCACATGATCTCCCGCGGCATTTTGGCGGTGCTGTCCCTGGCCGGACTGGTCGCTATGCCCTTTTATGGGATCGAGCTGCAGAAACTGCCGCTCTTCTGTGTGGGCGTGGTGATCATTTCCTGGCTCATCGAGCTGGTGAACCTGCAGTTTGACCGCAAGCGCGTGAGTTCCAAACGCAGTGCGGGACTCTTCCTCTATCCCGTCAGCGTGCTGCTGCTGTTTATCGCGGTGGTGCTGCCCGCCCGGGATACGCCCATCCGCTGGCAGCCCATCCGGGATCTCTTCAGCCGGATGTCCGTTACCATGGAATCCGCGGAAGTGACTCTGAAGGTCTGGTTCGGCATCATTCCGGAGAAATTCTCCGTGGAGTTTAACGGCATGACCTTCTCTGAGGAGGATGGCGGTATCGAAGTCACAGAGGAGTCAAGTCTTATGACGGTCTCCACCAACGGCAAGACGCTTTCGCCCGTCTATCTCCGCGGCAGCGTCAACAGCGATTACACCGGCTCCGGCTGGGTGGATCGTTCCGAGCTTTATTTCGGCGAAGAGGAAGTCATGATGGAGCTTTACGAGATCATGTACGCCATGCACCGCTCGAAGCTCCAGGAAGAGCCCGGCGAGGATCTCTATAAGCGCACGACGCTGTCCGTTTATTATGACGATGTGGTGACAAAAAGCCTGATGTTTTCCGCGCCCCTCAGTCAGATCGATACGGGAAAGCAGTACGCCTATGACTTCTATGGCTCCAATGTCCGCTTTGACCGGATCCAGAAGATCGGCACGGAGTACAATATGTCCTATTTCGAGACCAACTGGGGCAATCCGAAGCTGCAGGACTTTTTCCGCGATCTCCATGGCTTCCGCTATGCGGACGATGAGACCGTGGTTTCCGAACTCCAGATCGCCAAGACCAGTCCGTACCGCACGCTCTATGTGGCGGTGCATAATCCGGACGAGTCCCTATATAACGATCAGTTCCCCGATGTACTGGCAGAGCGCGCCCGCCTGATCCGGGAGGTCTATACCGGACTGCCGGAGGATCTGCCGGAGCGTGTCTATGACCTGGCCCGGGAGATCACTGCAGACGCCGGGACTACATACGATAAGATCCTGGCCATCGAGCAGTATTTTGAGGATCGGTATACGTATACCCTGACGCCGGAGGCATTCCCGGAGGATCGGGACTTTGTGGACTGGTTCCTCTTTGAGACCGATGAGGGCTATTGTTCCTATTACGCCACGGCGGCGGCCGTTCTGGCCCGCTGTGTGGGTCTGCCGTCCCGCTATGTGGAGGGCGTCTATATCAAGGATCAGCTTTACTCCCGGGACGAGGCAGAGGTGACGAACCTCAGCATCCATGCCTGGACGGAAGTGTATCTGGAGGGCTATGGCTGGATCCCCATTGAGCCTACCCCCGGTTATAGCTTTGGCAGCAGTCACGAATGGGAGCGTACCCCGCTTTCCAGCGGTGGCTCCACGCAGCCGGATATGCCTATGATGCCCATGATCCCGGAGCAGACCCCCGTGGAGATTCCGGAACAGGACGGCCCCAGTGCGCTGGAGCTGGCCCTTCTGGAGGCACAGCGCCGGGAAGAACTGCGCCGTTTCTGGACCTGGGCGGTCTCTATCGCCGGCGGCGTGATCCTCCTGGTGGGGATCTTGTCCTTGATTCTGTCCCGCCGGGCCAAGGCAAGACGCTATAACCGGGCGTCGGATAACGAAAAGATCCATCTCCTGATGCGGGAGATCCTGCGCTGTATTTCCAGTACGGGCATCCATCTGAAGGATCATGAGACCCTGATGGAATATGTGGAGCGGGCGGGCATCGGCTTTGACTTTTCCAGTATGAAGCTGCAGGAGGCGGCCATGCTCTTCATGCGGGTACGCTATGCGGGCGTGAACGCCACGCGCATGGAGGTGCTGGGCATGTACCGCTACACCCGCGAACTGAGGCGCGAATCCCTGAAGCAGATGAGTTTCCTCAGACGCATTTATTTCTCTGTTGCACAGTTTGTACAGTAAGGAAACGCTCCGGGTAAACCATGGTTTACCCGGAGCGTTCTTCATTTGGCATGAGATGCTGAAAGAACTGCAGATTCTGTGCGATGCGGGTATCCGCCGGCGACAGCCGCAGCGCCGTCTCCGCGGCGGCAAGCGCCTCGGCGGGATTGCCCAGATGATACCAGGCCAGGGAGGCGAGATCGTAGGGCAGCGCGCCCCAGGCCATGGGTTCGTTGATATAAATGGCGGGCCGCTCCCGGATGCGGAGAGCCGACTGGCAGGCGAAGAGCACGCCGGCCCAGTTTTCCTCCCGGAAATAGAGGAACGCCAGCTCCACATATGCCTCCCGTAGCAGGGGCGCCTCCGCCGCCGCCCGGAGCAGCCAGCGAATGGCCTCTCCGCGATTGCCCAGCGCCTCATATGCCCGGGCAATGTAGCGCATGGAGGCGCTGCGTTCCGCGTCCCAGGTGGCCCGGGGCAGAGCAAGATGCCGCAGAAGCGTCCGGATGCAGTCCTCATAACGCTGATAAAAGAGATACTCCCGGCCCAGATAGTGCATGTTGCGGTCGTTTTCTGGATCCTCCGCCACGGAAAGCTCCAGAAGCGGCAGATAGCTGCCCCGGGATTTCGTCGGGTCTGCATGATGCTGCAGGGTCATGCCGGTGACGGTTCGATATCGTTCCGGGGCGCTGTCCGTGCGGACGAGGATCTCGTGCACGGCGTTCTGCCAGCAGTATCCGTGGCGGGCGTGGATCTTGTCGATCCAGAATACTGTGCCCTCCTGACCGCCCGGGAGATAGTTCCAGACGTAGCGATAGCGCAGTCTGGTGGATCCCTGTTCCCAGGCACGCTCCACGGCGTCCCGCCAGCCGGGGGTGAATACTTCGTCCAGATCCGTGCAGACACAGATCTCACAGTCCTCCGGCAGCCGGGAAAGCACGGCATTCCGGGCGCTGTCAAAGCGCCAGGGTGAAATGCGCTCCTGCCAGACCGTGACGCCCGCTTCCTCCAAAAGCGCCACGGTGTCATCCTCAGAACCGGTATCCAGTACATATAAGCGGTCCGCCTCCGCCATGGACTCTGCCCAGCGCCGGGCGAACGCGGCTTCGTTTTTGGAGATGGCGTACACCGCCACCCGATAGTTACCCATAAAAAATCTCCTGCATAGGGGTTTGTGACACGAATCGGTCACGCACCAGTCTATGCAGGAGTGTATCTTTTGGTGCAGTGCAGGTCAGGATCCCTGCAGCGCCAGATCGGCGAGGGCCTGAATCACTGCGGGATCTGCCGCACAGGCCGTGCCGTCGATGATCACATGAGCGGGGAAGAGGATCACCTCGAACTCATTGCCGTCCTCCCGCATGACCCACAGTGTGGAAAGCTCCCGGCCCGACGGGTCAGAGTGGCGGGAGATCGTCAGGGCGGAAAGCTGTTCGGCAAAAGCCTCAAGCATCTCCGGATCCTCCACCCGGCCGATGACGCCGGTGCCGGTATCCAGTTCAATGGCGGAGAGCTGCGCCGCGGAAAGCTCTGAGAAGGGCCGATAGGAAGGCCGGGTCGTGAAGAGCAATACAAAGCATAAAAGACAGGCCAAAAGGGCCAGATACAGCTTTCCTCTGGTACTCATTTTTCCACCTCCCGTTTCTCCTATTATAAGGCAGGGCGGCGGCGATTGCAATTCTTTTTCATGGGAGAGGAATCTGCTGGATTTCAGAAAAAAGAACAGAATTCGCGGTGCCGCTTTGGGCAAAAGGGATAAATTTCCGGGGCGCTTGCATTTGGGTACAGGGAATGCTATAATATTCTTTGTTTTTGAGTATTGACCTTTTGATTTTCTGTAAAGGATGGCTTCGTATGCGTATTGGATTTGACCGTGATCTTTATATCGAAAAGCAGACAGAGCATATTCTGAAGCGCATGGAGCAGTTTGACAACAAGCTCTATCTGGAGTTCGGCGGCAAGCTGTTTGATGACTATCACGCTGCCCGTGTTCTGCCGGGATTTGACGTGAATGCCAAGGTGAAGCTGCTGAAAAACTTTGCAGACAAGGCAGAAATCGTCTTCTGCATCAATGCAAACTCCATCGAAAAGAATAAGATCCGCGCCGACTTCGGCATCACCTACGATCAGGATCTTTTGCGCACCATCGACGCCATGCGCGGCATGGGCCTTCTGGTCAACTCCGTGGTTATCACCCAGTACGCTGACCAGCCCGGCGCCATCACCTTCCGCAATATGCTGGAACAGCGGGGCGTTAAGACCTATAAGCATTATCCCATCAAGGGCTATCCCACGGACGTGAATCTGATCGTCAGCGAAAACGGCTATGGCGCCAATGAGTTTGTAGAGACCACCCGCCCTCTGGTGGTGGTGACTGCTCCCGGCCCCAATTCCGGCAAGCTGGCCACCTGCCTTTCTCAGCTTTATCATGAGAATCGCCGGGGCGTCCAGGCCGGTTATGCCAAGTTCGAGACCTTCCCCGTGTGGAATCTCCCGCTGCGTCATCCTGTGAATCTGGCCTATGAGGCGGCCACTGCCGACCTCAAGGACGTGAATATGATCGACCCCCTCCACCTGGATGCATACGGCGTCACCGCCGTGAACTATAACCGGGATATCGAGGGTTTCCCCATTGTGAACACCATCCTCACCCGCATCACGAACAAGACCATCTATCAGTCTCCCACGGATATGGGCGTCAATACCATTGCCAGCTGTATCGTGGATGACGAGGTGGTGCGGGAGGCCGCTACGCAGGAGATCGTGCGGCGGTATTATAAGACCTGGTGCGAGTGCCGTATGGGCCGCGAAGAGACCGACACGGCATACCGCATCGAAAAGCTCCTGTCCCAGCTTGACGTGGATCCCGAGTCCGCGCGTCCCGTTGCCGTGGCCGCCAAGCGGAAAGCAGAGCAGAGCGGCAGCAAGGCCATGGCCATCGAACTGCCGGACGGCAGAATCGTCACCGGCCGTTCCCAGAGCCTGATGAATGCCGCGGCCAGCTGTGTCATCAATGCCATCAAGACCCTGGCGGGCATTGCGGATGAGGTGCATCTCATGTCCCCGGTGATTCTGGAGCCCATCGTCAAGATGAAGCGCGAGACCCTGGGCCGCCGCAGCCCCAAGCTGAATCTGGAGGAAATGCTGGTGGCACTGTCCATCTGCGCGGCTACCAATCCCATGGCGGAACTGGCGCTGTCGAAACTTCCGCAGCTGAAGGGCTGTGAGGCACACACCTCCTACATGGTCACCGCCCCCGGCACCAACATCCTCCGCAGTCTCGGCATGAACGTCACCTGCGAAGCCGTGTTTGAAACCGATGCCCTTTATAACGACTAAAAAAACCCGCCGTTTGGAACGCTCCAAACGGCGGGTTTTTCCGCAAAAAAATGCCCGTCACACAAAGTGACGGGCATTTTACATTTTTAGAGAGCAGCCAGCTTGCGCAGGGCTTCCACCTTGTCGGTGCGCTCCCAGCCCACATCCAGATCGTCTCTGCCGAAGTGACCATAGGCGGCCACCTGTTCGTACTGGGGACGACGCAGATCCAGGGTCTTGATGATCTCAGCGGGGCGGAAGTCAAAGACCTGCTCCACCAGTGCGGCCAGCTTTTCGTCGTCGATCTTGCCGGTGCCGAAGGTATCCACATAGATGGACACGGGACGGGCAACGCCGATGGCGTAGGCTACGCCGATCTCACAGCGTTCTGCCAGGCCGGAAGCCACCACGTTCTTGGCGGCATAGCGGGCCATGTAGGAGGCGCTGCGGTCCACCTTGGTGGGGTCCTTACCGGAGAAGGCGCCGCCGCCGTGGTGGGAGAAGCCGCCGTAGGTGTCCACGATGATCTTGCGGCCGGTGAGGCCGGAGTCAGCAGCAGGACCGCCAAAGACGAAACGGCCGGTGGGATTGATATGATAAATGGTCTCGTCATCCAGAAGCTCTGCAGGCAGGGTGGGGATAATGAGCTTTTCGCGGATTTCCTCGCGCAGGGTCTCAATGGAGACGGTGTCATCGTGCTGGGTAGAAAGCACCACAGTGTGGATGCGGACGGGCTTGTCATTTTCGTCGTACTCCACGGTCACCTGGGCCTTGCCGTCGGGACGCAGCCAGCCGAGCTCGCCATTCTTGCGCATCTCGGCCAGGCGGCGGGTGAGGCGCTGGGCATAGGTCAGGGGAGCGGGCATCAGTTCCGGGGTCTCGGAGCAGGCATAACCAAACATCATGCCCTGGTCGCCGGCGCCGATCAGGTCGGAGGCGTCCGTGCCGTCCTTCTTGAATTCGTCGGAAGCGTCCACGCCCATGGCGATGTCCGGGGACTGCTCATCAATGGAGGTCAGGACAGCGCAGGACTTGGCGTCAAAGCCGTATTCGGGGGTATTGTAGCCAATGCGTTCCACGGTCTTGCGGACGATGGCGGGAATATCGGTATAGCAGCTGGTGGTGATCTCGCCCATGACAAAGATCATGCCGGTGGTGGCAGTGGTCTCACAAGCAACACGGGCAGTGGGATCACGGCTGATAATGGAGTCGAGAATGGCATCGGAAATCTGGTCGCAGACCTTATCGGGATGCCCTTCCGTTACGGATTCAGAGGTAAAAAGCTTGTGTGCCATGTAGGAAATCTCCTTTGTAGTGTTATCCTGAAAAATCAACAGTGTCTAGTATAACATAAATGACAAATTAGTCAATAGAGTCCCGGGAAAACCGTGAATACTCCTATATTTCCCATCATTTCCGGCGCATACTTTCATACTTTTGCTTTGTGGCCATTCCGCCGCGGATGTGCCGCTCGTTTTTGTTTTCCTGCAGCACCTCCTGCACCTGTAAATAAAGCCCCCGATTAATCCCCCGCAGGCGTTCGGTGATGTCCTTATGTACCGTGGATTTCGAGATCCGATAGCGCGCGGCGGCGGCGCGGACGGTGGCGCGGTGCTCCACGATATAGTTTCCCAGTTCCTGCGCCCGCTCTTCCATGTTTCTTTGCATACTGACCAACTCCCCATACACTCGTGGGATATGTGTATGCGGAGGCGGGGCAGGATATGTGAAAAAGCACCGGGAGAGAGGCGCGGCAGAACGATCCTCAGAAACGGAAGAAGAATTGACGATAAGGACTTGTCAACTGGAAACATCTGGTATATAATGCAGCCAATTAAGAGAATATCGATACTCCCACGCGGCGCCGGAACCTCTGATACCGGTTTGATCCTGTGTTTTTTCCTCCTGCCGGAAGGGTAGGAATGAGATAGAAGAGAAAGAAAAGGGAGAATTGTTCACATGAGAGAAAAACAACTGATGAACAGGAACTGGCTCTACTTTTTTGGAGAGCCCACGTATCCTCAGCCCAAGTACGAAAGCTCTGATCAGCAGTACCGGGGATCCCGCGCAGAAAATGCCAGAGGCCCGGCCAGACGGGACTTCTTTGACCGGGATTGGCGCAGGGTCCATCTGCCCCATGATTTCGTGGCGGAAAACGGTGTGACGGATGACGAGCCTTTCGGCGGAGAGCACTACGACTTCCCGAGAGACCGGGGCTCTGCCTGGTACCGTCGGTATTTCCGATTGGAGGAGGCGGATCGGGACCGCCGGATCGTGCTGCATTTTGAGGCAGTGGCCACCAAATGCGAGGTCTATGTGAACTCCATGCTTCTGAAGGTGAATCACACGGCAGGCATCGGATTTGACGTGGATATCACGGATGTGGCCCGTTTTGGAACGGATTATAATGTGGTGGCGGTACACGCCGATTGTCACGACTATGAGGCGTGGTATTATGAGGGCGGCGGCATCACCCGCAATGTCTGGCTGGTAAAAACAGATCGTCTGTCTGTGGCCCTGTGGGGCGTGTATGCAAAGACGAAACGCCTGGACGAAGAGAACTGGGCGCTTCAGATCGAGACGGAACTGGAGAACTGTTATGCGGTGGATCGGACGGCCCATGTTGTCTCCACGCTGCTGGCGCCGGACGGAACGGAAAGGGCGCGACTGGAGAGTGCGGCGCAGACGTTCCCGGCCTATGCACAGGGAACGGTCGTGCAGACCTGCACAGTGGAGCGTCCGGCGCTCTGGGATATCACGGTCTGCAATCTATACCGGGTGGTCACAGAAGTGGTTCTGGATGGCGAGATCGTGGATCGCTATGAGACGAAGTTTGGCTTCCGCGAGATCCGGTTTGACGCAGACCATGGCTTTTTCTTAAACGGCCGCAGCGTCACCATTTATGGCTTTGCCAATCATATGACCTATCTGGGCGTGGGCGAGGCCATGAGCGATTCCATGCGGGAATTCCAGATGCGTACCCTGCGGGATATGGGCTCCAACGGCTTCCGCATGGCCCACAGCCCGCACGGCGAGGCGACCTATGACTACTGCGACCAGTACGGCATGCTGGTCATGGATGAAAACCGCGTGTTCCATTCCTCGGATATTTGTATCGATGAGGTACAGCGCATGATCCGGCGGGATCGCAACCATCCCAGTGTGATCATGTGGTCTCTCTATAATGAAGAAGATACCGTCACCCATGAGACGGGCAAGCGAATCTTCCGGACGCTGGCCGCCAAGGCGCGCCAGTTGGACGATACCCGCCCCATGACGGGCGCCACCTCCTATGGCGTTTTCTCCGAGCATGCTCACGAGGAATACGATCTCATCGGCGTGAACCATGAGACGGAATACTTTGAACGGCTGCACAAATTTAAGCCCGGAAAGCCCATTTACTGCTCGGAAATGGTGTTCCCTCTGGGACGGAAGGGCAGCGACGGCGTGACCATTGGCCTGGATGCAAGAGTCAGCGAAAAGGAATTCGTCATCGGCGGCTTCCATTTTACCGCATGGGCCTATGGCCCGGAAAAGGCCTCGATCTTTGACGGTATGGGGACGCCGGGCACCATTCGACATGGCTTCCGCGCCTATCTCCGGCAGGAGGAGCCCTTTGCGAAGATTTGTCCCGGCTGGGATTTCCCGGGAAAAGAGGGACAGCAGGTGATGCTGAACCTTGCAAATAACGGCGAGCAGGTGAAGGTCTATGTCAACGGCAGACTGGCCGGTGAGACCGGGACGGACCTTTATGCCATTACGCCTTTTGAAGTGGTCTACGAGCCCGGCGAGTGCCGGATCGAGGTGTATCGGGACGGCAAACTCTGGGCAGAGGATCGCGCCCTGACCCCCGGCGCACCCCACAGACTGACGCTTACCATGGAAAATCTCTCCCTGAAGGCGGACGACGATGACGTTGCCATCGTCACCTGTGTGCTGACGGACGAGCACGGCACGCCCTGCGGCAATGAAACCGGTCTGCCGGTGACCTTCTCTCACAATGAGGCAGGGGAATTTATCTGCGCCATGACGCCCCGGGAGGATGGCTTGCAGGGCTATCGCGGACCGGAGATCCGATTGGTGGATGGCCGGGCGCAGGTGTTGGTGCGGTCGCGCAATACGGCGGAGCCGCTGGTGATCCGGGCCTGTGCGCCGGGCGTGGAGGCGGCGGAGCTTTCCATCCGGCGGGAGCCCGGCACGCTGGTGCATGTACCGGCAGTGGAAAGCAACTATGTGATGGACTGGACCGTGTCAAAGCTCATGCCCTATCAGGTGGATGAGGAAAAGGTCATGCGGGAGCATATGATCGAGCGCTGGGAGCACATTGATACACTGGGTTCTCCGGATGTGTTGTATCGCGCGGTCTCCGATCCCGCACGCGGGATTGCGGGCCTCTATCCTCCCGGCACCAGCCTGAACTACGCGTTCCATGTGGACACCCGGGTGCCGGATCTGGGCGCGGCAGAGGGCAAGAAGCTGGGCCTCCATTTTGAGGGACTGGATGGCGTGGCCAATATCTATGTGACGAACGGCAGAACCACCGTGCGGGCACATCATCCCTCGGTCTCCCCCTGGGGCGGACATTATCGGCCGGAGCTGAAGCTGGTATGCGACGGGATCGAGATGGGCGATCAGGTGGAGATCTGGGTCTTTATCCGGGATGCCGAGCGGGTGCATGGCGTGGACTGGCCTGTGCGCTGGATCTACACCACCGAAGAGGAGGCTGCCGCACTGGATGTCCAGACCGCAAGGGAATGGAACGCCGCAAAAGGACTTCTCTGAAAAATAACGATTGAACCGTGATGCCTCTGCGTATCATCAAAAACCCACCCGAATCCTGATGGATTCGGGTGGGTTTTATCGTGAGATCCGGTTATTTACGGTTCAATGGCGATTTTTATGACGCCGTCCCGGCGGTTTTCGAACAGCTCATAGGCCTCTTCGATTCCGGAGAGCGGATAGGTGTGAGTGAGAAGCGGCGTGGTATCCAGCCAGCCCTCTTCAATGAGCTTCAAGATCTCATCACAATCACAGCCATCTACGCCGCCGGTTTTGAAGGTGAGGTTTTTGCCGTACATCTGCGGCAGCGGCAGGGTCTGATCCGTTTCGTAAAGTGCCACGATGGTGACGGTGGCATTGGGTCTGGCGCATTCCCAGGCCAGGCGGAAGCTCTCTTCCGTTCCGGCCACCTCCAGCACCACGTCCGCACCGCCGTGATCGCTATAAAATCGCACGAACTCCGGCAGATTGGCGGGATCGGTTACCAGAACGTCCGGGTAATGCGTGCGGACAAAGGCGGCACGCAGCGGATCCTTCTCACAGACGATGATGCGCCGGGGCATTTTCAGCGCGGTGCAGATCAGGGTGCAGAGACCCGTGGGGCCGGCGCCCAGAATCAACACGGTGTCCTCATGGCGGATTTCGGAGATTTTGGCGGCCCAGAATCCGGTGGCCAGTACATCGCCGGTCAGAAGTGCCTGACGGTCGCTGACCCGGTCGGGGATATGATTGAGTCCCTGATCGGCCAGGGGGACGCGGACGTACTCTGCCTGTCCGCCGTCGATGCGGCAGCCCAGTGCCCATCCGCCGTCCGGATGTTCGCAGTTATTCACATAGCCTTGCCTGCAGAAAAAGCAGTCCCCGCAATAGGTCTCTACATTCACGGTCACCCGGTCGCCGGGGCGGAACTTCTCCACCTGATCGCCCACCGCTTCCACCACGCCCACCATCTCGTGTCCCACGGTGATGCCGGGAACAGCGCGGGGAACGGCGCCGTGCTTGATGTGCAGATCACTGGAACAAATACTTGCGAGGGTGACACGCACCACTGCGTCCCGGGGATCCCGGATCTGCGGCAGCGGTTTTTCCTGCAGGGCGAACACGCCAGGCTCCTGATACGTATAGGTCAGCATCTCTTGGCATCCCCTTTCGGTCCCTTTTCCAACAGTATAGCGGAAAACCGGGACTTTCACAAGACGGATCGGAAGAAATGCGTATATTATCTTAATTCTGCTGCCGGATCTGCGCGCTCCGCAGGAGCGGATAGGCGACCGGTGCACTGCCGTCTAAGGTTTCCCGGTGCAGATCCACGGCGGTGATCTGCCGGTTTTCGTAGGTGGTGTAGTAATAGATGCCCCGCTCCTGATTACAGCAGGAGGTATAGATGGTGAGATCCGGGGTCTCGCCGTTTTCCCCCAGCATACAGGCGCCGCGCACCATTTCTACCGTGCCCAGGATATGGAAGAACTGTCCGACGCTGTCCTCCTCGTCATCGCCCGGAAGGGCGTTCAGCTTCGTATAGGCCGCCCGGACAAAGCGGGAGGCGGAGGACAAATCACCCGGCAGGCCCATGGCCCCCATACCACGGCTGTAGGCGGGCAGCGGGATCTGGGGAGCCAGACGATTCTCTGTTTCCCGCGGAGAGAGATGCCGGAAGCCCGCAAGATGGGTCAGCATATGCGGGAAGGGCGGATTATTGGTGAGCACGCCCACGGGATTTTCATAGATGTGCAGACCGTCCTGCATGGATTCCACCGTGATGGCGCATTCCCGGTCGGCGATGAGCCAGTGCAGGGGAGAATGGGGGAGCGCCGCGCTGAAATGCTCGTCCCAGAGATTGATGCGGGTGAGGAGGATGCGTGCCTCCGCCACGGTTTTGCACTGCCGCAGGAGCCAGGGAATGAGTTCAAAGGACGCCACATTGTCGCATCCCTCAAGGAACGGATGATAGACCGCATTCCCGGGGAAATTGAGGCCCGCCATGGCCAGGCCGTGCTCGTTGACGGCGTCATAATAGAGGGGCACGCCATCCGCCAGATATGCCATGCCGATGATGGCGTACTGCCCGCTCGGCGCAGTGACTCTGCGGAAGGGGAATGCATAGCCCCGGGGCGTGATCACCACCTGTTCCTGATACGAATACTCCAGATCCAGCGTGCGGCCGAAATAATGATCCCGGCTGTGGAATGTAATGGCAGTACACATAAATCTTCCTCCAGAATGCTTTCTGATCCATAGTATACCGCGTTTTTCCGGAAAAATAAGGAAGAAACAGGAAAGATTCTATGAACGGGGTGTAACGCTTTTTCTCTTGCGGGATCCGTCATCCCGCGGTATACTGAAGAAAAAAGGAGGGGCGGCGGATGGTGTATCAGAAAGAATGGCGGGAAGCGGACGGGCATCGCATGACGGTCTATCGCCCGGTAGGAGAGGGACCCTTTCCGGTGATCTGGCTCTGTGTGGGCGCGGCAGACGCGGAGACCGATCAGTTGGCGGAGCTCTGTCCCGTGCCGGCGCTTCTCACTTGTGCGGAGGCGGACTGGAACCGGGACTATACGCCGTGGCCAGCGCCCGGACTGCGGGATCGTCCGCCTTTCGGCGGAGAAGGCGCGGCTCATCTGCGGCTTTTGACGGAGGTATGGATGCCGGTTGTGGCGGCGCAGTATCCGGTGCGCTCCGGCGCGGCGTATACCGCCATCATGGGCTATTCTCTGGCGGGACTTTTTGCTCTGTGGGCGGCCTGTGAATCGGAACGCTTCGGCGCGGCGGCCAGCCTGTCCGGGTCTTTGTGGTATGATGGGTTTATAGATTATGTAAACAAAGAAAACTGTAAACCTGATAAACGCATTTATCTGTCTCTCGGCAAATCCGAAGAGCGGGCGGGGGATCCACGCATGGCGAGCGTGGGGGACAATACCCGCGGGGTATACACGCATTTCCTGCCGCAGCTTGGGGAGGAACGGATCTGCCTGGACTGGAACCGCGGTGGACATTTCACCGGGATTCCCAATCGCTGGCGAAAGGCGCTGGAATGGATCACGAAGGAATGGGAATGAAAAAACCGTCCTGCATCATCGATGCAGGACGGTTTGCGCTTTTTACAGCAGCGAGAGGAATTCCTCGTGCAGGGCGGCCTGAACCTGCGGGAACTTGCCGTTTTCCGGGCACTGGATGGAGACCACCATGCCCTTTTCGGGGAGAACCGTGGTGATCTGGCCGTGGGCGCCGTCGGCGCGATAGGCATCCGGATAGGGGGACATCCAGAACTGATAGCCATAGCCGCAGTGCCAGACGTTATCATTCTTCGGTGTGTCGATCTGCTTGGTCGTGGCTGCCTTCACCCAGGCGGGATCCACCAGCTGTTCGCCGTTCCACTTGCCGCCGTCCAGATAAAGCTGGCCCAGCTTCATCATGTCACGGAGACCCAGGCACATACCGCCGCCGCCGATGGCGTGGCCCTGGGGACAGAACTCCCACATGGGATAACCGATGTCCATGGGACGGAAAATGCGCTCCCACAAAAATTCTGCCATGCCCATACCGATGGCTTTTTCCAGCATACGGCCCGCCAGAATGCTGTCGGCGGTGGAATAGTGGAAGTGGTCGCCGGGCTTGGCGAGAACCGGCTGGGAGAGCATATAGCGGATATAGTCCGGCGCACCCACACCCAGGCGGCGGTCGGCCCCCATGAGAAGGGAGCGGTCAAAGCCGGAGGACATGGTCAAAAGATGGCGCAGCGCGGACTCAAAAAGCAGGGGAGAGGCGTCCTGCGGCACGGCCTCCGGGAAGAACTCGGCCAGTTTGTCGTCCAGAGAAAGCTTGCCCTCGGAGATGGCGATGCCCACAGCGGTTGACATAAAACTTTTTGTATGAGAATAGATGTTGCGGGGGATATCCTGGGTCCAGCGGTGCTCCGCCGCCAGTTTGCCCTCCGCCATCACGGCGATGCCCTCGATGGGCAGAGCCTCCGCGTCGATGCGGGCGATAAAATTCTTCAGAAGTTTTTCCATGGTCGTTCCCCTTTCTCAATCTGGTTGTCTGATGGTTTTATCATAACGGCGCGGGTCTTTTCTGTCAAGAAAAGCACGGAAAATTCCGGGAAGTTTGGTGGATTTTCTTTTGGAAAATCGATTGACTTTTTCCGGTTTTGCGCTATACTGTCCTTCGCAATCACTCTTTTGATCGGAGGACGCCGCTATGAGGCGACTGAGATTCCGCAGCAGCGGAATGTTTACCCTGAAGGATGAGTATGGCCGCGGCCGCTGTGTCATGCTTACCAGTTCCATCATCACCATGATCAACCAGTGGCTCACCGCCAATATTTTCTATACCAGTTTCCTGATGATCTACGGCATCGATCTGGTGAATATCGGCATCATCACCTTTATTCCCTATATTGCCGGATGCTTCGGCGTCTTTGCGCCCAGCATTCTGGAGCGCTTTGAAAAGCGCCGCTGGGTATTGGCGGGCGGCAGGATGATCTTCAGTACGCTGAACATCCTGGGCATCACATTGGTGCCGGTGCTGGTGCATGACCAGGGTACGCGGATCATCTGCTTCGTGGTGATCATCTTCCTGGCGAACCTGGCCAATGCCCTTACCGGCAGCGGTTATTCCGTGTGGCATCTGAACTTTATCCCGGATCAGATCCGCGCCGAGTATTTCCTGAAACAGTCCATTATCGGCAACTTCATCGGCATTGGCTGCAGCGTGGTATGCGGTATCATCGCCGACGCCCTGTCCGGCTCTCCCTATGCGGACACCATCATCATCGCCTTCCGTTATCTGGCCTACGTCCTGGCGCTGATTGAGGTGGTGGTGCTGGCGCTTCCCAAGGAGTATCCCTATCCCAAGACGGCGGCCCGCCCAAAACTGCGGGATATCGTCATGCTGCCGCTCCGGTCAAAGCCCTTTTTGCTGAGTATGATCGTGGTGCTGCTGCACACGGTGTCCAATAATATCCCGGCGGCGTCTTTGAACTATTACCTCTTAAATGACGTGGGCATCAAGTATACCACCATTTATCTGGTGAATCTGGTGTACCCGCTGGTGATCCTGATTTGCCAGCCCTTCTGCCGGCGGCTCATATCTCGGTACGGGTGGTTCATGGTGTTTGCGGTGTCGGTTCTGCTGCATATGCCCACCATGCTGCCCTATTCCATGGTGACGGCCGCGAACTACACCTGGCTCTTCCCCCTCATTCGTATTATCCAGCATTTCTGCGGCGTTGGCATCAACACGGCCTTTGCAAACCTCCAGTTTGTGAATCTGCCGCCCAAGGATCAGACCAACTATATCTCCTTCCATGCCCTGATCAACAACATTTCCATGTTCCTGGGCATGATGCTGGGTACGGTGCTGATCGCGTGGATCGGCGACCGGACGGTGCTTTTCCTGGGGATGCAGTTTACAAGCGTCCAGATCCTTCTGTGGATACAGGGCATCGGCCAGATTCTCACCCCGGCCTTTGTGTTCCTCTTCCTGCGCACGCTGGATCCCAACCGCCGCGAAAAACTGGCGCTTTCGAAATAAAGATAAAATCCCGATGCTGCCGAAAAGCATCGGGATTTTTTTATAGTTTGATCTCCTCCGGGAAGGCCTCTTTCCGCAGGGTGCTCCACATCTGATCGATGTAGGCCAGGGTGTAGAAGTTTTCGTAGTAATGGTAATAAAAGGCGCCTTTTGGCGTCATCTGATACACGCCGTCCCGCTCCGTCACATACCCAAGACGCTTCGCCAGCCACAGCTCTGCGCCGTACATCTTCTGAAGCGGCACGCCGAAAAATGCCTCGAATTCCGCGGCGGATACCCGGGTGCTGTACGCCGTCCAGAACAGCCAGTAGATCATTCGCTGGCGCCGGGTGAAGCGCAGGGTCAGCGCCGTGGGCAGACGCCCTTCGCGGATCAGGCGGCAGTAATCCGGTACGGAGAAGGTGTTGATCTTGAACTGTTCCCGCAGGAGCGTGGTGGCAGAACAGCCAAAGCCCAGGAAATTCTCCCGGGTCATGGAGGAATACCGCGCGCCGGGGGTGTTTGAAAAAGTCCAGATGGAGTCCCGGTGATAGCCCTGCTCCTGACAATACGCCGTGACGGCGTCCAGCAGCGCCCGCTTTTCCTGCTTCGGCATGGCGGGAAGAGGACTCTCGGTGAAGGTGAAGTCAATGAAGGGATAGATGGCGATATGATTGGCGCCGTGGCGGAAGGCCGTGTCAATATCCGCGCGGAGCTCTTCGTAATTCTGCCCCGGTAGGGCGAAGATCAGATCCATGGACACCGTTTCAAAGGGGACGGCGGCCAGCGCCGCCGCCAATGCGGCGGGATCTACTGCGGTTCTGCCCAGAAGGGACTGGTATTTCGCCTGAAAGGACTGGATGCCGATGCTGATGCGGGTGACGCCGGCGGCCTTCAGGGTCTGCAGCGTGGGGATGGTCACATCCGCGGGGTGCAGTTCCACGCCGATGCCGTCCGTAATGGTGAAATACTGCCGTACGGTGTCGAGAATTTCCCCGATGCGGTGGGCGGCCAGCGCGGGCGTGCCGCCGCCGAAATAGAGACTGGTCACTTCCGTGCGGCCGGTATGCTGTTGCCCCACCATACGGATCTCCTCTTTCAAGGCATCAATGTAGGCGTCGCAGAGGGCGGCGTCATAGGGCACCTTACAGTAGGGGCAGAAGTCACAGATGCTGCGGCAGAAGGGAATGTGAATATAGAGCCCGAGCCGGGATAAATCGGCGTAGGGCAGGGATTCGTCTGCTTCCCGGCGGAAGAGAAAAGGCCGGGAAGAGCGGGTGAGCCACATACGGGTGAGGGTCGTCAGAATACTCATACTTATATATACTTCAGATAGGTTTTCAGCATGTCGAAAAGAACCCGGAGATTGCCCCGGAAGAGCAGGGTATACTCCGCCACGAAGAAATAGCCGCATTCCTTGCAGAGTCCCGGCACGTCGATACAGCGGCCGCAGGTGGAGAGCACGCCGTTTTCCATGACCACGCACTGGTGACAGGGGGTAGGGAAGGTATTATTGATGAGATAGGGGAAGGCGCTTTTCAGATTGAATACCGGTGCGCCCTCTTTCATCATACGGGTGATCACGTCGCAGCAGGCGGCCTTTTCCTCCCGGGACAGCGCCAGATCCCGGGTGTCCGGATAGGGCGTGTGGAAGTTGAAGGACACCGCCCGGACGTTTTCCGTATCCCGCGCCAGACGGCAGACCTCGGCCACCGCATCCCGGTTGATCTGGTTGATGGCCATATAGAAGCAGATATTGTCCGCCGTGGCATGGCGGATGTTCTCGAAAATCAGGTCATAGGTATCGCCCCGCACGGCATTGTGCCGTGCCCGGTCGCCGTCGAGACTTAATAGAATCAGGTCGGCCTCCGGCAAATCCAGGGGATAAGTGCCATTGGTCACCACATTGACGATGAGAAAGCCCATCTCCTTGGCTTCCCGCACCAGATCCCGGAGGGTCTTGTCCCCATCCTGCCAGAGAAAGGTCTCCCCGCCGCAGAAAAAGAGAATGCGGATGCCCTGGTGATACAGGGTCTCCATCTCCCGGCGGATCTGGGCGTAGGGATATATGACAGATGTGATGTTATTCACCGAACAGTGCTTGCAATGGAGGTTACAGCGGTCGGTGACAATGATGGTGCCGAGGATCGGCTCTTTTTTGCGGAAGAGAATGGTTTTGATGCCGAACGCGGCAAAGTGCAGAAATGCGGAAAGCTTCATGACATACCTCCCGGGGGATGAGCTTTTCTTTTGGAAAGTATTATATCACATCATCCGCCGGAATGCTACCGTGCGGTGTGGGAAGCCTTTTGTCTTTTTTCCATGCGCTGCCAGTTATAGAATCCATAGAGGTCGTTTGCCAAAAACGCCAGAAAGCAGACCACCACCGAGATATAACCAAAATCGGCCGCGGAGGCCAGACTCCATAATACAATGAGTACCACATCATTGGCGGCATAGGCCAGCGCGAAATACGGGTTCCTGCGAAAGGTGAGGTATACCGCGGCAAAACTGGTGGTGACGGAGAGTGTACTGAAAAAGAGATGGGCGGTATCAAAGGCCCGGAGAACAAAGTAGAAAAGCACCGTCACAAAAGCTGTCAGCAGGCAGAGAAACGGAAGCTCTCCCCGCCGCAGACGATCGATCCGGACTTCCCGGTGCCGGCCGGGGAAGGGATTGCGGATCCAGGCGATCAGTGCAAGGATGGCCATGGGCATAGTCATGCCCAGATAGGTGATCATCTCGCCGTAATAGGAAAAGGTGTAGGAGATGATCCCATAGAGCAGACTGAAGAGAATCATCAGGGCCTGTCCCACCGGATGTCCCTTTGCATTCAGGATCAAAGACGTGACGCCCAGAAGCGATGCGGCAAGGGATAAATCGTTTTCCCGGTCGAAGATGCCAAATGCCAGCAGGATCCCGCACACGGAGAGAATATAAAGGAGTCGTTCGGCCATTGTAAAATAAGCGGTTTTTTCGTTTTGCTGCATCATAAAGCCTCCTTGATCAAAAAAAGGGCATTCCTGTATGTATCTTCAAAGACCTAACGATACACACACGAATGCCCTTTGCATTCTGCCGCCCGGTGGCGGCACGATATGAGTTGGCCTAAGCATAGCAGTTTTCCGACCTTTTGTCAAGTTCCGGAGGCGGACCCGCGCTTTCCATCGCCCAAACCCATAGAAAATCATGGAAAAACCCGCGTTTCCTGCTTGCACTTGCATACGGGATATGATACTCTTATAAAGGCGTTTTTTCAAATATTTGTTTTCTTAGTTAATATGCTACTAGACTAAAGCGTTAAAGTGTGGTATAGTAGGGGACATACAGGAGGTGGCATCATTGGCTATCACGATTGATCATCTGGCGTGGGAGGATCAGATCAAACTGACGCTCCGTGCGCTTTACGAGGGATACGGCTTCCGCCAGTACCGGATGGGGAAGTTCGAGCCCTATGATATGTACTATGAACACAAGGATTTCTTGAAGAGCGAGACCGTTATCACCTTTACGGATACGGCGGGCCGTCTGATGGCATTAAAGCCGGACGTGACCATGAGCATCGTCAAGTCTACACAAGGAGACGATGCTTCCCGCAAGCTCTTTTATATGGAGAACGTCTTCCGCATGGCGCCGGGCAGCCGGGAATACGGCGAGATCAGCCAGATCGGCATTGAGTCCATCGGCGGCACGGATCTCTATACGGAAGCGGAGACCCTGCTTCTGGCAGTGAAAACGCTTGAGACCATCAGCAAGAGTTATCTTCTGGATCTCAGTCATATGGGCTTTGTGTCTGCGGTGCTCTCCGCCTGCGGCTTTGATGCGGCGGAGCGGGAGGCAGCCATTCATGCCCTGACCCATAAGAATACCCACGAGCTCATTGCGCTGGCGGAATCCGTGGGCGTCGATGCAGAAAAGTGCGAGCTTCTGCGGGCAGTGGCAAATGTGTCCGAGGCGCCGGAGCGCGCCATCGCCCGGTTCCGCACGCTGTCTCTCAATGAAGAGATGGCGGCGGCACTTGCCGAGCTGGAGCGCGGGTGCGCGGTGCTGGCCGCCGCCGGGTGCGCGGATCATCTGCGGATCGATTTTACAGTGGTCAACAATATGGATTACTATAATGGTCTGGTGTTCCGGGGCTATATTGAGAATCTGCCCCGCGCGGTGCTGGCCGGCGGACGCTATGATAACCTCATGCGCCGTTTCCGCAAGCCCCAGTCCGCTATTGGCTTCGCCCTCTATCTGGGTGAGCTGACCCGGGCCTTCACAAAGCCCGAGGCCTATGACACCGATACGCTGGTGCTCTACGGCGACGCGGCGCCGGAGACCGTGATGCGTGCCGTGGCCTTCCTCCGGGAAGACGGCCGGGGCGTGCGGGCGGAAAAGACCATGCCGGAGGGCCTGCGTGCCCGCCGGATCTATCGACTCAGTATGGATGGAAAACTGGAGGTGAGCGCAGATGATTAACGTGGCACTGCCGAAGGGACGCCTGGGCGATTCTGTCTATGCACTCTTTGATAAACTGGGCTATTCCTGCCCGGAAATGACGGAAAACACCCGCAAACTGGTGTTTACCAATGAAGAAAAGGGCGTCAGCTATGTGCTGGTAAAGCCCTCCGACGTGGCGGTTTATGTGGAACGCGGCGCGGCGGATATCGGCGTGGTGGGTAAGGACGTGATCCTGGAGACCGAGCCGGATGTGTATGAGCTTTATGACCTGGGTTTTGGCAAATGCGCCCTGGCGGTGGCGTCCCGGAATGACTGGGTGGACGACACCCGCCTGCCGCTGCGCGTGGCCACCAAGTATCCCCATGTGGCGCAGAAATACTATGCGTCCATCAATCGCGACATTGAGATCATCAAGTTAAACGGCAGTATCGAGCTGGCGCCGATCCTCGATCTCTCCGATGTCATCGTGGATATCGTGGAGACCGGCAAGACCCTGAAAGAAAACAACATGGGCGTCTTTACCCGCATCGCGGAGTCCAGCGCCCGTCTCATTGCCAATAAGAGCAGCTATCAGTTCAAAAAAGCGGAGATCGAGAACCTGATTTCCGGAGTGGAGGCACTCATATGATGAAGATTTTTGATTGTAAGCAGGTGAATCGTGCTACGATCTTCCAGCGCGGCAATTTGGAAGATACCAGTGCGGTAGATGCGGCAGTTGCCGCCATTATTGCCGATGTGCGGGAGCGCGGCGATGCGGCCGTGCTGGACTATACGGAAAAGTTTGACGGCGTGCGCCTTTCCGCCCTTGCAGTGACGGAGGACGAGATCGAGGAGGCCTATGCCTCCTGCGAGCCGTTTTTCATTGAAAGCTTAGAGAAGGCCGCGGAGAATATCCGCGCCTTCCACAGCCGTCAGGTGCGCAACAGCTTTGTCATCACCGGCGAGAACGGCACTGTGCTGGGCCAGCGGGTGCTGCCCATTGAAAAGGCCGGCCTCTATGTGCCCGGCGGCACGGCCAGTCTGGCATCCAGCGTGCTGATGAATGCGATTCCGGCCAAGATTGCCGGCGTGTCCCGCATTGTGCTGGTGACCCCTCCGGGCCGCGACGGCAAGATCAGCGCCGGTGTGCTGGCCGCTGCCAAGATCGCCGGTGTCACGGATATTTATAAAATCGGCGGCGCACAGGCCATCGCCGCGCTGGCCTACGGCACCGAGAGCGTGCCGAAGGTGGATAAAATCGTGGGCCCCGGCAATATCTATGTGTCCGTTGCCAAGCGCATGGTGTTCGGCATGGTGGATATCGACATGATTGCCGGTCCCAGTGAGATCCTGGTGCTGGCGGATCAGACCGCGAATCCCGTCCATGTGGCGGCGGATCTTCTGAGCCAGGCCGAGCATGACCGCCTGGCCTCCTCCGTTCTGGTCTGCGACAGCATGGAGCTGGCGGAAAAGGTGGCGGAGGAAGTGGAGCGCCAGTTAAAGCTCCTGCCCCGTGAGGAGATTGCCCGCGCGTCCATTGAAGCAAACGGCAAGATCATCGTGGCCGCCGACCTGATGGAAGGCGTTGAAATTGCCAACGAGATCGCACCGGAACATCTGGAAATCTGCGTGGACGAGCCTTTTGTCTACCTGGATGCCATCAAGAACGCCGGCAGCGTGTTCCTGGGCAAGAATGCTCCGGAGGCACTGGGCGACTATCTGGCCGGCCCCAACCATACCCTGCCGACCCTCGGCACCGCCCGCTTCTCCAGCCCGCTTTCTGTGGACGAATTCGTGAAGCGCTCCAGCTTCATTTATTATACCAAGGACGCCCTTGCCAAGGTGCGTGACAACATCGTGGAGATCGCTGCCCACGAGAAACTGGACGCACATGCAAGAAGCGTCACCATTCGGTTTGAGGAGTGATGGTATGAGCAGATTTTTTGATGGAAAGCTCTCGTCCCTGGTGGCCTATACCCCCGGCGAGCAGCCGAAGAATGTACGTCAGCTCATCAAGCTGAATACCAATGAATCTCCCTTCCCGCCCAGTCCCAAGGTCTTTGAAGCCCTGACCCGGGAAAAGATCGAGGAATTGCGGCTCTATCCCGCCATCGGCATCACGCCCCTGCAGGAAGCGACTGCCAAGTTCTACGGCATCCGTCCGGAGCAGGTGTTCACCGCAAACGGCAGCGACGAGGCGCTGGCCTTCTGCTTCCACGGCCTCTGCCCGAATGGCGCGGTGTTTGCCGATCTGACCTATGGTTTTTATCCGGTTTTCTGCGATATGTTCCGGATCCCCATGCATATCATCCCCCTGCGGGAGGATTTCTCTCTGGCTATTGAGGATTATGCGGGCCGCAAGGAAACCGTCTTTATCGCCAATCCCAACGCCCCCACCGGCATGTATCTGAATCTTGATACAATCCGCGCCCTTTTGGAGCAGGACCGCGACCGTCTGGTGGTGGTGGACGAGGCCTATGTGGACTTCGGCGGCGAAAGCGCCGTGTCCCTCATCGGGGAGTATGATAACCTCCTGGTGATCCAGACCTTCTCCAAATCCCGCCAGCTGGCGGGCGGCAGACTGGGTCTTGCCATGGCCTGTCAGGAACTGATCGACGATCTCAACAAGCTGAAATTCAGCTTTAATCCCTATAGCGTGAACAATCTGACCCTCCTGGAGGGCGCCGCCGCCATGGAGGATGTCGAGTACTTCGACGCCTGCCGGAATGCCATCATAGAGACCAGAGCCCGCACTACGTCCGCGCTGCGGGAGCGGGGATTTATCATTCCGGAGAGCATGGCAAACTTCATCTGGGCAAATCCTGTCCGCATCAGCGGCAAGGAATATTACGAAAAACTCCGGGAAAAGGGCATTCTGGTGCGCTATTTCTCCGGGGAGCGCACGAAACAGCATGTGCGTATCACCATCGGCAGCGAGGAGCAGATGCAGCGTCTCGTCGCGGCCACGGACGAGATCTTTGCGGAGGTGTAAGCGATGAGAAAAGCAGAACTGAATCGAAATACCGCAGAGACGAAGATCAGCCTGTCCCTGGATCTGGACGGCACCGGCCGTTATGAGATCCGGACCGGCTGTGGATTCCTCAATCATATGCTGGAGCTTTTTGCCCGGCATGGCCGCTTTGACCTGACGGTCGTCTGCGACGGCGATCTGGACGTGGACGCCCATCACACCGCAGAGGATATCGCCATTGTGCTGGGCCTCGCCTTTGACCAGGCACTTTCCGACCGCCGGGGCATCCGCCGTTACGGCAGTATGCTCCTGCCCATGGATGAGGCCCTGATTCTGGCCGCCGTGGACATCAGCGGCCGCGCCGCACTGGGCTATGCCCTGGAGATCCCCGCCCAGAAAGTGGGCGATTTTGACACCGAACTGGTGAAAGAATTTATGCTGGGCTTCACCCGGGCGCTGGGCTGCAGCGTGCATCTTCGCCAGCTTGCCGGCGAGAACAGCCATCATATCATCGAGGGTGCCTTTAAGGCACTGGCACGCGCCCTCCACGACGCCGTGGAGATCGACCCCATCTACCGCGATGAAATTCCCTCTACCAAAGGAACGATTTTATGAGTTATACAGCCATTATTGATTACGGCGTGGGCAATCTCTTCAGTCTGTCCTCCTCGCTGCGCTTTATCGGCAGCGAAGCGGTAGTGACCGGCGACCGGGATGTGATCCGCCGCGCCGACCGGATTATTCTGCCGGGCGTGGGCGCCTTTGGCGACGCGGCGGACAAGCTGCGGGCCACGGGTCTGGTGCCGGTTTTGAACGAAGAGGTTGCCGCGGGCAAGCCCCTCATGGGCATTTGCCTTGGCATGCAGATGCTCTTTGAAAAGAGCTATGAATTTGGTGAGCACGAGGGCCTTGGTTATATCGGGGGCAGTGTCTGCCCCATGGAGCCGGATCTCGCCGCCATGGGGGATGCACGGAAGATTCCCCACATGGGCTGGAACGACCTCTCCGTGCGGCATCCGGAATGCCCCATTCTGAAATATACGCCGAACGGCGCGTTCGTCTATTTCGTCCATTCCTTCTATGCCAAGGACTGTGACAGCGCCATTATGGCGGATGCGAATTACGGCGTGACGGTTCCTGCTGTTGTCGCAAACGGCAATGTCTACGGCTGTCAGTTCCATCCCGAAAAGAGCGGTCAGGTGGGTCTTGCCATCCTGCGCGCTTTTACGGAGTTAGGAGGCAATGCATGAAACTGTTCCCTGCCATTGATTTGAAGGATGGCCGCGTGGTGCGGCTTCTGAAAGGCGATTACGGCCAGGTGGAGCGCTATGAGGTCGCGCCCGCCGATGCCGCCCGGGACTTTGCCGCCCGGGGCGCCAAATATCTCCATGTGGTGGATCTGGACGGCGCCAAGGACGGAACGCTCTCCAATTATGAGACAATTGCGGAAATTCTGCGGGCTGCCGATCTTTACATCGAAGTGGGCGGCGGCATCCGTGACGAGGCCCGCATTGAAAAATACCTGGAAATGGGCGCGGGCCGTGTGATTCTTGGCACGGCGGCGGTGAATAATTTCCCGTTTTTGCAGGAAATGGTGAAGAAGTACGGCCCTGCCATCGCCGTGGGCGTGGACGCCCATGACGGCTTTGTGGCCGTGGACGGCTGGACCACTGTGACGAAGCTGGACGGCGTGGACTTCTGCCGGCGGGTGCGGGATATCGGTGTCGAAACCGTGATCTATACGGATATTTCCAAGGACGGCGCCTTGTCCGGCACCAATCTGGAGATTTATGAGACGCTGCGCGGCATTGAGGGCCTGAATGTAGTGGCATCCGGCGGCGTGTCGTTCCTTCCGGAGATCGAACGGCTGCGGGAGATGGGCCTCTACGGCTGTATCGTGGGAAAGGCCATCTATGCGGGCAAGCTGACACTGGAAGATGCGCTGGCTGCGGCCGGAGAACAGTGAGGTGACGAGATATGCTCACGAAACGGATTATTCCCTGTCTCGATATCCGGGACGGCCGCGTGGTGAAGGGCGTGAATTTTGACGGTCTGCGGGATATTGAAGATCCTGTGGAACTGGCGAAGTTCTATAACGAGTCCGGCGCGGATGAATTGGTTTTTTATGACATTACGGCCAGCTTTGAAAAGCGGCCTTTATTCGCGGATGTGCTGCGCCGGGTGGCGGAGTGCATCTTCATTCCCCTGACGGTGGGCGGCGGCATCTATGCCGTGGAGGACTTTGACCGGGTACTGAAAGCCGGCGCCGATAAAGTCAGCGTGAACAGCGGTGCGATCCGCCATCCAGAGCTCATCGAGGCGGCAGCCAAGAAATACGGCAGCCAGTGCGTGGTACTTTCCATGGACGTGAAGCGCGTGGACGGGAAATTCCGGGTGTTCGCCAAGGGCGGCCGGGAGGATACCGGCCTGGATGCACTGGAGTGGGTGGTCTATGGCGTGGAGCATGGCGCCGGCGAGATCGTCCTCAATAGTATCGACACCGACGGCGTGCGGGATGGATTTGATCTCGAGATGCTGCAGGCAGTGACGGAGCTGGTGCAGGTGCCGGTGATTGCCTCCGGCGGCGCCGGTAAGATGGAGGACTTCGCAGAGCTCTTCCGGCTGCCCGGCGTGGATGCGGGCCTTGCCGCCAGCATCTTCCATCTGCGCGAAGTGGATATCCACGATTTGAAACGTTATCTTTTGGCGCAGGGCGTGCCCATGCGTGTGTAAGTGAGGGAAAACTATGGATCTCAAACAGTTGAAATATGATGAAAAGGGTCTGATCCCGGCAGTGGTGCAGGATTTCTATACCAAGGAAGTACTGACCGTTGCCTATATGAACGAAGAAAGCCTTGATATCACCATCCGTGAGGGCAAGACCTGCTTCTGGTCCCGTTCCCGTCAGGAACTGTGGCGCAAGGGCGAGACCAGCGGCAATTACCAGCGCGTGGTGTCCATCAAGGCCGACTGTGACGGCGATGCCCTGGTGGTGGAAGTGATCAAGGACGGCCCCGCCTGTCATACGGGTGCAGAGAGCTGTTTCTTCAACTCCATCTTCGAGGATGAGACCGTGGCCCGCTTCTCCCTGGAGGCGCTCTATGAGCTTCTGGTGGGCCGGAATGAAGAACGTCCCGCGAATAGCTATACCACCTATCTCTTTGAGAAGGGCAAGGAAAAGATTCTCAAGAAGGTGGGCGAGGAATGCACCGAGGTGATCATCGGCGCCATGAAGAACAGCCGCGAGGAGACCATCTATGAGATCTCCGATCTTTGCTATCATGTGCTGGTGCTGATGGTGGCAGAGGGCATCACCATCGACGATATCCGTACGGAGCTGGCCTCCCGCCATGTGATCGATCACAAGGTGAAGCAGGAGACCATGAAATGAGTATCAGAGAAGTGCGCACGGCCGAGATTTCCTCGGCCGTGTATGAATTATTCCGAAAGGCTGGCGTAACGCCCTGTGCCGATGTGCTGGCGGCGGTGGAGCGGGCCGGGGCGGAGGAGACCGGCGCGGCCCATGAAGTCATGCGCCAGATCATCGAAAATGCCGGTATCTCTGCGGAGACCGGTCTGCCTTCCTGTCAGGACACGGGCATGGCCATCGTGTTCCTGGAGATCGGGCGGGACGTGCATCTGGACGGCAATCTGGAAGATGCCGTCAATGACGGGGTGCGCCGTGCCTATCGGGACGGCTATTTCCGCAAGTCGGTGCTGTCTGCTCTGGACCGGGTGAATACCGGCGACAATACCCCCGCCATCATTCACGAGCGTATCGTGGATGGCGACCGCATTCATATCTGGGCCATGCCGAAGGGCTTTGGCAGCGAGAATATGAGTGCCGTGGGCATGCTGAAGCCCTCTGACGGCGTGGAGGGCGTGTGCGATTTCATCGTGGAGTGCGCCCGCAAGGCCGGGCCGAACCCCTGTCCGCCGGTGGTGCTGGGCGTGGGCATCGGCGGCAGCTTTGAGTATGTGGCGTATCTTGCCAAGCGGGCGCTTTTACGAGAAGTGGGTTCCGAAAATCCCGATCCCCGGCTTTCGGAGCTTGAAAAACAGGTGAAGGCGCGCATCAATGCCCTGGGCTATGGCCCCATGGGTCTGGGCGGAAAGAATTACTGCTTGGCGGTGCATATGGTGGAATTCCCCACGCATCTGGCCTCGCTGCCGGTGGCGGTGAGCGTGTCCTGCCATGCCCTGCGGCATGCGGACTGTATACTGTGAGGTGCGGGATGGAACTGAAATTGCCTCTTACCAAAGATGAACTGCGCGCCCTGCGGGCGGGGGATGTGGTGACGCTTTCCGGCGTGATCTACACTGCCCGGGATGCGGCGCATAAGCGCCTGTGCGCCATGATTGCGGCAGGGGAGGCGCTGCCCTTCTCCCTGCAGGATGCGGTGCTTTATTACTGCGGGCCCTGTCCCGCGCCGGAGGGCGCGGTGATCGGCTCCTGCGGGCCGACTACGTCCTCCCGTATGGACGCCTATGCGCCGACTCTCTATGCAAACGGCGCGTCCGGCGCCATCGGCAAGGGCCGCATCAGCGCCGCCGTGAAAGCCGCCATGCGGGAATACGGCGGGGTGTATTTTCTGGCCACCGGCGGTGCGGGAGCGCTGCTGGCCCGCTGTGTGAAGTCCGCCGAGGTGGTGGCATTCCCGGAGCTGGGCGCGGAGGCCGTGCGCCGACTGGTGGTGGAGAATCTGCCTCTGGTGGTGGGCGTGGACGCCGACGGTACGGATCTTTACGAACTGGCCACCGCAGGTGCAGAAAAAGAAACAATTTGAATCAAAGAAAAGCCGGAGGCCTCTGCCTCCGGCTTTTCTTCGTCCGGGACATGGGCAGGAGAGAGGAAACCAAGGTTTACAGAAATCGGCATTTTTACGAATGTTTTCTGCAAAAGGAGGGTATGGAGGAGATCTTTCCGCGCAAAACCGCCCCCATTATCCTACAAACGCGGCGTCGGAAATCCTTGAATTTTTGTACAACTTTGGGTGAGCGGATTTGTTGCTTTTGCTCTATGAAAATGATATACTATCCATGGTAAATTCTTCGTAACCGGCGGAAACAGTGGAGATCACCACGAGGGAGCGAAGAAGGAAAAATATGCCGACCGCCTGGGCAGACCTACCGGATAACGGGGCGGGTCTGCCTTTTTATATTTCTGGTTTACTTATGGAGGTGCCTATGAAAAAAGTTGGTATTCTGATGGGCAGCGACAGCGATCTGCCTGTTGTCGAGAAGGCCATCAATACCCTGAAGGAGTACGGCGTACCTTATGAGGTACACGTGTATTCCGCACACAGAACGCCGGAGCAGGCAAAGGAGTTCTCCGCAAATGCTGCCGCCCGCGGCTTTGGCGCTATCATTGCAGCTGCCGGCAAAGCTGCACACCTGGCAGGCGCTATTGCAGCCAATACCACCCTGCCTGTCATCGGAATCCCTATCAAATCCTCCAATCTCGACGGTGTTGACGCACTTCTTTCCACTGTGCAGATGCCTTCCGGTATCCCTGTAGCCACAGTTGCCATCGACGGTGCTGTCAATGCCGCTTTGCTTTCTATCCAGATTCTCGCCGTTTCCGATGAGGAACTGGCCGCAAAGCTTCTGGAGGCAAGACGCAAGGCTTCCGAAAAGGTGCTTGCCAAGAACGCAGAGATCGAAGCACGCTATAACACCCTGTAAGCCGTCCGGTTTGCAGACACACATATCAATGTCACGATAAGGAGACAAAAACATGGAAAAGAAGCTTGTTTACACCGGTAAGACCAAGGACGTATTCGCACTCGACAACGGCAATTACCTTCTGAAGTTCAAAGACGATGTGACCGGTAAAGACGGTGTGTTTGATCCGGGCGAGAACTCTGTCGGCCTGACCATCGACGGCGTGGGCGACGTGAATCTGCGTATGTCCATCTATTTCTTCGAGAAGGTTAATGCTGCCGGCATCAAGACCCATTATGTCAGCGCCAACATGGCCGACACCACCATGGAAGTCCTGCCTGCGAAGGTTTTCGGCAAGGGCCTCGAGGTTATCTGCCGCCACAAGGCCGTGGGTTCCTTCTTCCGCCGCTACAGCGACTATATTGAAGAGGGCGCAGATCTGGACGCCTATGTGGAGATGACCTTCAAGAATGACGAAAAGGGCGATCCGCTGGTCACCAAGGACGGCCTCGTGATGCTGGGCGTGATGACCGACGAGCAGTATGACGACATGAAGGCCATGACCCAGCAGATCACCAAGATCGTGGCCGATGACCTGAAGGAAAAGGGTCTGATCCTTTACGATATCAAGTTTGAGTTCGGTTATGACGCAGACGGCAAGGTCATGCTCATCGACGAGATCGCATCCGGCAATATGCGTGTCTATAAGGACGGCGAGTATATCGAGCCCATGAAGCTCTCCGAACTGTTCTTCGCATAAGAAATTTTTCGCAGTATTTTTGGTATCACTGTCTGAATCGGGACAGTATGGAGGAAATCAATGGGTGGCTATTTTGGCGTAGTCAGCAAAATCGACGCGATCGCAGACGTGTTTTTCGGCACGGACTATCACTCCCACCTGGGCACGGCCCGGGGCGGTATGGCGGCATGGGATCCGGAGATTGGTCTGCAGAGAGAAATCCATAACATTCAGAATTCCCCGTTCCGCACGAAGTTTGAAAAGGTATTTGACGAGATGCAGGGCACCGCGGCCATCGGCTGTATCAGCGATTCCTCGCCCCAGCCCCTGTTGATCCGGTCGAATCTGGGCACCTATGCGATCTGTGTCATCGGTCTCATCAATAATTCCGACGAGCTCATCGCCCAGTACCTTTCCTTCAGCGGCGGTCACTTTGACGCCATGACCGGCGGCCGCGTGAATCCGACGGAGCTGGTTGCCGCGCTGATCGACCAGAAGAGCAGCTTTGCCGAGGGCATTCAGTTTGCGCAGAAGGTAATCGACGGTACGGCGTCCATCATCATTCTCCGGGACAGCGGCACGATCATTGCCGCCCGCGACCGTCTGGGTCGTCTGCCCATTCATGTGGGAAAGAACGAAGACGGATACTGCGTGTCTTTCGAATCCTATGCCTATCAGAAGCTGGGCTATGAAAAGGAACGCGAGCTGGGTCCCGGCGAGATCGTGGAGCTTACCGCGGAGGGGATTACGCAGCTGGCCGAGCCCGGCAAGGAAATGCGGATCTGTGCCTTCCTCTGGAGCTATTACGGCTATCCCACCTCGAGCTATGAAGGCGTGAATGTGGAGCTGATGCGCTACAGAAACGGCGAGATCATGGCGGCCTATGACGAGGCGGAGGGAAACGCACAGGATGTGGACTATGTCAGCGGTGTGCCGGATTCCGGTACGCCCCACGCCATCGGCTATTCCAATGCCAGCCACGCCCCCTTTGCCCGTCCCTATATCAAGTATACCCCCACCTGGTCCCGCAGCTTTACGCCCCAGCGCCAGGTGGATCGCGAGAAAATCGCAAAAATGAAGCAGATCCCCATCCACGAGCTGATCGAGGGCAAGAGCCTGCTTTTCGTGGATGACTCCATCGTGCGCGGCACACAGTTGAAGGAAACTGTTGAGTTCCTGTACGCAAACGGCGCCAAGGCCGTTCATATGCGTTCTGCCTGTCCGCCCATTATGTATGGATGCAAATTCCTGAATTTCTCCCGTGCCACGGATGATATGGAACTGATCACCCGCCGCACGGTGGTGGAGCTTGAGGGTGTGGAGGGTCTTTCCCACCTGGAGGAATACAGTGACGCCAAGACCGAGCGCGGCCGCAATCTGCGCCGTGCTATCGCTGAGAAATTCAACTTCTCCTCCCTGGAATTCCAGTCTCTGGAGGGCGTGATCCAGTCCATCGGTCTGGAGCCCTGCAAACTTTGTACCTATTGCTGGAACGGCAAAGAATGAGTAAGGAGTAAATCATTATGAGCAATAAATCTCAGTCTGCAAGCTATGCAGCAGCCGGCGTGGATATCACCGCCGGTTATGAAGCGGTTGAACTGATGAAAACCCATATTGCCCGCACCAAGACCCCCGGCGTCCTCTCCGGCATCGGCGGTTTTGGCGGTCTCTTTGGTCTGGATCTTGCCGGTATCAAGGATCCGGTGCTGGTTTCCGGCACGGACGGCGTGGGCACCAAGGTCAAGCTGGCATTCATGCTGGATCGTCACGACACCATCGGCATCGACTGTGTTGCCATGTGTGTGAATGATATTATCTGCTGCGGCGCAAAGCCCCTGTTCTTCTTAGACTATATCGCCTGCGGCCGCAACTTCCCGGAAAAGATCGCTGCCATCGTGGCAGGCGTGGCCGAGGGCTGTGTCCAGTCCGGCTCCGCTCTCATCGGCGGTGAGACCGCCGAGCATCCCGGCATGATGCCGGAGGACGAGTACGATCTGGCCGGTTTCTCCGTGGGTGTTGTGGATCGGGAAAAGATCCTGGACGCCACTACCATGAAGGCCGGCGACGTGATGATCGCCCTGCCCTCCACCGGCGTGCATTCCAATGGCTTCAGCCTGGTGCGTAAGGTGTTTGATATTGAAAACGCCGATCTGACCTCCCCCCGCGAAGAGCTGGGCGGTAAGAGCCTGGGCGAAACCCTCCTGACTCCCACCAAGATCTACGTCAAGCCCATGCTGGCGCTCTTTGACGAGGTCAAGGTTTCCGCAGTCTCCCATATCACCGGCGGCGGCTTCTATGAGAATATTCCGCGCTGCCTGCCCGAGGGCCTCAGCGTCCGCATCAAGAAGGACGACGTGAAGGTTCTCCCCATCTTTGATCTGATTCAGTCCACCGGCAATATCCCGGAGCGCGATATGTACAACACCTTTAATATGGGCGTTGGCATGACCTGTGTGGTGTCCCGCGAGGACGCCGACCGCGCCATCGAGATCCTGAAGGAGAGTGGGATCGACGCCTATCTCCTGGGCGAGATCTTCGAGGGCAATGAGGGCGTTGAATTATGCTGAAGAAAACCCGCGTTGCGGTTCTGGTCTCCGGCGGCGGAACTAATCTGCAGGCGCTGATTGATTCCCGCGACCGCGGCGAGCTGCCGAATGTGGAGTTTGCATTGGTGGTAAGCTCTGCGGCGGATGCCTATGCGCTGACCCGGGCGGAAAACGCCGGGATTCCGTCTTTGGTGATTGAGCGGAAAGGCAAAAAGCGCGAGACCTTCACCCGCCTGCTCTGCCGTGCGCTGCAGGACGCCGAGATCGATCTGGTAGTGTTCGCCGGATTCATGGTGATCCTGAGTCCGGAGTTCTTTGAAACCTTTGAAAACCGTGCCATCAATGTCCATCCGGCCCTGATCCCGTCCTTCTGCGGCGAGGGCTATTACGGACTGCATGTGCACGAGGAGGCGCTGGCCTACGGCGTCAAGCTCACCGGCGCCACGGTTCATTTTGCCACAGCAGTGACCGACGGCGGCCCCATCATCCTGCAGAAATCTGTGGAGATCGAGGAAGGGGACACGCCCGAGACGCTGCAGCGCCGCGTCATGGAGACCTGTGAATGGATCATTCTGCCGCAGGCTGTGCGGCTTTTCAGTGAAGGCCGGCTTTCGGTCGAAGGTCGTATCGTTCGAATTTTGGAGGAATCGAAATGAAATTTTCCGAGTACTTAAAAGATAATGCCTATCCCGGCCGCGGCGTGGCCATCGGCCGCTCTGCCGACGGCACCAAGGCCATCCTCTGCTATTTCATCATGGGCCGTTCCACCGGTTCCCGCAACCGCGTCTTTGAAGAGGACGGCGCCGGCATCCGCACCCGTGCATTTGACGAGTCCAAGCTGCCGGATCCTTCCCTGTATGTCTACCGCGCCGTGCGCGTCATCGGCGATCAGACTGTTGTGACCAACGGCGATCAGACCGATACCATCTATGATGCACTTGCCGAAGGCAAGACCTTTGAGGATGCCCTCCGCACCCGCACCTTTGAGCCGGATCCCCCCATCTGGACCCCCAGAATCTCCGGCGTGCTGACTGCGGCAGACGGCAAGATGTCCTATAAGCTCAGCATCCTGAAAAACGGCGGCGACGAGACTCCGCTGCGCTATTTCTATGAGTACGAGATGCCTCGCGCAGGTGAGGCCCACATCATCCACACCTACGCCCACGACGGCGATCCTGTGCCGTCCTTCTCCGGTGAGCCGGTGCTCATCGACACCACTTCCTATCACTGCGCCAACTGCGTCATGCGTGACCTGTGGGAGGGCCTGAACGCCGACAACAAGGTTTCCGCATTCGTCCGTACCGTGGATCTCACCACCGGCGAGACCGTTACCGTCATCAAGAATAAGCATGAGGAGAAATAAGATATGAACGAGTTTGCTCTGAAATACGGCTGTAACCCCAACCAGAAGCCCGCCCGCATTTATATGCATGACGGCAGCGACCTGCCCATTGAGGTGCTCTCCGGCCGTCCCGGCTACATCAATTTCCTGGACGCTTTCAACAGCTGGCAGCTGGTGCGCGAGCTGAAGATCGCCACCGGTCTTCCCTGCGCCACTTCCTTCAAGCACGTGAGCCCCACCTCCGCAGCCGTGGGTCTGCCCCTGTCCGACGCCCTCAAGAAGGCCTGCTTCGTGGAGGATGTGAAGGGTCTTGACGATTCTCCCATCGCCTGCGCCTATGCCCGCGCCCGCGGCACCGATCGTATGTCTTCCTTCGGTGACTGGATCGCCCTCAGCGATACCTGTGACGCTGTCACCGCCCGTCTGATCCGCCGCGAGGTGTCCGACGGCATCATCGCACCGGACTACACCCCCAAGGCTCTGGAGATCCTGAAGAAGAAGCGCGGCGGCAACTATAATGTGGTCAAGATCGACCCGAACTTCGTCCCGGACGAGGTCGAGCGCAAGCAGGTCTACGGCATCACCTTCGAGCAGGGCCGCAACAACTTCAAGATCGACGAAGAGCTGCTGCAGAATCTGGTCACCGCCAACAAGGAACTGCCCGAGGAAGGCAAGCGCGACCTGATCATCGCCCTCATCACTCTGAAGTACACCCAGTCCAACTCCGTCTGCTTTGCTTATGACGGTCAGGCCATTGGCGTTGGCGCCGGCCAGCAGTCCCGTATCCACTGCACTCGTCTCGCCGGCAACAAGGCCGACCTGTGGCATCTGCGCCAGCATGAAAAGGTGCTGAATCTGCCGTTCCGCGAGGAAATCGGCCGTCCCGACCGCGATAATACCATCGATATCTATCTTTCCGATCAGTCCGAGGACGTTCTGGCCGACGGCAACTGGCAGCTCTACTTCACCGAGCAGCCCGTTCCCTTCACCAAGGCCGAGCAGCGCGCCTATCTCGACACCATCACCGGTGTTGCCCTGGGTTCTGACGCCTTCTTCCCCTTCGGTGATAACATCGAGCGTGCACGCCGCAGCGGCGTTTCCTATGTGGCCCAGCCCGGCGGCTCCATCCGTGACGACAATGTCATCGAGACCTGCGATAAGTACAACATGGTGATGGCCTTCACCGGTATGCGTCTCTTCCACCACTAAGAATTCTGCGAAAAACATCGAAAGGATGGAATCACGCATGAAAGTAATGGTAGTCGGTTCCGGCGGACGTGAACACGCCATCATCAAGAAATTAAAAGAAAATAAGACTATTGATACCATCTACGCACTTCCGGGCAACGGCGGCATCGCCGCCGACGCTTGTTGCGTGGCAATCGGCGCCAAGGACATCGACGCCCAGGTGAAGTTTGCCGTGGAGAACGGTATTGACTTTGCCGTGGTGGCGCCGGATGATCCCCTGGTGCTGGGTGCGGTGGATGCGCTGGAGGCAGCCGGTATCCGCTGCTTTGGTCCCCGCGCAAACGCCGCCATTATCGAGGGCAGTAAGGTGTTTTCGAAAAACCTCATGAAGAAGTACGGCATCCCCACTGCCGCATACGAGGTCTTTGAGGACGCGGAATCTGCACTTTCCTATCTTGAGACCGCTCCGATCCCCACCGTGGTCAAGGCCGACGGCCTGGCACTGGGTAAGGGCGCCATTGTCGCCATGACCCGCGAAGAGGCCATCGACGCTGTGCGCTCCATGATGGAGGACAAGATCTTCGGCGACAGCGGCAGCCGTGTGGTCATCGAAGAATTCCTGGAGGGCCCGGAGGTTTCCGTGCTGTCCTTCACCGATGGCAAGACCGTGATCCCCATGGTTTCCTCCATGGATCATAAGCGCGCCCACGACAATGACGAGGGCCTGAATACCGGCGGTATGGGCACCATCGCCCCGAACCCCTATTATACCCCCGAAATGGCCGATCGCTGTATGCAGGAGATCTTCCTGCCCACCATCGAGGCCATGCAGAAGGAAGGCCGCCCCTTCAAGGGCTGTTTGTACTTCGGTCTGATGCTGACGAAGGATGGCCCCAAGGTCATTGAGTATAACTGCCGCTTCGGTGATCCGGAGACCCAGGTGGTGCTGCCGCTCTTGGAGAGCGATCTCTTTGAGATCATGCAGGCCGTGGCAGAGGAGCGCCTGACCGCAGAGGACGTGAAGTTCTCGGACGGCAGCGCCTGCTGTGTGATCCTGGCCTCCGACGGCTATCCCCAAAAGTATGCAAGCGGCTTTGAGATCACCGTGGACGAGGGCATTGATGGCGAAGTCTATATCGCCGGTGCAAAGCTCGCGGACGGCAAGCTCCTGTCCGCAGGCGGTCGTGTACTGGGCGTGACGGCCACGGCCGATTCTCTGCCCCAGGCCATCGAACGGGCCTATGCGGCAGTTCCCCATGTGCGTTTTGAGAATGCCTATTATAGAAAAGACATTGGTCAGCGTGCTTTGAAGGCGCTTTGATGGAGGAATCACATGGTTTATAGAATTTTTGTTGAGAAAAAGCAGGGCCTGGCCAACGAGGCCGCGGCTCTTGCTTCCGATATTCGCAATCTCCTGCAGATCGAGGGTCTTACCGACCTGCGCCTCTTGAACCGCTATGACGTGGAGCATATTGATGAAGAGCTTTTCGCCTATGCCACCCGTACCGTGTTCTCTGAGCCGCAGCTTGATGACGTGACCACCGAGCTTTCTGCCGAGGGTGCCATCGTGTTTGCCGTGGAGTATCTGCCGGGTCAGTTCGACCAGCGCGCCGACTCCGCCGCACAGTGCATCCAGATCATCTCCCAGGGCGAGCGTCCTCTGGTGCGCACTGCCCGCGTGTATCTGCTCTACGGCGATCTCTCCTCCGAGGATGTGGAGAAGATCAAGAAGTACGTCATCAACCCCGTTGAGAGCCGCGAGGCTTCTCTCGACCGCTTTGAGACGCTTGCCGCACAGTACGAGATTCCCACTACGGTTGCAGTGCTCGAGGGCTTCTGCCAGCTGGATCGTGCAGGTCTGGAGGCTTTTGTGGCTCAGTACGGCCTTGCCATGGATGCCGATGATATCGCATTCTGCCAGCAGTACTTCATCTCCGAGCAGCGCGACCCCACCATCACCGAGATCCGCATGATCGACACCTATTGGAGCGATCATTGCCGTCATACCACCTTCCTCACCACCATTGACAACGTGGCGTTTGAGGATGAACTGCTGCAGGGTGCATACGAGGAGTATCTGGCTGCCCGTCGTGAGATCGGCCGCACCAAGCCCATCAATCTGATGGACATTGCAACCCTTGCCACCCGCGTGCTGAAAAAGCAGGGCAAGCTGCCGAAGCTGGATGAGTCCGAAGAAATCAATGCCTGCACCGTGAAGATCAAGGTGGATGTGGCCGGTGAGGAGCAGGATTGGCTGCTGCTTTTCAAGAACGAGACCCACAATCATCCCACCGAGATCGAGCCCTTCGGCGGTGCCGCCACCTGTATCGGCGGTGCCATTCGCGATCCGCTGTCCGGCCGTTCCTATGTCTACGCCGCTATGCGTGTCACCGGCGCCGGCAACCCCTTAAAGCCTGTTTCCGAAACCATCCCCGGCAAGCTGCCCCAGCGTAAGCTGGTCACCACTGCTGCTGCCGGTTACAGCTCTTACGGTAACCAGATCGGTCTGGCCACCGGTCAGGTGGACGAGCTCTATCACGATGGCTATGTTGCCAAGCGCATGGAGATCGGCGCGGTCATCGCTGCTGCTCCTGCCGAAAATGTCCGCCGCGAAGTCCCCGAAGAGGGCGACATCGTGATCCTGCTGGGCGGCCGCACCGGCCGTGACGGCATCGGCGGCGCCACCGGTTCTTCCAAGTCCCACACGCTGGAATCTCTCGAGAACTGCGGCGCAGAAGTCCAGAAGGGCAACGCCCCCGAGGAGCGCAAGCTCCAGCGCCTGTTCCGCAATGCCGAGGCCTCCCGTCTCATCAAGCGCTGCAATGACTTTGGCGCCGGCGGCGTGTCCGTTGCCATCGGTGAGCTGGCCGACGGCCTGGTCATCGACCTGAATGCCGTGCCCAAGAAGTACGAGGGTCTCGACGGCACCGAGCTGGCCATCTCCGAATCTCAGGAGCGTATGGCCGTGGTGGTCGAAGAGAAGGATGCTGCCCGCTTTATGGAACTGGCAGCCAGCGAAAACCTGGAGTCCACCATTGTCGCCCATGTGCAGGCAGAGCCGCGTCTTGTGATGCACTGGAACGGCGTGAAGATCGTGGATATCTCCCGCGAATTCCTGAACTCTAACGGTGCTGAGAAGCACATTGATATTACGCCCGCCGCTCCCGCTGCCCTTCCCACCCGCAAGGTGGAGGATTTTGCAGCCGGTATGGAGGCACTGGCAGGAGATCTGAACGTCTGCTCCAAGCGCGGTCTTTCCGAGCGCTTTGACTCCACCATCGGCGCAGGTACTGTCCTGATGCCCTTTGGCGGCCGCAATCAGCAGACCCCCATTCAGGCCATGGTCCACAAGATCTCTGTGGAAAAGGCCCACACCGATACCTGCTCCTTCATGGCATGGGGCTATAACCCCTTCATTGCCGAGCGGAGCCCCTTCCACGGCGCCTATCTGGCTGTGGTGGAATCTGTTGCCAAGCTGGTGGCAACCGGTGCTTCCTTTGAGGATGTATACCTGACTTTCCAGGAGTACTTCGAGAAGCCGAAGCGTGACGGCAAGCGTTGGGGCAAGCCGCTGGCAGCTCTTCTGGGTGCTTTCCGTGCTCAGATGGCTTACGGCATCGCCGCTATCGGCGGTAAGGACTCCATGAGCGGTACCTTTGAGGACATCGATGTTCCGCCTACGTTGGTTTCCTTTGCTGTTACCACCGGTAAGTCCGACGAGGTTATTTCTCCGGAATTCAAGGCCGCCGGTCACCGTGTGGCATGGCTCCGTCCGGAGTATGACGCAGCAGGTCTGCCTGTTGTGGAGTCCGAGAAGGCACTCTTTGATACCGTCACCCGTCTCATGCGCGAGGGCCGCGTGGCCGCAGCCTATACGCCCACTTACGGAGGTGTTGCTGAGGCCGTTATGAAGATGGCCTTCGGTAACGAGATCGGCTTTGCCTATGATGAAAAGCTGACGCTGGACGAGATCTTCGGCTATAGCTACGGCTCCTTCCTCCTGGAGCTCACCGACGACAGCGACGTGGGCACCACGCTGGGTTATACCACCGCAGATGCAAAGATTGCCTATCAGGGCGCAGAACTCTGCCTGAAGAACCTCCTCGGTATCTACGAGGACAAGCTGGAGCCCATTTATTCCTGCAACATCGAGCAGGGCAAGGGCGAGATCCCGGCCTTTACGCACAAGGCTGAGAGCTACCCGAAGCCTGCTGTTTCCATCGCACGTCCCCGTGTGCTGATTCCGGCATTCCCGGGTACCAACTGCGAGTTTGATACCGCCAAGGTCATGGCAAAGGCCGGTGCCGAGCCTGAGATCTTCGTGGTGAATAACCTCAGTGCCGCAAGCATCGCAGAAAGTGTCGAGACCTTCGCGAAGAAGCTCTCTCAGGCACAGATCGTGTTCATCCCCGGCGGCTTCTCCGGCGGCGACGAGCCCGACGGTTCCGCCAAGTTCATCACCGCGTTCTTCCGCAATGCCTCCATCCGTGATGCAGTGCGCGAGCTGTTGAATCAGCGGGATGGTCTGATGTGCGGTATCTGCAACGGCTTCCAGGCACTCATTAAGCTGGGTCTTCTGCCCTTCGGCGATATCATTGATACCGACGAGACCTGCCCGACCCTGACTTATAACACCATTAGCCGCCACCAGTCCCGTCTGGTGCGCACCCGCATCGCCTCCAACAAGTCCCCGTGGCTGATGAATACCCAGCCCGGTGAGATTTACACCGTGCCGATTTCCCACGGCGAGGGCCGCTTCCTGGCCTCCGACGAGATGGTGAAAAGGCTTGCCGAAAACGGCCAGATTGCCACGCAGTATGTGGATCTTTCCGGCGCTCCCACCAGCAATATCCGCTTTAACCCCAATAACTCCGCATTCGCCATCGAGGGCATCACCTCTCCGGACGGCCGCGTCTTTGGTAAGATGGGTCACTCCGAGCGTATCGACGGCGGCCTCTACCAGAACGTAGAAGGCGTCTTTGATATGAAGATGTTCGAGTCTGCGGTGAAGTATTTTAAATAAGCATTCAGTAAAAAAGGATGGATCTTCGGATCCATCCTTTTTGCATATTTGGCGCTTGCGAAGCATCGAAATCTTCGATATAATAAGCGTATATCAATCGGAGAAATGAGGAAAACCTATGAGAATTCCTGATTATCATATGCATACGCAATATTCCCCGGATTCCCGGATGACCCAGCAGGATGCCGTGGAGTCCGCGCTTCGGATGGGCGTGACGGATCTTTGTTATACCGAGCACATGGATCTGGGTCACCCCAACCCGGACTTTGATCGTGTGCCGCGTTTTCAGGAGATGCAGGCAGGCATCGACGCCCTGCAGGCGCAGCATCCGGAGATGCGGCTGCACATGGGGATCGAGGTGGGCTATATCGCGGAGACGGCACCGAAGAGCCGTGAAGCACTGGCGGGTGTTCGGTTTGACTATATGCTCATCAGCACCCACTGCGTGGATGGTCTGGATACCTATCAGTTGGTGAGTCATGGCGAGGAAGACCGAGAACCCATGTACCGCCGGTATCTGGAGACCGTATATGCCTCCGTCACGGATGAAACGCTGCGGGATTATTATGACTGTGTGGCGCATATTGGCTATCCGGCCAAGCGGCAGCTTTTCCGGGAAAGCTCCATGACCTATGATCTCTTTCCGGCGCTTTTTGATGATATTTTGAAGGCCATCATCCGTCTTGGCAAGGGAATGGAGATCAATACCTCCAGTATGCGCGGCCTCGGCCATGTCCTGCCGCACCCCAGTCTCTTGACGCGTTACCGGGAGCTGGGCGGCAGAATCGTCACCATTGGCACCGATTCCCACGACAAGGAAAACGTGGGCGCCTACTGCCGGGAGTCCATCGAACTTCTGAAATCCTGCGGCTTCCGGGAATACGCGATTTATGAGAATCGCGAACCGGTGTTTGTGGAAATCAAGTGAAGAGAAGAAAAAAGCCACTTCGTATGAAAGTGGCTGTTTTTTTGTTGTGCAGATATTTCCCTTTTCCTGATATTTTGTTGACAGCGTATACGCGATGGATTAGAATTTGTTTAGTACATTCTTCCCAAAACATAAAAGGAGAATCCCGTTATGAAATTCTTTGATTACCGGCTGCAGTTTGAAAATGGCGGCGTGGAGATTTCAAAGGGCGGAAAGCTTTTATACTATAGCCGCCGTCCCATGTACATCTTCATCAAGACCGCACTGACTGTCATCGAGTATTACGACGCGCCCTATGAGACCGTTACCGAGCAGGCAGACGGCTCTGTGCTGGCCACGGGCGTGCTGACCACGCCCACCGGCTCCCGCTTTGCATTCACCGACACCTATGAGGTCCTTGAGAAAGACATCAAGGTCAGCCGCAAGGTGGAAGTGATCGAAGTAAAGGACGACCTGGGCTTTGCCTCCAAGCTGGCCTTTACGCTGGCGGCATCCGATGAGATCCGTGATTACGACTGCTTCTCCCCCGCCAACTGGTATATGGATAACCGCTTCGCCGCGCCCCATGTGGTGGGCTATGAGACCGACAGCGAGTATTACTGGAAGCGCGAGACCTGTCTGACTCTGCCGCTCTTTGCCGCGCAGAACAAGGCAGACGGCGAGACCATCATGCTGTCCCGCTGGGCCGCAGACGTGAAGCCCAGAGATTATAAGCACGGTGAGAGCGAGCACTTTGTGGATCCCGAGTATTCTGTTGCCAGCATTGGCCTCAGTAAGCCCACTCAGGAAACCATCAGCTATCTCTACTACGGTTTCCCGGTGCGTAAGAAGATCGACACCGTGGCCGATGGCCTCAGCATTGACTATGTCTATCCCGGCACTGACGGCGAAATCGGCGGCCGCCGCCAGAACTATAACGTGGACTATATGATGCGTACCAAGACCATCAGCCGTGCCCTGCATCCGGCCAAGGTGGGCTTCTCCCATGAGTATGCTGTGTCCGTGAAGCTTGATCAGTACGATGGCTTCTATCCCATGATGCGCGGCTCCTGGCGTCATGTATATGATCGCGTCCGCGACCGCCTCTTTGAAGTGAATCAGGAAAAGCAGTATCACAACTGCATGGAGATGCTGACGAAGCTGACCCGTCAGTATGACGAGGTCTCCTGGGGCGTGCCCTTTGCGGCCTTCCTGCCGTCCTTTGACGTCGCCAGTGTGTCCTTCCAGTTTGGCTTTGTGGGCCAGCAGCCCGGTATCGGCTATCAGCTGATCCGCTACGGCAAGCTCCACAATAACCAGGAAGCCTTTGAAAAGGGCATGCACATCCTGGACTTCTGGACCAGCGTTTCCATGACGGAGCATGGTGCCCCCAATGTCTGCTATAACCCCGCCATTAGCGGATTTGAGCCCTATCCCTTCTGGCTGCGTATGATCGCGGACGGTATGGAGAACATCCTGGACGGCTATGTGTTCTTAAAGAAGAACGGCATCGAGAAGCCCGAGTGGCTTGACTATTGCGTGAAGGTCGCCGAGTGGCTGGTGCGGATCCAGAACGAGGACGGCAGCTATTACCGTGCTTATAATACCTCGGATGGTTCCATGCGCATGGATTCCAAGGCCAACACCATCAGTGTGGTGCGCTTCCTGATCCAGCTCTATCTGGTAACCAAGGACGAGTGTTATCGCGAGACGGCTCTGCGCGCCGGTGAGTATGCCTATGCCGTGACCTATCCCAATATGGAATACCGCGGCTCCACCTGCGACAACGCCGATATCACCGATAACGAGTCCGGTATCTATGCCATGTTTGGCTTCCTGGCACTTTACGACCTGACCGGCGAAGAAAAGTGGATGGAGGCCCTTCTGGGCGCTGCCGACTACACCGAGACCTGGACCTATTCCTGGGCCTTCCCGGTGAAGTGCGCCATCGGCCAGACCCCGCTTTCCAAGTACACGATCAGCGGCCAGAGCCCGGTCACCATCGGTGGCGGCGGCGGCGATATGTACATGGCTGCCTGTGCGTATATCTACTATCGTCTCTATGTCTATACCGGTGACGAGCATTACCGCGACTATGCGGAGTTCATTCACAATAACACCCGCCAGGCCAATGACGTGGAGGGCGAGTTCGGCTATGCCTATCCCGCCGCTTCCCACGAGGGCTGTCACTTCGCAAACCAGACGCTCATGGGCCTGAACCACTGGCTGCCCTGGGTCACTTATGTGGAGATCGATCCGCTGTCCCGTCTTTACGATACCTTTGGCGCCTATGACATCGCGGGCTGTGAAAAAATGCCGGCCGAGGAGCGCGCCAAGCGCAACCGCATTTACGATACCTTCGCTCAGTTTTAAGCACATGGAAAGGGCGTGACTTTGAATGGAATGGACACGCATTGTCAAGTCGTCGTTCTGTGTGATTGGCAAAGAGGGCAGCACCAAGGATGGCCCGGGCTTTGTACAGAAGCTTTGGAATGATGCCAATGCAAATTTCGCGGAGATCGCCCCGCTGGCCAAGGTGACCAAGGACGGCAAGCTGCGCGGGATCTGGGGCGCCATGACGGACTTTACCCACAGTTTCCTGCCGTGGCAGAACAACTTCACCGAGGGCTGTTATCTGGCAGGCGTCGAGGTGCGTGACGATGCCGTTGCCCCGGAGGGATGGGTGAAGTGGCGCATCCCGGCCTGTGAGTTCATGGTAACGAAGGCCGAGGGCGGCAATGCCTTCCCCCGTGCGGTGCAGTCACTGGCGGATCAGGGCATCCGTCTGGTGGGTGCCGTGCAGGAGTATACGAACCCCAAAGACGGCGTGACTTACCTCTATTTCCCTGTTGCAAGAATCTAAAACGCTATGAAAAACCCCTCCGGTCTCTGAACCGGAGGGGTGATTTTTTTAAAAATTTACTTGGTGCCGAAGATACGGTCGCCGGCGTCGCCGAGACCGGGGACGATGTAGCCGATTTCGTTGAGCTTTTCATCCAGACAGCCGCAGTAGATCTCCACATCGGGATGATCCTTCTCAAGACGGGCAATGCCCTCGGGAGCGGCGATGACGGACATGAGCTTGATGTGCTTACAGCCGCGCTGCTTGATGAAGTTGATGGCTGCACTGGCGGAACCGCCGGTGGCTAGCATGGGGTCCAGGAGGATGACGAGACGGTTCTCCACGTCATCGGGGAGCTTGCAGTAGTATTCATGGGGCTCCAGAGTCTCGTGGTCGCGGTAAAGGCCGATATGACCCACGCGGGCGGCGGGAACCAGGGCCAGCAGGCCGTTCACCATGCCGAGACCGGCGCGGAGAATGGGCACGATGGCCAGTTTCTTACCGGCCAGCATTTTGACCGTGGCGTGGCAGATGGGGGTGTCGATCTCCACGTCTTCAAGAGGCAGGTCGCGCAGGGACTCATAGCCCATCAGCATGGCGATCTCTTCCACCAGTTCGCGGAATTCCTTACAGGTGGTATCGGTATTACGCAGAACACTGATTTTATGGGTGATCAGCGGATGAGAAAAAATAGTGGTGCTCATGATATATTTCCTCCGTTTTCGGTTGATTTTCTTCTATTTATTATACCGCAAGCCATAGGGGAACACAAGGGATTTTCTGGAAAAGAGATGAAAAACTCCGCCTGCGACCGGCAGACGGAGTTAGGATCAGATCCATGCGCGCAGATACGCCTCATAGCTGACGGCGCCGCTTTCCAGCAGTTTGTCGATCAGCCGGACAGGCAGGCCGGAGAGCGTCATGGAAAGCGCACGATAGGAGGTGTAGGCCATGTGGTCGCGGTAGAAGGCGTCGGAGAAGCTGCGCCGCTCTGCGGCAGTAATGAGGCCCAGCTCCTGAGCGGTCTGGTCAGCCTCCGACCAGAGGAAGTCGCCGCGGCTGTCATCATAGCCCAGGGCGCGAAGCAGGAAGGTGAGATACTGGGGAGAGGTGATCTCCTCATCCGGGGCGAAGGCGCGGCTGGATACACCGGCGGTATAGCCCATTTCATAGGCATAGGCTACATATTGATTTGCCCACTTCGGCACATCCCGGAAGGGATGGCTGTAATCGCCGGAGAGGGCAGCGGATTCCTCGCCCAGCAGGCGGATCAGCATGACCACGGCCTCCACGCGGGTGCCGACACGCTCCAGCTCATAGCCGCGGTCGCTGCCCAGGAAGAGGCCCATGATGTGAAGGGCGTCTGCATAGCGGGTATAGCGGGCGGTGTGGGGGCCGGAGGGCGCCGTGGATGTGGCGGCAGGAGGCGTCATGCCCAGATAAGCGAAATGGCCGGTGAAAGCAAGCTCGGCATCGGGGGAGAGGACGCGCAGACCGGCGGCCATCTCTCCTGCGGAGAGGTAAGCATGGCCGGGGGTAAGAAGCTCACCCGGGAAGCATTCCCGGCCTTCGGCAAGATCCACCAGAACGCCGTTTCCCTCCACGCTGACCATACCGGAAGTCATGGATACCATGGTGCCCAGGGGCAGGGCATAGGCGTCGTCCCGGGTTACCAGATATCCGCCCATGCCGTATTCGGCGTCTACGGTATAACCTGCCTGATGGAGCAGGGCGGCATAGATGGCGCCCTGGGAGGAACGTGCCTCCAGGGAGGCAACGTAGCTGTCCCAGAGTTCGTCCAGGCGGTGATCGATCAGTTCGTCGGCCTGATCCAGAATGGAGGGCAGATAGGATTCCTCCAGATAGCTCAGCGTCACCACCGGGTCGGTGGCCGCGGCAGACGGCAGAAGGAACAGCAGGGAGAATACTGCCAGCAGAATGGCAAACGGTCGGCGCATCGGGAGGGTCCTCCTTTCTTTGTCAGAATCGGTCGAATCTTTTCTTAGTATAGCGGGTTTTGCGGATTCTGTCAAATCCATGCAAAAAACCGCCGCCGTGAGGAATCACAGCGGCGGGTGATCAGATCATTTACTTGGCAAGGCCGAATACGCGGCCCAGCTTCATGGCGTTTTCAAAGGAAATGCCGTCCTCGCGGATCAGATCCGTGGGGGTGATGAGGATGCTGTTGGCGCTGTAGCGGGCCTCGTCCACGATGAAGGTTTTGGCAGGATGCAGGATATAACGCACGCCGTCCACTTCACCCAGATAGAGGAAACCCTCGTTGTCGGAATAGAGCAGGGTGCCGGGGGAGACTTTGTTAAAATAGTTTTCCCGCTCCCGGGCGGTCATATCGGACAGCAGTGCGTCGTTGCAGGCCATCCGCAGATGTTCCTCCACGGTAAAGGGGAGATGGAGACCGAAGCAGCGATAAACGGCGGTGAAGAAGCTGTTGTCGTCCCAGCCATAGGAGAGGCCTCGGGGACTGAGCTTTTCACCGGCCAGCTGCATCGCCAGCTTCAGGACGTTTTCAAAGGTGTAGGGGACGTATCCGTGGCTGACGCCCTGGGACATGGGAATCAGCATGGGACGGTATTCCAGATTGCCGAAGCGATCCTTGGCAGGAACCTTGGCCACATAACAGCCCTCGGTGCTCTGCCCGTAAAGCTCGGCGGGGACTTCGGTTTCCAGAGGCAGGGCGGTGCCCATATAGAGGGTGAGGGGATCATCCGCGGGATCCGTAGGAGTCAGCGTGATGGAGGCATCTGTCACCACTACCACATCGGGAGTCTCAATATAGCTGACCCAGGCGCTCTTTTCCAGGAATACCAGGTCGGACCAATACACCCAGCCGCGGGTGTTGCGGAGCTGGACATAATACCAGGTCTGGTCAAGACTGGTGTGAAGCACCACCACAGGCTCGCCCAGGTAAAGGGGCGCCTGCAGGAAGAGGTCGTCGGTGCGATCCTCCGGAGAGGCGAAAACCCGATCGGCAGAGGGGAAGCGGCGCAGCGTGGTGTTATGGAGCGTCAGGGCATAGCTGACCTGATTGGTGGCGGCGATGGCGTCCTGATTCATATTGGTCTGGATATCGGCCAGGTAAGTGCTGGCGTTCTCCGGGGGGATCTCGTTGCCCTCTTCGTCATAGGTGACGGCAGGAGCCTCGTAAATCATGCCGCCGTCTGCACCATAGAGGTTGCCTTCGGGCAGTACATTTTCCTTCAGATAGCCGGACAGAGTGAAGGAACCCAGCTCGGACGGATAGGTCACCAGATCCACGACACCGTCCACCATGTTGGAGGTCTGCATATTCACCTGAGTAATGTCCGCCGCACTGAGCAGAACCTTATCAAGGCCTTTCTTGCCGGAGGTCCAGTAATCGGCGCTGTACATGGCGGGATCTACCTGCAGGGAGACCGCTGTCGTCTCGGATCCCGGTTCCTTTTTCTCTTTGGAACAGCCGGCAAAGGCTGTGCAAATCATCATTCCGGCCAGCGCCAGGGCTGAGCCGCGCATCCATTTCTTCTGCATAGTTTATCCTCCATCTGGGTCAGATCGATTTATTGGAAAAACCGCAGGGCGGTTTACATAGTACATGATTATTATAGCACAGAAGAAATCGGATTTTCAACCATCCCCACGAAAAAACCGGAAATCTTAAAGAATTCTTTCGGTTTTCGGCGGCTGTTGTTGACTTCCCGGGGCGGGGGTGATACAATGACAGCCGAAAGACACGCCGTGTCAGCGATGGTCACGGCGACGAATGGGGGAGGAGACAATCTATGAAACGCATTTTGTGCTACGGCGATTCCAATACCTGGGGCCACAATCCCACTGGCATTGATCCGGTGACCGGGGCCATCGGCCGTTATTCCGAGGGCGTGCGTTGGACCGGCGTGATGCAGCGTGAGCTGGGCGAGGAGTATTTCGTCTGTGAAGAGGGCCTCTGCGGTCGTACGACCGTGTTTGAGGATCCCACGCACTATGGCTGGAACGGATATATGCACTTTGAGGTGGCGCTTCGCACCTGTGATCCGGTGGACTGTGTGATCTTCATGCTGGGCACCAACGATACCAAGGAATCGTTCTATGTGTCTCCCTCCGCCATTACCGGCGGCATGGAGCGGCTTCTCAAGAATTGTCAGAATCTCCTGCGGGGTTCTCTTTCCGAGAAGGCGAAGATCATCCTGGCCTGCCCCTTAAAGCCTGTGATGGCCGGGGACGGCACCTATTGGTATGATTTCAACGAGGAATCCGGCCGTAAAATCGAGGCCATGCGAGAGACCTATCGCGCCCTGGCGGAGCGCAGCGGCGTGGCTTACTTTGACGTAAATGATTTCGGCGTGGCAGATCCTGCCGATGGCATCCATTTTGATGCAGAGAGCCACAGAAAAGTAGGTTTGGCTCTGCCCT
>SVLW01000009.1 GCA_015067705.1 Oscillospiraceae bacterium
GCTGGACAACGCCGTGAAATACGTCAGCGCCGTGGGCCCCCTGCGCGTCGTGCAGGCCATGCAGCCCCTGCTTTACAAGAGTGCCGGCACCGCCATGGTGGTGAATATCTCCTCCAACTGCGGCAGCATCGGCCTCTGCACCACCGACCGGGAATTCGACTATTATATGTCCAAGTCCGCGCTGAACATGAGCACCAAGATCCTCTATAACAAGTACCTCGAGGAGAAGAAGATCCGCATTCTGGCCATTCATCCCGGCTGGGTGCGCACCAACCCGGGCAACGAGCGTGCGCCCTTTGATCCCTATGAGCAGTGCGAGAAGATGCGTCTGGTGTTTGAGAACCGCCGCAACTCTTTCGACGGCGTGATCTTCGTCAACTACGACAACGAAGAGATGCCCTGGTAAGCGGGAAAGGAGAACGGAATATGGCAAATGTACTCGTCACCGGCACCGGCCGGGAAGGCAATCTGGGATATTGCTTTGTCCTGACTTATCTGAAGCGCGGCGATACCGTGTTCGCCACTGTCCGCAAGCCCTCCCCGCCCCTTGAGAAACTGCAGGAAGAATACCCCGACACCCTGCACATCATCACCATGGATCAGGGCAGCACGGAGTCCGTCCGGGCGGCAGCCGCCGAAGTGGCAAAACACGTGGACTGTCTCGACACCATCATCAATAACGCCCTCATCACCTCTCCGGACTATCCGGTGCACAATCCCCTGGAGGACTGCACCCTGGATAACTTCGAGAAGGCATTTGACGTCAGCTCCGTGGGTCCCCTGCGCGTGATCCAGGCGCTGCAGCCCCTGCTCTACAATAACCCCCGTACGGCCATGGTGGCCAATATTTCCTCCGGCGCCGGATGCATCACCACCTGCAAGAACGACCGCGACTTTGACTACTGCATGATCAAGTGCGCCATGAACATGAGCACCAAGATCCTCTACAATAAGTACGAGGCAGAGAAGAAAGTCCGCGTGCTTTGCATGAGCCCCGGCTGGATGCGTACCAACGCGGGCAATGCCGCGGCACCCTATGATCCCTATGTCCACAGCGAGAAGATGCGCAAGGTCTTCGAAAGCCGCCGCGAGAGCTTTGACGGCGTGGTGTTTGTGGATCACGACAACAACGAAGTGCCTTGGTAACAGGCACCAAAGCGCCGCCCGGAGCATGGGGCTTCGGGCGGCTTTTCTTTGATTTGACTCCCGGGAGGAGAAGCTATGGAATTTTTACGACTGCTGGAAGGCATCCGTACGCCATTTTGGGACGGATTTTTCAGCGTCATTACGGAACTGGGCGGCGAGACCGCCTTCATCGTGGCGGCGATCGTCATCTATTGGTGTCTGGATAAGACCTACGGTTATTATATGATGAGCGTAGGCTTTACGGGCACGGTGCTGAATCAGTTTTTGAAGCTCATCTGCCGGGTGCCCCGGCCCTGGGTGCGGGATCCCGGCTTTACCATTGTGGAGAGTGCCCGCGAGGCCGCCACGGGATATTCCTTCCCCAGCGGGCACACCCAGAACGCCGTCACCATATTCGGCACCACGGCGCGGTATGTGAAAAAGACCGGGGTGCGGATCGCGGCGGTGGGGATCCTGCTTTTGATCGCGTTCTCCCGGATGTATCTGGGCGTGCATACGCCGGCGGACGTACTGGTGTCCTTGGGCATTGCGGCGGTTCTGACCTTTGCGCTCTATCCCCTGCTGCGGCGGGCGGAACGGGAGCCGCGGCTCTATGTCTGGATCTTCGGCGGAATGCTAATGATCGCCGCGGCCTTTGTGCTGTATCTCGAGTGCGGGATCAATCCCGCGGGTCTCGATGAGGCGAACTATGCCTCTGCCTGCAAGAATGCCTATAACCTGCTGGGTGCTGTGGCGGGCATCTGTGCCGCCTTCCCGGTGGAGCGGCGATGGGTGCGCTTCCGGCCCCGGGACGCCAAATGGTGGGGACAGATTTTGAAGGTGGTCCTGGGCATGGCTCTGGTGCTGGGCATCAAGGAAGGCCTGCGCGCGCCCCTCCTGGCCCTCACCGGCGGCCACATCTGCGCCAGCGCCATCCGCTATTTCCTCATCGTATTCTTCGCCGCCGCCATATGGCCGGCAGTGTTTCAGATGAAGTTTTTGAGAAAAACTTCATCTGAAAAGTGAAGTGGATTTGCATGGCAAATCCGTGAAGCGCGCCTTTCGGGCGCTGTGAAGCAGGCTGCCGCCTGTGAAGTGTTTCCTGCGGAAACGATCAGGAAAAGGACGAAAACCAAGATGGTTTTCGTCCTTTCTATTTTGAAAGTATCACGAAGTGATTCCACAACGTGCCGCAGGCACACTTCACATGGCGCCAGCCATACTTCACGCGGTCTTTGGCCGCACTTCACTTTCCCGCAGGGAAAATTTCACTGTGCCTGTAAGCATTGCTTACAGGCACACATACCCCAGTTCCTGTGCGATTTCTTTCAGCATCCGGTTCACGCGGTTATAGGCCTGGCTTTTTGAGAGGCCCACTTCCAGGCCGGCGCCGGTGACGTTGTGGCTGCGGTCCCAGTAGAGCAGGCGGATCAGGCGGCGGTCGGTGCCGTCGTGGTGGTCCAGCACCCGGCGGATGGCGTCACAGACCCGGATGGTCTGGGCCATATAGGGCGTGGTGTGCTCCGGCGGGAGATTCCCCCGGGCCGCCTGCCACGCGGTGAGCTGGCGGCGTTCCTCATGATAATGCTCCAGCTGCCACTCGATAAACCCGCGGACGCGGGGCGTGAGTCCTTTTTCCGACATGCTCTTCCTCTCTTCTCCCAAACCTTTGTTCTATCCAGCGTTTTCTGCCGCGGATCGAAGCCCGCGGCAGAATATAATAGAACTTTTGCTATTTCTCTTTCTATAAATATGAATCTAACTGTTATCAGTAGTATAGAACAACTGTTCGAAAATGTCAAGAGGGAATGCAAAAAGAATCGCCCCGGGGAAGTGTCCTTCTCCGGGGCGGGGATGGATGCGGCGGATTACTTGCGGAATTCGTCGAACCAGCGGGAAAGCGGGCGATAGAGCACCACGGCCGCGGCGGTGGTGATGACAAGCTCCGGCAGCATATAGGATGCGTTATAGGCCAGGCTCCAGACCGGCGCGGCCCAGCCCAGCTCGTTGGGCCAGAGCGCCTCCCAGATCACGACGCCGGTATAGAAATGACAGGCGAAGCGCAGGAGCATGACGAAAGGCACGCCGAGCGCCAGCGACTTCACGCGGCTGGTCGTGAAACGATCGAAAATGGGCGCGAGGCCGATGACGCCGAAGGCCACGATGTAGTCAAAGAGGATGATGGCCACGGCCTGCATGACGGTCTGGGCGTACTGGACATTCTGGAAGCCCAGGAGCATCTGGAGCACGGCATAGATCACGGCGGAGAACACACCCCACTTCATGCCGTAGCGATAGGACAAGAGCACCAGAGGCAGCATGCTGCAGATCGTAATGCCGCCGCCCAGCACCCAGGGGCCGGAGAAGGGGAAAAGACTGAGTACCGTGCCCATGGCGATGAGCAGGGCGCTTTCCACCAGGCGTTTGGTGTTCTGTTTCATAGTAAACCTCCTGAAAACAAAATCCCGCATTCTGAGTGAATCCCAAAATGCGGTTGCTGTTTCAGAGCAGGTGGCGAATGCGCGCCGTTCGCTGCTGTTCCAAACAATCTCCCTACGTTGGCATTACCCAAATCAGGTTATAAGGGACAGGAGAACGGATCTCACATCTCAGCCGTATGGCGGCGCCCCCGATCATTCAGTATGCGGTTATGAAAAAAGTATAGCACCGGGAGACGGGCTTGTCAAGAAGAACCGCCGGAATCCTTTCGGACTCCGGCGGAGACGGAAACGGAATTTAGTCCAGGATACGCACCTTCAGGACGCCGTCGATGGCATTCAGGGCCTCGAGGGCGGCATCGGTGGGATGTACGTCGGTGTCCAGCATCATATAGGCATACTCGCCGCGGGAGCGGTTGTACATATGCTCGATGTTGACGCCGGCATTACCGATGGCACCGGACACAGCGGAAATCATGTTGGGCACGTTGCGGTGCAGAACCGTGATGCGGAACTTGGTGCTGCGGGGCTGGGACAGGTTCGGGAAGTTGACGGAATTGGTGGTGTTGCCGTTTAAGAGGAAGTCAGAGATCTCCTCGGCGGCCATGACGGCGCAATTCTCTTCGCTTTCCGGCGTGGAGGCGCCCAGATGGGGCATGGCAACCACGTTTTCCACACCGATGATATCCCCGGTGGGGAAGTCGGTGACGTACTTGGCGACCTTGCCGGAGGCAAGAGCGGCCTTGATGTCATCGTTATTGACTAAACCTGCACGAGCCAGATTGATGATACGCACGCCGTCGGGCATCTTGGCGATGGTCTCGGCGTTGATCAGGTTCTTGGTCTCGTCGGTGAGGGGGGCATGGATGGTGATGTAATCGCAATTGGCGAAAATCTCGTCATAGCTGGCGGCGCGCTTGATGCCGCGGGCCAGAGACCAGGCGTTATCCAGAGACAGGTACGGGTCAAAGCCCAGTACGTTCATGCCAAGGTCCAGAGCGGCGTTTGCGGCCAGACCGCCGACCTTACCCAGGCCGATGACGCCCAGGGTCTTGCCTGCGATTTCGGGGCCCACAAACTGGCTCTTGCCCTTTTCCACCTTCTTGAGGGCGTCGGGATCGTCCTTGAGATCCTTGCACCAGTCGATGGCCTCCACGATCTTACGGGAGGAGAGCAGCAGGGCGCAGAGCACCAGCTCGCGCACGGCGTTGGCGTTGGCGCCGGGGGTGTTGAAGACGCAGATGCCGGCCTCGGCACAGGCGTCGGTGGGGATATTGTTATAACCGGCGCCGGCACGGGCAATGGCCACCAGCTCGGGATTCATTTCATAGCTGTGCATATCCGCCGAACGGACGATGATGGCGTCCGGGGCTTCGGTTTCCGAGACCTGGCAGGCAGGATCCAGATAGGACAGGCCGTTTGCCGAGATCTTATTGAGCAGTTTGATATTAAACATATTGTTCACCTCGGGGGTTTGATGCGGCTGTCACTCAGCCGTTTTCGCGCTCGAACTTCTGCATGAAGTCCACGAGTGCTTCCACGCCCTCGACCGGCATGGCGTTATAGATGGAGGCACGGATGCCGCCGACGGAACGATAGCCCTTCAGGTTCTGGAAGCCCAGAGCCACGCTTTCTGCCACGAACTTGGCATCCAGCTCCTTGGTGGGGCAGTGATAGGTGACGTTCATGATGGAACGGCTGTCGCGGTCTACATTGGAGATATAGAACTTGCTCTGATCGAGATAATCGTAGAGGATACCGGCCTTCTTGCGGTTGATGGCGGCCATACCCTCGACGCCGCCTAAGGACTCCAGCCACTCAAGAACCAGCTTCAGGATATAGATCTGGTACGTGGGCGGGGTGTTGTACATACTGGCGGCCTTGGCCATTGCGCCATAGTCCAGCATGGTGGGCGTGAACGGCATGGGCTCAGTAATCAGGTCCTTGCGGACGATCACCACGGTGAGGCCTGCCGGGGCCATGTTCTTCTGTGCGCCGGCATAGAGAAGACCGAACTTCGACACATCCAGCGGCTCGGACAGGATGCAGGAGGAGATGTCGGAGAAGATCGGCACGTCGCCGGTTTCCGGGATATAATTCCACTTGGAACCGTAGACGGTATTGTTCATGCAGGTGTAGAAATAATCGGCATCCGGATCGATTTTGAGTTCGTCCTGACGCGGGATGCGGGTATAGTCGATGTCGCCCATATCGGCGGCCAAGGAAATTTCACCGTACTTCTGTGCTTCCTGGTAGGCCTTCTTGGAGAAGTTGCCGGTCACGGCATAGGAAGCCTTCTTTTTCAGGAAATTCATCGGGATTGCGGCGAACTGCTGCGTTGCGCCGCCCTGGAGGAACAACACATGGTAGTTCTCCGGAATGCCCATCACCTTGCGCAGGAGAGACTCGGCGCCCTCGATGATCGATTCGTAGATTTTAGATCGATGGCTCATCTCCATCACAGACATGCCGCAGCCGTTATAATCACTCATTTCTGCTGCTGCACGATTTAAGACTTCCAGAGGAAGCATGGAAGGTCCGGCGGAGAAGTTATAGACTCTCATGTTCTGGCTCCTTTATACATTGTGCAGGAAATCTGCACGAGAATTGCACGCCGCCGCGAGATCATCGTGGCAGGTGTATTTATAATCATACCATAGGTTTATCGCTTTAGCAAGGGAAAATCACGAATTTCTGTACAAATTATATCCAGATCATTTCGTGCTACTTGCACAATTTGCAGAAAGTGGGCTTTATCAAATACAAATATTTCCAGAAATCCATGAAAGATTATGCATCGCGGCCCAGCTCCAGCACCGCGTCAAAGGCCAGGAGCACACTGCGATCAAATGAATCCCGGCCCCAGCCCCGCTCGTCATATTCCTCCACATTGGCAAGGGAGTCGGCGGTGAAAAGAAGCTGGCCGAACTGGGCGCCGCGGAAGCAGGCGCAGGCGGCAAGGCCGGCGCACTCCATGTCAACGGCCTCACAGCCCTCGGCGCGGCGGGCCTCCACCAATGCGGCGGTCTCCCGATAGAAGGCGTCGGTGGTCCAGACCTTGCATTCTCTGGCGGCCAGGCCGTGTTTTGCCAGCATCCGGCGGATGGCGGCGATGGGCGCGTCGTCCAGCTGCACTGTGGGGGCGGCGGGGAGATAATGATAGGAGGTGCCCTCGTCCCGGACGGCCTCGGTGGGGATTAAGAAGGTATTTTCCGGGATATCCACCAGTGCGCCGCAGCAGCCCGCGGCGATCACCTGCTCCACGCCGGAGCCCAGGAGATGGTCAAGAAGCTGCACCGCCGCGGGTGCGCCAAGCGGCGCCTGGCAGAAGCAGATCTCCTCGCCATGGTAGATGGTTTTATAGATGGGGAAGGTTTTCGTGATGGTATAGAATTCGTCGATCTTTTCGGCATTGTGCGCGGCGGCATAGGCATCGACAGAATCCGCGAGGAAGAGGAATGCGGCCTTTTTCGGATACGGAATCTCAAACTCGCCGGGCAGGATCACGGCGGAGGGATCGGAATCATAGTCGAGAATGGGAAGAGGATTTCTTGTCAGCATAGTGGGTGGGCTCCTTTTTGCATGTATTTTGGATGGGGAGACGGGTTCAAAACCCCATTTTCTTTGGTCTTGCCCAAAGAAAACGGGGTTTTGGATCCCCAAAAGAAATGCGCCTTTTTACCGTGGAGAGTCGTCGCGGAATGCCCGTTCCTGTTTTTCGGCCCGAGCCGATCGCGCGTTTTGCACTTCCCCGGTTTGGGCAGGCTGTGAGGAACTGGGGACAAAACGCCCCTCGCTCGTAAGAGGGGGAGTATCAGAACCGCCATGACGAATGACGCACCGCGTGGAGGCACGGACTGTCCGGAGACACGTTGACCAAGTGCCGAGCGATCATCAAGTCCGTCGCAGGTAGGGCTGTCAGCAAAGCTGACAGCCTATGCGCCAGGCTTCGCATGGCGCCCCGACAGCAGGCAGACTGAGAAAACCGCAGCACGATCTATAAAAAACTATACCACATCTCCCCCATCTATGCTATACTGTTTCCATAAATAATGTGCCTTTGGCACGGAAAAGAGGGACGGTATGAAAGTATTCCGGAATAATGAAACACTTAAGGGAATTGCCAGTCTGAAGATCAATGTGGAGTTTGCCTGCCCCGACGGGCATCCTCAGTATATGCACGTCATTTTCCCCCAGGACATTGCGCTGGGCGTCCGTCACCCGCTCATCGTGTTTTTACAGGGCAGCGGCTGGACCCGGCCCAATAAGGATTATGAAGTAGCACAGCTCTCCCAGTTCGCCCGGGCAGGCTATGTGGTGGCCACCATCGAGCACCGCCATGCCAAGGAAGCCCCCGGCAAGCTGGCCTTCCTGGAGGACACCAAGTCCGCCATCCGGTATCTGCGGGCCCATGCGGACGAGTACGGCATTGATCCCACCCGCGTGTGCATGTGGGGCACCTCCTCCGGCGGCAATACCGCGCTTCTGGTGGGCATGACGGCGGACACGGACAAGTACGACGTAGGCGAGAATCTCGACCAGTCCAGCAAGGTACAGCTGGTGGTGGATACCTTCGGTCCTGCCGATCTCCATGCCAGAGTGCTGGAACGCTTTAATGACCGGGAAACCTATGATCCCGAGAGCACCTTCTCCTATCTGGCGGGCGGTTTCCCCGGGGACAATCTGGAACTGTTCCGGGAGATGAGCCCCATGTTCTATGTGGAAGAGGGTCGCGATTTCCCTCCCATGCTCATTATGAACGGCACGAAGGATGCGGCCGTGTCCTATGAAGGATCCCTTGCCTTCTATGAAGCCATGGAAAAGGCCGGATACGACGTGGAGTTCATCCGCGTGGAGGACGGCCCCCACGAAGGCACCTTCTGGAGCAGCGAGCTGTTTGATGAGATCCTGGATTACATCCAGAGAAAGCTGTAACGCAAAAAAGAGCCCGAAAGGGCTCTTTTTCAGTGGACAGTGGAGAGTGGACAATTGACAGTTATGGAGTCCGGCATAGCCGGACGGATCAAATCCGCAGCGGATCCAAATGCGTCGGCGAAGCCGACACCAACACTGTCCACTGTCAACTTTCAACTGTCCACTCTTTCAAACAAGTGCACTCTAAACGAGATCGTCACGTCCAGTTCTTCTCTTGCTTCCAGGCGTTCTCTTCCCTCTTTCGGAGTTTTCCAGAAGTAGGGGGTCATGGTGAAGAGGGCGCGGATGGTGTCGGGATCGGGGAGATGGATGCGCTCGTCCACGGACTCGATGCCGAGATAGGAGAAGCCCTCGTAGGGCGTTTCCTTTTCCTCGTTTTCGTAGGGGGCGTCGTAGAGGATCTCCTTCATTTCATAGAGGTGTCTGGCGCCCGGCACGACATAGGCAAAGACGCCGCCGGGACGCAGGACCCGCCGAAACTCATCAAGCGCCAGAGGCGAAAAGCAGTTGAGTAAAAAATCGCCGCTTTCGTCGGCAAAGGGCAGGTCATAGGCAGAGGCCACGGCGAATTCGATCTCCCGGGCGCGCTTGGCGGCGCGGCGGAGGCATTCCTTGGAGATATCAATGCCCGCCATCCGGGGGCTGCGGCCGGCACTCTGCAGGGCGCGGAGAAGCTCCGCGGTATAATAGCCCTCGCCGCAGCCGGAGTCATAGACCACGGGGGCCTCGCCCGTATAGCGGAGGGTCAGCTCAGAAAGGCGCCAGGCCAGGGGCGCATAGTAACCGCCGGAGAGGAAGCGATTCCGGGCGGCGGCCATGGCCTTGTCATCGCCGGGATTCTGGGAGTGCATTTTATTGGAGGGCAGGAGATGGGTGTGTCCCGCCGCAGCAAGATCGAAGGAATGGTTCCGGGGGCAGAGATAGCGGCGCTCCTCCCGGGTGAGGGGTTCGCGGCAGATGGGACAGCGGAAAAGACTTTCCATGGCGTGGCCTCAGAGGGGGAGCCGGTCAAGCTCGTCCTCGGTATAGACGGGGATGCCGTGCTTCTGGAAAAGCGATACGGTGACGCCGTTGCCCTCTACTTTACCGCCGGTAAAAGTACCGTCATAGATGAGGCCCTTGCCGCAGGAGGGGCTTTTTGCCTTGAGAATGGCGAAGTCGGCATGGTTCAGCTGAGCCAGCATCAAGGCGGCCTCGGCGCCCCGGGTGTACTCGGCGGTCACATCGACGCCGGCGTTTGAGACGACCTTTTCGCCCACGATCTCCGAGGGATTGCGGGGGGTGGGCAGGCCGCCCATCTGCTCCGGACAAACGCCGATGAGGACATGATCCTTCGCCAGGGCGCGGATTGCCTCGTTTTCACAGGAGTCGCCTTTATACCGGCAGCTGCAGCCAAGGAGGCAGCTGCTGACAATGATCGTAGCCATAAATCTGGTTCCTTCTTTCCTGAAAGTTTCTGCAAAAACTATATCATGCCGGGATTCTGCTGTCAAGGAGTGGGGAAAAGGCAGACTTTGCATTGATTTTTCGGAAAACTTATGCTATTCTATATCCGGCATCTATTACTTCGAATCACCGACAGGGAAAGAAGGGTATCATATGTTTCCGAATCTGACTGTATTCAATCATCCGCTGATCCGGCATAAGGTCAGCCATCTCTGCGACGTCAATACCGGTTCCAAGGAATTCTCCGAGCTGGTGCGGGAGCTTTCCATGCTCATGGGCTATGAGGCATTAAAGGACTTAAAGACCAAGGACGTGGAGATCCAGGCGCCGCTGCAGAAGATCACGACGCCGGTGCTGGCCGAGGATTTCACCATCGTGCCGATCCTGCGCGCCGGTCTTGGCATGGTGGAGGGACTGCGTTCCCTGTCTCCCACGGCCAAGGTGGGCCACATCGGTCTTTACCGCAATGAGGAGACCCTGCAGCCCATGACCTATTACTTCAAACTGCCGGTTGACAACGGCCCCGTCATCGTGGTGGACCCCGCGCTGGCCACCGGCGGCAGCGCCGACGCCGCCATCCAGTTCGTGAAGGACTATGGCTGTAAGAATATCAAGTTCATGTGCATCTTCGCCTCCGAAGTGGGCGTGAAGCTGCTCTACGAAAAGCATCCCGACGTGCAGATCTACGCCGCGAACTTTGCGCCCGGTGCGCTCTCTCCCGAGGGCTATATCTACACCGCCGCGGGCGATGCGGGCGACCGTCTCTGCGGTACCGTCAGCTATAAACCGGAAACCAAATAAAAGTATACAAAAAGTTGCAAAAGACCGCCGGATTTTTTCGGCGGTCTTATTTTGTCACAGTTTGTTGACATTTGGATATTCCTATGGTAGAATGCCGTAGGTTAACTGAAGAGCAGGCAGAAAATCAGAATCAAATTATCATTTCAGCTGGTTTTTCTCATTTTTTCGTAAAACTTTGCCGGAATGGGTAAGGTTCTTTTTTTATGCTGCTTCCCAAATGAAATGCATAAGGAGAATGTCGCAATGAAACTCATCTACGATGTCCATGACAAGCCGAAATTCTCGCAGATGCTGGTCTTCGCGTTCCAGCAGATGATCGCCATCATGGCCGCCACCCTGCTGGTGCCCATGCTGATCTCCAGTTTCGGCCTGGATGCCGACCCTGCTGCAGCCCTCTTCGGCGCCGGTATCGGTACCCTCGTTTACCTCTTCTTCACCAAGCGCAAGAGCCCGGTTTACCTCGGTTCTTCCTTCACCTTCCTGGGCGCTTACTCCGCCTCCATCGGCCAGAACTACGGCTATTGGGGCATCATCATCGGCGTGGCTTTCGCCGGTCTTGTTTATGTGGTCATCGGTCTCATTGTGAAGGCTGCCGGCACCAATTGGGTGAATAAGCTCATGCCCGCCGCCATCATTGGCCCGATCGTCACCCTCATCGGTCTGTCCCTGTCCGGAACCGCTACCAGCTGGGTCATGGGCAACGGCGCAGCAAACGTCGTTTACGGCGAGACCTACAGCTGGGTGTCCATCCTGGTGGGTCTCTTCACCTTCTTCATGATCGTCATTGCTTCCACCAAGGGCGGCAAGTTCATGAAGCTGATCCCCTTCATCGTGGGTATCGCCGCCGGTTATGTGCTGGCCCTGATCCTCACCGTGATCGGTATGCTGGCAGACATCCAGGGTCTCCAGATCCTGAGCTTCCAGTCCTTTATCGACACCTTCGGCGACTTCTCCATTCGTTCCATCGTGGATTATCCGAAGTTCTTCTTCCTGAAGGCCTTCCAGACGGAGGGTCAGTATCCGCTGGACGCTGCTGCCATCGCTTCCATCGCCATGATCTATGTTCCCATCGGCGTCGTGGAGCTTGCCCAGCACGTGGCTGACCACAAGAACCTCAGTAACATCATCAATCGCGATCTCATCAAGGAGCCCGGCCTTTCCAACACCCTCTTCGGCGACGGCTTTGGTTCCATCGTGGGCGCTTTCTTCGGCGGCTGCGCCAACACCACCTATGGCGAGTCCATCGGCTGTGTGGCCATCACCCGCAACGCCTCCACCGTCACCATCCTGACTGCCGCTATCGGCTGCATGGTGCTGTCCTTCTTCACTCCCTTTGTTGCCCTGATCAACTCCATCCCGAAGTGCGTCATGGGCGGCGCCTGCATCGCTCTCTACGGCTTCATCGCCGTTTCCGGTCTCCAGATGCTGCGTCGTGTGGATCTCGGCGACAGCCGTAACCTCTTCGTGGTGTCCGCCATTCTCGTGTGCGGCATCGGCGGCCTCTACTTCGGCTTCGGCTTCAACGAGATGGTTGCCGGCCCCATGCTGAACATCACCTCCCTGGCCGTTGCCCTGATCGTTGGCGTCGTCACCAACCTGATCGTCCATAACGGCAAGTTCGTCAGCGACGAAGCAGACAAGAAGTAAGCTTATCAAAAAAGGAACCACAGGTATGACCTGTGGTTCCTTTTTTTGTTGGAGTGGACAGTTGAAAGTTGACAGTGGACAGTTGTGGAGTCGGGCAAAGCCCGACGGGATTTAGGAAAACCCTCTCAGTCGCCTTCGGCGCCAGCTCCCCCGGAGGGGGAGCCAAGTTTGGTACAGATCAGTCTTCCTTGGCTCCCCCCTTGGGGGAGCTGGCACGGCGCAAGCCGTGACTGAGAGGGCCCAGTGCAGTGCGTTCTGACCTGTAGGAGTGGGACGTCGAGGACGCCGTCCCCTACAAATGTCATCCCATTCCATCGTTCCGACCTGCCTACGGATTCTACCCCACACTTTTTTCAAATCCCGTCGGCTTTGCCGACACCTTCCCTATCAACTCTCCACTGTCAACTCTCCACTGTCAACTAAAAAAGAGCCCTTTCGGGCTCTTTTTTGCTTTACGGGATGAGTTTGCCGGCGGCGGCAAAGAGGGTGTACCATTCCTTGCGGGTCAGCTCGATCTCTGTGCCGGGGCAGGCGGCGGCGTAGCGCTCTGCCTTGGTGCTGCCCATGACGATCTGGACGCCGGAGGGGATGCGGGCAAGCCAGGCCACGGCGATGGCTTCGCGGGCCACGCCGTACTGTTCGGCCAGGGCGTCGATCTCCGCATTCAGTTTGCCGTACTGTTCCCGGTCGGTGAGGAAGGGGCCATTGAAGAAGCCCTTCTGGAAGGGGGACCAGGCCTGGAGCGTGACGCCGTGGAGGCGGGCATATTCATAGAGGCCGCCGGTGCGGTCGATGCTCTGGGGGATGTCCATGTTGCTGGCGATGGAGTGGTCGAAGATGGGGCAATGGGTGATCGAAAGCTGGATCTGATTGGCGACGAGTTTGCGCTCGCCCATGGCGCGCTGGAGCAGGGTCATCTCGCCGGGCGTGTGGTTCGACACGCCGAAATAGCGCACCTTGCCGTCCCGGTGGAGGGTCTCAAAGGCCTCGGCCACCTCGTCCGGCTCCATGAGAAGATCCGGGCGATGGAGGAGATAGACGTCCAGGTAATCCGTGCCCAGACGCCGTAAGCTTCCTTCGCAGGAGGCGATGATGTGTTCCTTGGAGAAATCAAAGTATCCGTTGCGGATGCCGCACTTGCTCTGGAGGAAGATGCGGTCGCGGATGGCGGGGAGATCCACCGCCTCGGCGAAGCGCCGCTCGCTCTCGCCACCGCCATAGATATCCGCATGGTCGAAGAAATTCACGCCCTGTTCCATGGCGCCCCGGATCAGCGTGCCGGCATCCTGTGCCGAAAGCTGCGACAGCCGCATACAGCCCATCACCACCTGAGACGCCCGGATATCGGTATGAGGAAGAGTAAAGTATTTCATGTGTTGTCCGTCCTTTGTTCGTCGCACGAAGTGCGGAGGTTTTGATGGGGATAGTATAGCACGAAAGGACAGGAGTTGACAATGGAGAGTTGACAGTGGACAGTGAAGGTGTCGCTGCGCGACGAAATCCGGAAAGGCAGCCTGAAAGCCTTCCCCTTGAGGGGAAGCCTTTTGGTGCCCTGCGGATTCCAATCTGTCGAGCTATGCCCGACTCCGCAACTGTCCACTGTCAACTTTCAACTGTCCACTTGTTATACCCCGCGCCGCGTGCTATACTATCCCCGTATGAACTCCTTTATTTTATCGAAGGATGGCGAATGATATGAAACTGACCTTAGATCACCTGACGAAAACCTTTCCCAACCATAATAAGAAGCTGCCGCCTGTGGTGGCGGTGAATGATTTTTGCTTTGAGATCCCGGATGGAGAGCTGATCGGGCTCCTCGGGCCTTCGGGATGCGGCAAGAGCACGACCTTAAACCTGATCTGCGGGCTTTTGGCGCCCACGTCGGGGCGCATTTTCTTCGGTGAGGACGACGTCACCGATCTGCCGCCGGAAAACCGCGGCGTGGGACTGGTGTTCCAGAACTATGCGCTCTATCCCCACCTCACCGTGCGGCAGAATATTCTCTTCCCTCTTGAGAATCTGAAAGGAAAAGAGAAGCTTACGAAGGCCCAGATGAACGAAAAGGCGGAGGCCATTGCGCGTCTCGTCCAGATCGACGGACTGATGGACAGAAAGCCCTCGGCCCTCTCCGGCGGCCAGCAGCAGCGCGTGGCCATTGCCCGCGCTCTGGTGAAGATGCCCCGGGTGCTCTTACTGGACGAGCCGCTTTCGAACCTCGACGCCCGGCTGCGTCTCCAGACCCGTGAGGAGATCCGCCGCATCCAGCGGGAAACCGGCATCACCACCGTATTTGTCACCCACGACCAGGACGAGGCCATGAGCATTTCCGACCGGATCGTGGTGATGAAGGACGGCGTGGTGCAGCAGATCGGCAAGCCCCAGGAGGTCTATGACGACCCGGTGAATCTCTTTGTGGCGCAGTTCTTGGGCACGCCGCCCATTCATGTGTTCCATGGCGAAGTGCAGGGTGAACGGCTCCTGATCGGCGGCGCGGAGGTGCTCCCCGTCCCCGGCGCACCGGACGGCAAAGTGACCGTGGGCGTGCGGCCGGAGGGATTTCTCCCGGCGGCAGACGGTGCGCTGGCCTGTCGGCTCTCCCGTGTGGAGGTGATGGGCCGGGACGTCAGCATTGTGTGCAGCCATCCCGATTGTGAAAACGACGCCATCCGCGCCATCGTCAGTTCCAATCTGACCCTGGACACCGCGGCGGCGGAGGTGCGCTTTGCCCTGCGGCCGAAGAAGGTGCATCTCTTCGATCCTGCCTCCGGCGCGCGGATTCCCTTTGCAGACTGAGGAGGGCACATATGGAACAAAAGTCTTTCAAAGCGTGGCTTTACTTATTGCCCGCGATTTTGTTTTTGGGTGTATTCCTGGTCTACCCGCTCGTGGACGTGTTGATCTACTCCTTTGAGGAGGGCTATCACTCCGCCAGTCAGACGTATTTCGGCGTGGGCGGCTATAACTATGCCTATGTCCTGCATGACCCCTATTTCCTGCAGGCGGTAAAAAATACCTTTATCCTGGTTATCATCACCGTGCCGGTGTCCACGGGTCTGGCGCTGCTCTTATCCGTGGGGCTTTCGTCGATCAAGCCCCTGCGGAATCTTTATCAGACGGTATACTTCCTGCCCTATGTGACGAACACCCTGGCGGTGGGTCTGGTGTTCATGATCCTCTTTAAGCCGACGCCTTACTCCGACGGTCTCGTGAATCTTTTGATCCAGTGGTTCGGCGGGGAGAGCGTGGACTTTATCGAGGGCCCGTACTGGGCGAAGATGTTCGTGCTGTGTCTTTACACCGTGTGGGTGGTCATGCCCTTTAAGGTGCTGATTCTCACCAGCGCCCTGGCATCCGTCAATCCCGACTACTCTGCCGCCGCGCGCATCGACGGCACCTCCCGCGCCCGGATTTTCCGCAAAATCACCCTGCCCATGATCTCCCCCATGCTCTTCTATCTCATCATCACCGGTTTCATCGGCGCCTTTAAGGCCTACAGCGACGCGGTGGCCCTTTTCGGCACCAATCTAAATGCGGCGGAGATGAACACCATCGTGGGCTATATCTACGATATGCTCTACGGCGCCGGCGGCGGATATCCCTCCTATGCCGCGGCGGCCGCCATCATCCTGTTCGCTATCGTGCTGACCATCACCTGCATCAATCTGCTGATCAGCCGCAAGAGCGTACACAGGGGATAAGGAGGAACGACTATGGATCAGAATTTAGATTATGCCCGCGTGGAGCGCCGGGCGGCAATACGGAACCGGACGGTGAAGATCGTCACCTATGCCGCGCTGAGCATTTGGGGCTTATTCGTGCTCTTCCCCTTTTACTGGATGGTGCTGACCTCCATAAAATCCTACGCAAGCTATAATGCGGAGTATATCCCGAAATTCTTCCCCACCTCCCCCACCATGCAGAATTATCTGGATGCCTTCTCCGCGGTGCCTCTGGCGGACTATTTCGTGAATACGCTGATCTTCACGGTGGCCACCACGGGCCTGATGCTTCTGGTGATCGTGCCGGCGGCGTTTGCGTTCTCCAGACTGCAGTTCCGGGGAAAGAACCTCTTGTTCTCGGGCTTTCTGGCGCTCATGATGATCCCGAACGAACTGGTGATCATCACAAACTTTGTCACCATCACGGATCTGAACCTGCGGAACACCTTCCTGGGTCTGATTCTCCCCTCGGTGACGTCGGTATTCTACATATACTTATTAAAGGAAAACTTTGAGGGCATTCCGGACAGTCTGTACTTTGCCGCCAAGGTGGACGGTACCTCGGATCTCAAGTATTTATGCAAGGTCATGCTGCCCATCTGCCGTCCCACCATTGTGACGGTGACGATCTTAAAAGTGATCGAGTGCTGGAACTCCTATGTGTGGCCCCGGCTCATCACGGACGATCAGGCCTACTTCCTGGTATCAAACGGCATTCAGGAGATCCGCGAGAACGGCTTCGGCCGGGAAAACATCCCCGCCATGATGGCGGCGGTGGTGGTGATCTCGGTGCCTCTGATCGTGCTGTTCCTCTGTTTCCGTAAGAAGATCATGGAAGGCGTGGCGAGAGGAGGCAGCAAGGGATGAGAAAGAATTGGATTCGTGCGCTGTCGCTTTTCCTGGCGCTCTCGCTCTGCATGGCGCTCTTCTCCGGCTGTCACGGCAGCCGGGGTTTGCCGAACTTTGTCGTGCCGGAGGCGCTTGACGAGAGCCGCACTTTTGAACTGACCTTCTGGGCGAAGAACGACACCAACAAGACCCAGACCGAGATCTATCAGAAAGCCATTGAGGATTTTGAGGCGCTTTACCCCAACATTCATGTGACGATCCGCCTCTATACGGACTATGGACGCATTTATAATGACGTCATCACCAATATCGCCACAAATACCACCCCCAACATCTGCATCACCTATCCCGACCACATCGCCACCTATATGACCGGTGCAAACGTGGTGGCACCGCTGGACGAATTGATGGCGGATGCGGCATACGGTCTGGGCGGCAGTGCGCTGCGCTATGACGGGCCCACGGAAAGCGAGATCATCCCGCAGTTTTTGGGCGAGGGCCGGATCGGCGGCGTGCAGTACGCCATGCCCTTCATGCGCTCCACGGAGGCCTGTTATATCAACAAGACCTATGTGGAGGCACTGGGATATGAGGTGCCGGACGTGCTGACCTGGGACTTTATCTGGGAAGTGAGCGAGGCGGCCACGGAGAAAAACGCCGACGGCACCTTCCGGATCAACGGCCAGAACGTGATGCTGCCCTTCATCTATAAGTCCACGGACAACATGATGATCCAGTATCTCCGCCAGGCGGACGCGGGATACTCCACGCCCGAGGGCGAGGTGCTTCTGATGAACGAAGTGACGGAGGACTTCCTCCGGGAGATCGCCGCTCACGCCGAGACGGAGGCCTTCTCCACCTTTAAGATCTCCTCTTACCCGGCGAATTTCTTAAACGCCGGTCAGTGCATCTTTGCCATTGACTCCACCGCAGGCGCCACCTGGATGGGCACCCATGCGCCGCTCTCCGACATCAGTGAGGAGAATCTCGTAGACTTTGAGACCGCGGTGCGGATGATCCCTCAGGTGGATCCCGCAGATCCGCAGATGATCTCTCAGGGGCCGTCGGTGTGCGTGTTTAATAAGGAGGATCCCCAGGAAGTGCTGGCCTCCTGGCTCTTTGTGCAGTATCTTCTCACAAACGATGTGCAGATCGCCTATTCCTCCACGGAGGGTTATGTCCCCGTTACGGCAAAGGCGCAGGAGAGCGAGGTGTATCAGGACTACCTGTCCCGGGAGGGCGAGGACAATGACTATTATTACGACGTGAAGCTGAAGGCCGCAAAGCTGCTGCTGGCTCATACAGAGGACACCTTTACCACGCCGGTTTATAACGGCTCCGCGTCCCTGCGCGATGCGGCGGGACAGCTCATCGAAAACGTGACCAAGTCCACCCGTCGCGGCGAGACCGTGGACGACGCCTATTTTGAGAAGCTCTATGAAAACGTCACGGCGCTTTATCGCCTGGACCAGCAGCAGGGCATGGGCCAGGGCAAGGCGGAGTTCGGCGCGCTGCCCGGTACGGCGGTGACGCTTCTGGCGGCGCTTGGCGCCGCATGGCTGGGCATCGGGGCGTATCTCGTCGCGGATACGATCAAAAGACAGAAAAAGACCCGCTGATTTTCGGATTTATTGGAACTTTTACACATTGAAATCCGGGGCAAAATCGCTATAATATCTCTTGGATAAAGGGGCGCGGCCCCGAAAATAAGAAAAGAGGAAAATGAAATGAAAAAGATTTTTGCTCTGCTGCTGGCTGTTATGATGGTCTTCACTCTGGCTGCCTGCGCAACTCCCGCTGCTGACGACGAGGCTGATGTCAAGTCCGAAGGCGTTATGACCTACGAAGAGTACGCCGCTGCTGCTATGGATACCGAAGTGGTCGTTGAGACCTATGTCCAGGCTACCCAGTCCTGGTGGGATGATTCCATCACCGTTTACTCCCAGGATCATGACGGCGCATACTTCCTTTACAACATGGCTTGCTCCGAAGAGGATGCCGCCAAGCTGACCGCAGGCACCAAGATCCGTGTCACCGGTTATAAGGGCGAGTGGGCCGGCGAAGTGGAGATCATGGACGCCACTTTCGAGTTCGTGGATGACGGCAAGACCTACATTGCCGACGCTGCCGACGCCACCGAGTGGCTGGGCACCGACGATCTGATTGCTCATCAGAACGAGTTCGTTTCCTTCAAGGGCCTGACTGTTGAGGCTTCCACCGACGCAAGCGGCAACGAGGCTGCTTTCCTGTATGGTTGGGACGGTTCCGGCGCTGAGGGCACCGACAGTGACCTGTACTTCAACGCTTCCGTGAACGGCCAGACCTACACCTTCGTTATCGAGTACTACCTCTGCGGCGCTGACACCGAGGCATACCAGGCCGTGCAGGGTCTCCAGATCGGCGACACCATCGATCTGGAAGGCTTCCTCTACTGGTACGAAGGCGCCCAGCCCCACATCACTTCCGTCATCGTGAAGTAAGAGATTCACAAACAAAGAGAGAGTCCCGAGGGACTCTCTTTTTTTGTTTGTAATTGAAAATGGAAAATGGAAAGTTGAAAATTGTGGTGTCGGCCGGAGGCCGACGGGATTCCGGAGGACCCTCTCAGTCACGGCTTCGCCGTGCCAGCTCCCCCGGAGGGGGAGCCAAGTTTGGTACAGATCAAACTTTCTTGGCTCCCCCTTTGGGGGAGCTGTCAGCGAAGCTGACTGAGAGGGCCCGACTCCTTCATTTTCAATTTTCAACTTTCCATTTTCAATTTTTATGCTATACTATACCCAAGAACTTCTTCTTGAGGGGAAATTATGTGGAGAGAGTTACGGGCGAAGCGGTGGTTTCTGCCGGGGGTTTCGGCGGCGCTTTGCTTTTTGGAGATTTTGATTTTGTGGTTTGTGCTGCGCGGGGCGTGGCCGGGGGAGCCGGGGGCGTATGAGCTGATGGCCACGGTGAACGTCACGGGGCTTGCCGATATTCTGGCCAATGCCGAGGCGGCGGGGGCAGATCCGCTCTATGCGCTGCTTTTATTCGGGATGCTGCGGCTTTTGCCGGGGCAGGCGGGGCATCTGGCCGCACCGATGCTGCAGATGGTGCTGCTCTTGGCGCTCTGGGTGCTGCTCTTTTGTCTGGGGCGGCGGCTTTATCGGGGCGATGCGGTGCTTTTGCCGCCGGTGCTCTTCTGTGCGTCGGCCTCCTGCGTGGGGGCGCTGGCCGCGCCGGAGCCCACGTTGCTGCTCTTGGTTCTGACGGCGGCGCTGGCGCTTTTCTATCACAGTTATCTGCGGCGGCCCATCCGCACGCTGTCCTGTATCGGGCTTTATCTATTGTACTTAGCGGGGATTTTAGCGGACTTCTCCTGGTTCTTTGCGGCGCTTGCCTGCTGCATCCCCTATTCGCTGGCGGCGCAGCTGCGGCGGCGCACGTCGGACGCCGCCACGGCGGCGGTGATGCTGCCGGCGGCGCTGGTCACGGCGGTGGTGCTGCATCCTGCGCTGGTTGGGCTGATCGCGGCGCTCTTTGAGAAGGGGCGCTTTCGAGACGGCGTCTATTTTGCAGAGGTGCGCGGCCTTGTGCACGGCGTGTCGGAGCGGCTCTTTGGCGGTGGATTCCTCATCGCGGCGATCCTCTGTGTCCTGCTGCTGATCGCGGCGGCCATCCGGGAGGCCATGCGGCCGAAGCCCCGGACGGAGGAGGAAGAGGCCCCCGCCGCGGATCCCACCCATGCCGCCTATCAGCGGCGCATCAATCGCCGGAAGGCCGGCCTGCCCCGCCGGGTGACCCTCACCCGCGCCCAGGTGACCACCATGCTGATGCTGTTGGCCTCGGTGCTGGCGGTGCTTTTGCTTCCCCTCTCCGGGGAGATCCACGGCATGCAGGCGCTGGACAGCTTCTGGTACCTGATGCTGCTGGGCATCCTCCACTACGCCGCCCCAAGACTCTACCCCAAATGGAACCTGACCGTTCCGGTAAGCATACTGGTGTGCGGGGTGTTGATGGTTTTGTCAATCTAAAAAAAGAGAGCCCTCGGGCTCTCTTTTTTTAGATTGACAGTTGAGAGTTGACAGTGAAGGAGTCGCTACGCGACGAATCATTATGTATTATGAATCGTGCATTCTGCATTCTCAACTGTCCACTTTCAACTGTCAACTGTCCACTCCCCTCTTGACATTCCCCCACCCCCGCGATATGATGAAGCTAAGGATGCCGCGGTGGCGGCAAATATAGAGAATTGGGGTGAAATCTATGAGTGAACTGATTCGTCAGGCAAAGCGTCGCATTAACGAGGTGCGCCGCCGCGATCTGGAGGTCGTGGTGACGAAAAACGGCAAGCCGGTGGAGAATGCACAGGTGGGTATCCGTATGAAACAGCACGAATTCTTATTCGGCTGCAACTGCTTCTCTGCCACGACTTTTGATACGCCGGAGAAGGAAAAGCGCTATGCAGAGCTCTACGGCGGGATCCTGAACTACGGCACGCTGCCCTTCTACTGGGGCCGCTATGAGCCGCAGCAGTATCAGTATAACGAGCCGGAGATGGCAAATCAGGTGCAGTGGACAAAGGACATGGGCATCAAGAGCAAGGGTCATCCCCTGATCTGGCACGAAGTGGTGCCGGAGTGGCTGACGGACGATCATGACGTGGGGGCACTCGAGGTGGAGCGTGTCCGCAATATCATGGAAAAGTACGCCTACAAGGTGGATTTCTGGGATCTCAACAACGAGACCACGGTGAATTACCGCTTTGACAATCCCATCACCCATTGGATCGACAAGATCGGCCCCATGAATATGATGAAGCTGATCGGCGGCGTGGCAAGAGAGTATAACCCCGATGTGAAGCTCCTTTATAATGACTTCAACGTTCATGGCGAGGACTTCCCGAACTTCTTACAGCAGATGCGCGATAGCGACGTGCAGGTCTATGGTATCGGTATCCAGAGCCATATGCATTCCCGCCGCTGGAGCTTTGAGGAGACCGAGGAGAAGATGGATCGCACGGCGGCCTTTGGCTGGCCCATCCACTTCACGGAGTGCACCGTCATTTCCGGTTATCCCGCCAATCCCGACGGCACCGTGAAGTTCGGCGCCGGCAGCCAGCAGAACCTCTGGGACGAGCCGGAGGAGATGCTCTACGATCAGGCAGCGTATACCAAGGACTTCTACACCCTGGTATTCAGCCATCCGGCCACGGAGGCCCTGACCTGGTGGGACTTTGAGGATCACAAGTGGCTGAACGCTCCCTGCGGCCTCATCACCGATACCGTGTATGCAAAGCCGGTCTATTATGAACTCCAGAAGCTCATCAAGGGCGAATGGTGGACCAATGTGGACCTCGTCACCGGCACGGCGGGCAACGCCCGCGCCAAGGCATTCTGCGGCAGCTATGACATCGAAGTTACCGTGGACGGCGAGACGAAGGTGTTCCCGGCCAACGTGAGCGTCAAGGGCGGCGCAGTCCGCGTGGAAGCCGCGTTCTAAGACTCGTTCGCTTGGCTCCCCCTTTGGGGGTAGCGAAACGGCGACGCGGGAGTGAATGACATGCCAGTGGCATGTCGGAGCCGCGCCGTGACCGAGCCGCAGCGAGACGCTGGCACGGCGCAGCCGTGACTGAGAGGGCCTTGCGCTGTATGTAATCAAAAAATTCACCCCGAAAGCAGATGCTTTCGGGGTGTTTTGTTATCTTGCGATGGATTTCTTTTTCTTCCACTGGCCGCTGAAGAAATACGGGAACACCACGATGCCGTAGCCGTAGCTGGCGATGACGGAGCCGTACCAGAAGCCCTGGACACCCAAATCCAGCACCACGCCCAGTAAGAGCGTCAGGCCGATGCGGAGGACAAAGCCCTCGATGATGCCCATGAGGAAGTTGATTTTCGAGTGGCCCAGGCCGTTGATGAGGGCCAGACTGGGGGAACGGAAGGCAAAGCCCATGAAGGAGATGGCCGCTACGGGAGCATAGAGGGGCGCCATGGCCAGCACCGCGGCGCTCGAGTCAAAGAGGCCGAAGATGAACTCCGGGAAGGAGAGCATCAGGATGCTGAGGGTGCTGACGAAGGCGAGGTCCACCAGGAACACCCGGAAGAACACGCCGCGGACACGGTCGAGGCGGCCCGCGCCGAAGTTCTGGCCGATGACGGCGGCGCCGGAGACATTCATGGCGTTGGCAACGATCAGCGCAATGGAGTTGAGCTTGGCACCGATGCCGGAGACGGCAGAGGTGACCACGCCATAGGGATTCACGAAGGAGGAGACGAAGAGCGTGGAGATGCTGCCGGCGCTGGACTGGATGGCGATGGGGATGCCCAGACGCAGCACGGTGCCGAGGGGGCCGCGGGAGATGCGGAAGCTGCGGAGGCGGAAGTCAAAACCAAAGTCCTCGCGGTTACGATAGAGATAGATGAGGCACAGGAGGAAGGACACACCCTGGCTCATGACGGTGGCGAGGGCGGCGCCGAAGGCCTCCAGACGGAGGACGGCGATGAACAAAAGGTCCAGCACGATATTCAGCACGGCGGCAAGACAGATGAAGATCATGGGGTGGCGGCTGTCGCCCATGCCGCGGAGGACGGACGCGAAGGTGTTATAGCCGAAGATGAACACCATGCCGAGGCAGGAGCAGACCGTATAGGCCAGGGCGCCGTCCCGGGATTCCGGCGGGGCATTCAGAAGATCGAGGAACGGCCCGGCGGTGAGGGCGCCCACGATGCCCAGTCCCGCCGCCAGCAGGAACACAAAGGAGAAGAGCGTGCCGATGACTTCGTTCAATGCGGCGCGCTTGCCTGCGCCCACGTACTGGGAGATCATGATCTGGCCTGCGGTGGCGAAGCCCATGCCGAGAAACATATAAAAGTGCATCACGTCGCCGCCCACGGACACCGCGGACAGGCCGGCGCTTGAGACATACTTGCCCACGATCACCATGTCCGCCATGTTATAGGCGGTCTGCAGGAGATTTGAGAGCATGACGGGGATCGCAAACTGCAGGAGCACGGGGGTCAGGCGGCCCACCGTGAGATCCCGCATGAGTTTTTTCTGTGCCATAGGATTCCTCTCTTTCCACATGAAAAACGTGCCGCCGGGTCGATTCGGCAGCACGTCATGCATCCAACTTCTACGGGAAAGCATAGCACGGATGGGGAGGAATGTCAAGAGTTGACAGTTGAAAGTGGACAGTGGACAATTGGGAATGCAGAATGCATGATTCATGATTCAGAATTGATCGGCCAAAGACCGACACCACAATTGTGCATTGTGCATTATGAATTGTGCATTCATTTTACTCCAGTTCCAGTCGATATCCTGCGATTTCGAGGTAATCTACTTCGTCCAGGTCGAGGAAGGCACGGTAGTTGAGCCTTACGTTGACGGTGAAACTTCTTTCGCCGCCTCCGCCAAAGGGATTCGGGGCAAACTCGGTGCCGTCCTTCATCACAATGTGGATGGACTCCCGCAGAGTCTGATACAGGGTGGAAGAATCGGCGTCCTGGGGCAGATCTGCATAACTGCGTACCTGGGCCTTGGTCACCATGGCGGAGAGGGAGAGCGCGGAGAGACGTACCTTCCCCACGGGTTCGTCATTCTGATCCAGCAGTTTCCATTCATAGGAGGTGCCCACGTTTTCGGCCTGCCAGGTGATAGTCTGGGGCTCCTGCTTTAGGAGAAAGCCCTCGCCGGTGATGCCGTCGATCTCCATGGTGATAGGCGAATCCAGAAGCTGTCCGTTGGTGCTGTCGAGACGGATCAGGAAGCGCACGGAGCGATTTTCCCGGTCAAGCGGGGCGGACTCGATCATGCGCCCGCCATAGATATTGCGGCGGGTGCCGTCATCCCGGAACTGATAACAATCCACGTGCTGGAAAATCAGTTGGGTGCCATCTTCCGGCAGATTGACGTGAGGGGCGAACTTGACATCCACGGCGATATAGAGGTCATACGCATCGCCCAGCGTTTGCGTAACGGTGAGGGTGAGGTCGTCGTACACCTCCGTCACTTGTACGGGGTCCAGCATGCCCTCGTATTTCTCCATGATGGCCTCTGTGGGAGAAAGGGCGGACAGGAACCGGGCGTCCCAGTGGAGCGCCGCAGCAGAGCACACCGTCAGTACCAGGATGGCGGCAGCCACGGCGGGGAGCCAGCGGGGCAGGCGATGCACGGCAGGGGCGCGATAGGTCAGGGCGTCCGAGAGCATCCCCTCGTCGAGGTCGTTTATGGCGCGAAGAAGCGCCAGCATTTTCGTCATAGGAGTCCCTCCTTCTCAAGGTGCTGCCGCAGGGCGGCGCGGGTGCGGTGGAGACTGGTTTTGATGCGGGAGTCCCCGGCTCCCGTGGCGGCGGCGATCTCGCGGATTGACTCGCCCAGGAAATAGCGGCGCAGGAAGAAGACCCGGTCGGCGGGGCGGCGGGTGGAGAGGAATGCCTCGATCTCCCGGCGGAGGTCATCCGCCAGAACGGCGGATTCCGTATCCGCATCGCCGGGGATGCAGTCGGAAAGCTCTGAAAGCAGCGCGTCCTGCTCCCCGCTGCGCTTCTGGGCCGTGAGGAAATCCAGTCGGTCAAGGGCCGCATGGCGGCAGAGTTTTAAGAGGAACGCGCCCAGATGCTGCGGCGCGGCGGGCGGGATGGCGTTCCACGCCCGGAAGTACGTATCGCTGACGATCTCCTCCGCCTCCTCAGGGGTGTGGAGAAAGCGCCGGGCCAGGGAATGGAGCAGCCCGCCATACTTCGCCGCGGATTCCAAGAGCGCCGCCTCCGACCGCGCATAGTAGAGCGCCACAATGTCATGATCTTCCATGGGAGATGCCTCCTTTCTGGGAATGTAGTCGGGAAACGAGAAGAGAAGGTTACGGGAAACGGGAGAAAAATGGATAGTGGACAGTTGACCAAGAAAGGCTTCCCCTTGAGGGGTAGCGAAGCGGCGGCGTGGGAGTGAATGACATGCCAGTGGCATGTCAGAGCCACGCCGTGACCGAGCCGCAGCGAGAAGCTGTCGCCGGAGGCGACTGATGAGGTGGCCCTGGGACAAGATGAATGTTTCGGGATGCACTCTCTGCGATCTGACTTCTGGGCCACCTCATCCGTCAGCTTCGCTGACACCTTTCCCTCAAGGGGAAGGCATGACCACTGCGAATCTATTCCAGTCGGCGCAGCCGACACCGAAACTGTCAACTATCCACTGTCCACTGTCCACTCAACAAAAAAGAGCCCCGCGGGGCTCTTTTTTGTTGACGGGCTCTTTTTTGTTAGATTCCGTAGATTTCGCTGAGTTTCTTTTCGAGATAGTCGGTGAAATAGGCGGGATCGAATTTGGCGTCAACCGCTTTTTCAAAGAGGTCGGAGGGCTCGTAGAGGCGGCCGTACTGCCAGATGTGGTCATGGAGCCAGGCGTTGATGGGAGCCAGATCGCCGGAGGCAACGGTCTTGTCCACGTCCACGGTCTCGCGCATCTTCTCAATGAGCTGTGCGCCGTAGGCGGAGCCCAGGGCATAGGACGGGAAATAGCCGATGCTGCCGCCGGACCAGTGGGAATCCTGGAGACAGCCGTGGGTATCGTCCGGCACGTCCACGCCCAGATATTCCTTATAAAGGCGGTTCCACTCGGCGGGGAGGTCTTTTGTGGTGAGTTCGCGGTTCATGAGCTTGCGCTCGATCTCATAGCGCACCATGATGTGCAGGGCATAGGTGAGCTCGTCGGCCTCGATGCGGATAAGGGAGGGCTCTACGCGGTTCACGGCGCGGTAAAGCTCCTCGGGGGTGCGGCCGGCGAACTGCTCCGGGAAGATCTCGCAGAGCTTCGGGAAGATCAGCTCGATGAAGCCGCGGCTGCGGCCGATGAGGTTTTCATAGAAGCGGGACTGGCTCTCGTGGATGCCCATGGACACGCCGGAACCCAGCTCGTTATAGGCGTCCTCGTCGGCGACGCCCAGCTCGTAAAGGGCATGGCCGCCCTCGTGCACCACGGAGAACATGGAGGAGGCGAAGTCGTTCTCATAATAATGGGTGGTGATGCGCACGTCGTACTTGGAGAAATCAATGGTGAAGGGATGCTCTGTGGTGGCGATGCCGCAGTGATCGCGGGGGAGCTGCAGAACCTCCATGAAATAGTCGGAGAGCTTGCGCTGGCCTTCCTCGGGGAAGTGCTGGCGGAGGATGGAGTCATCCACCTGGGGCACGGCGGCGATCTTCTTTAAGAGGGGCACAATGCGCTCCCGCAGGGCGGCAAAGAAGGCGTCGCACTTTTCCATGGTGAGGCCGCCCTCGTACTGGTTCAGCCAGTGGTCATAGGGGTGCTTATCCGGGGCGATATAGCCGGCGAAGCGGATGTGGGTATCGACGATCTGGGCCAGAATAGGCTCGAAGGCGGCGTAGTCGTTTTCCTCCTTGGCGCGGTGCCACACGTCGTCGGCCTGGACCAGAAGAGTCTGGTAAGCCACATATTCCTCCTGGGGGATTTTGGCCATTTCCTTCAGGTCTTTCGACATGAGATAGACGATGCGGGCGGTCTTTTCATCCAGACGCTCGGGATGGGCCGAAAGGGTGTCGAGAATCTCCACGGTCTCGCGGCCGGTCATCAGTTCGTACTCAATGCCGGAGAGAATGGACAGGGTCTGGCCGCGGTTGGCGGCGGTGCCGCGGGGCGCGGTGGTGACGCCGTCATAATAAATGAGAGATGTGGCGTGGCGATAGGCGCGGAGTTTTTCCTGCAGTTCGGTGAGTTTCCGGAGTGCTTCCTGTACGGTCATCATGCGTGTTCCTCCTCTTCGGTCTCTTCGGCCCTGCGGGCGGCGATTTCTGCCTCCCGGCGGGAAACCGCGGCCTTTACTTCATCGGGTTCGTAGTTATAGATCATGCCGCAGAACTCGCAGACCACCTCGGTGGGTTTGTCCTCATACACCCAGTCAAGGCTCTCCCGGCCGAGACCGGCCAGCGTGTCCAGCGTGCGCTCGCGGGAGCAGTCACAGCGATAGGCGGCGGGAATGGTCTCCAGCATCTCAAGGCCCATGTCTCCCAGAATGTGGGTGAGAATATCCTCCGGCGTCATACCGTTTTCCAGCATGGCGGTGATGGACTTGATGGCGCCCAGGCGTTCCTCCAGGCGGACGATGATATCCTCGGTGATATCCGGCATCAGCTGGATGATAAAGCCGCCGGCCTGGCGGACGGTGTTATTCTTATTCATCAAAACGCCCAGAGCCACAGAGGAGGGCGTCTGCTCACTGGCGGCGTAGTAGTAGGTGAGGTCCTCGGCGATCTCGCCGGAGATCAGCTCACAGGTGCCGGTGAAGGGTTCGCCAAAGCCCAGGGTCCGGGTGACGGACAGCATACCGGCGCCGATGGCACCGCCCACGTCCAGCTTGCCCGCGGGAGACGGGGGCAGCATCACGTCGGGCACCATGGCATAGCCCTTCACTTCCGCATGGGCATTTGCCACGACCACAAGGCCCTGGATGGGGCCGGTGCCGCCGATTTTCAGGGTCAGGCGGTCATTTTCATTCTTCATCATGCTGCCCATCATGGCGCCGGCGGTGAGTAAGCGGCCCAGGGCGGCGGTGGCCACCGGACTGGTGTTATGGCGGCGGCGGGCAGTTTCCACTAAAAACTTCGTGGAGGCGGCATAGGCACGGATGCGGCCTTCCGCGGCAATGGCTTTTACAATATAATCAGGCAAGAATGGTCTCTCCTTTTTTGAAACCGCCGGGATCCGGCGAATGATTTGCATACGGATATAGTATAGCACAGCTTTTCCCCCGATTCAAGCCGGGGACGCAGGCTATGGCCAATATACACAAAGATTCGACAGGCTATTTGTTCAGATTGCTCTCTTTACTTTAGCACACTAACGTGTTATACTGCCATTACGTCGGATCGGGAAAACGAAGCCGACGGGAAAGAAAAAACACACGAGGTATTTGACATGAAAAAGAGAATTTTTGCCCTGCTGATGGCTGTTTTGATGATCTCCGCGCTGTTTGCCGGATGCGCCAAGACCGACGACGCTGCCGATGAGGCCGTGACCTTTACGGTTGGCTTCGACGCAGAGTTCCCGCCCTATGGCTACATCGACGACAACGGCGACTATGACGGCTTTGACCTGGCTCTGGCTCAGGAAGTCTGCGACAGACTGGGCTGGGAACTGGTGAAGCAGCCCATCGTCTGGGACTCCAAGGACGCAGAACTGGAAGCAGGCAACATTGACTGCATCTGGAACGGCTTTACCAAGAGCCCGGAGCGCGAGAACCAGTACACCTGGACCGTGCCCTATGTTGATAACTCTCAGGTCTTTGTGGTTCGTGCCGATTCCGGCATCGCCACTGCCGCCGATCTGGCCGGCAAGACCGTCATGGCACAGGCCGGTTCCTCCGCTCTGTCCGCTCTGGAAGGCAATGCAGAGCTGACCGATACCTTCGGCGAGCTTCTGGAAGTTGCCGATTATAACTCCGGTTTCATGGAGCTTGAAAATGGCACCATCGATGCTCTGGCCATGGACGTTGGCGTTGCCAACTATCAGATCGCTACCCGCGGCGGCGGCTATGTCGTGCTGGACGAGGCCATTGCCAGCGAAGTGTACGCCGTTGGTTTCCTCCTGGGCAACACCGAGACCATGTATCTGGTGCAGGGCGTCCTGCTTGAGATGGCAGAGGACGGCACCATGCTGGAGATCGCCGAAAAGTACGTGGATCTGGGTCTCGTGATCGATTCCCTGTGCCTCCTGGACTAAGTTTGATTTGATCCCATTTTGAGGACTCCGAAAGCCTCCCCCCACCGGGAGGCTTTCGTTGGTTATATTGGCTTCCCCTTGAGGGGAAGCTGTCGCCGCAAGGCGACTGATGAGGTGGCCGAAGAGTCAGATCTTCGTCATTGCATCCCATAACAAACAGCAAATCCCAGGGTCACCTCATCCGTCAGCTTCGCTGACACCTTCCCCTCAAGGGGAAGGCTTGCGAACTACATTTTTATCCCGTCGCCGCAGGTGACACCGCAATTTTCAACTGTCAACTTTCTATTTTCAATTTACGAAGAGGGTTTTCCATGACTTTTCTGACGATGGTGACACAGTTGGCAAACGGCCTTCTGGTGTCTGTGGAGATATTTGTTCTGACCCTGATTGGCTCCCTGCCGCTGGGTCTTCTGGTGGCGTTTGGGCGCATGAGTAAGTGCAAGCCTCTGCGCCTCATCATTCAGGTGTACATTTCCATCATGCGCGGCACGCCGCTGATGCTGCAGCTCATGGTGGTGTATTTCCTGCCGGCCACGCTGTTTGGCGCGGGTCTGCCCCGCTTTGCGGCGGTGATCATCGGTATGGTCTTGAACTATGCCGCGTATTTCGCGGAGATCTACCGCGGCGGCATCGAGAGTATGCCGGTGGGCCAGTACGAGGCCGCGGCGGTTCTGGGCTATTCCAAGCCCCAGACCTTCTGCAAAATCATTCTGCCCCAGGTGATCAAGCACATTCTCCCCTCCGTGACCAATGAAGTCATCACCCTGGTCAAGGATACCTCTCTGGCCTATGTGGTCTCCGTCATGGAGATGTTCACCCTGGCCAAGAAGATCGCATCCTCCCAGACCACACTGATGCCCTTTGTGATCGCGGGCGTGTTCTACTATATTTTCAATCTGGTGGTGGCCCTCATAATGGATCGCTGCGAGAAGAAACTGTCTTATTATCGCTAAAAAGGAGGGCTTTTCATGAAACTGCTGGAAATGAATCACATCAAAAAGTCCTTCGGCGACAACCAGGTTTTGAAGGATTTCTCCCTGTCGGTGGAAAAGGGCGAGGTGGTGGCCATCATCGGCCCCTCCGGCGGCGGCAAGAGCACCTTCCTGCGCTGTGCCACGTTTCTTGAGACCATTGACTCGGGCGAGATCCGCTATATGGGAAAGCCCGCCGCCACCACCGGCGCGGACGGCAAGGCCGTCTACGTCTCCCCCGCCGAGATGCGGGAGATCCGGGGATATTTCGGCCTGGTATTCCAGAGCTTTAACCTGTTCCCCCACTATACGGTCTTGAAAAACATTACGGATGCGCCGATTTCCGTGCAGAAGCGGCCCCGCGCCGAGGCGGAGGCCACGGCACGCCAGTTACTCGCCAAGATGGGCCTCTCCGACAAGGAAAACGCCTATCCGTACCAGCTCTCCGGCGGCCAGCAGCAGCGCGTGTCCATCGTGCGGGCCCTTGCCATGCATCCGGAGATTCTCTTCTTTGACGAGCCCACCTCTGCGCTGGATCCGGAGCTCACCGGCGAAGTCTTAAAGGTCATCCGCGGTCTGGCGGATGAACACATGACCATGGTGATCGTCACCCACGAGATCGGCTTTGCCCACGCAGTGGCCGACCGGGTGGTGTTCATGGACGGCGGCGTCATCGCCGAGGAAGGCACACCCGACGAGGTGCTGTCCCACCCGAAGAACGAGCGCACCGCGGCCTTCCTCTCCCGCCTGACGGACTGAGAAACAATGCTTTTCGATCTGCGTAAATTCTTTTTACGCAGATCGAAAAATTCTTGAAAAAAGTGTTGACAAACCGGGAAGTATCGTATATAATAATTTTCGTCGTCAAGAGAACGACAAACAAAATATGCGCGAGTGGTGGAATTGGCAGACTCGCTAGATTCAGGTTCTAGTGTTCGCAAGGACGTGCGGGTTCAAGTCCCGCCTCGCGCACCATGCAAAAGACCTCTTTTGTCTACGGACAAAAGAGGTCTTTTGCAATGATATCCGTTCCTGACGGAACGGGTGATATATCTTCGATATGATATCGCGCCCGGCGCGATGATATATGCCTGCGGCATATGAAGGAACGGATATTATATCATATTTTCGCAAAGTGAAAATATATCATACGGTTTTCGCCGTATATCATATCGCGGGAGCGATATATCATTGGGGAAACGCAAAGCCCGCCGGGATCGTTTGGATCGCGGTGGGCTTGTTTTTTATTTCGGGCGGCGTATCCCCTCACTTCGCCAATTTTGTCAAGGTTTCGCCTGTGACGCGGTAGACGGTCCAGTCGGACATGGGGACGGCGCCCAGGGAAAGATAGAAATCGATGCTGGGCCGGTTCCAGTTCAGGCACGACCACTCCAGGCGGCCGCAGCCCCGCTCCACCGCGATGGCCGCCAGTCTTTTTAAAAGGCCCTTGCCATAGCCTTTTCCGCGATACGCGGGCCTGACGTAGAGATCCTCCAGATAGAGGCCGGCGCGGCCAAGGAAAGTGGAGAAATTATGAAAAAAGAGGGCAAATCCCACCGCTTCTCCCTCCTCCAGTGCAAAAATCACCTCGGCCTTCCGCTGGTCAAAGATCCAGGTCTCGAGAAGTGCCTCGTCCGCCACCACCTCGTCCAGCATATGCTCATAGTCCGCCAATTCCCGGATGAACTGTAAAATCAGCGGCACATCCTCCCGCCGGGCGTTTCTGAAAGATCCTGTTTCGTGCATTCCGCGTCCCTCCGTCTATCCGATTGATCTGGCCGAATTGTACCATTTTTGTGGCCGATTTTCAAGATACTCCCGCTTCCCCCATTCGGAAATCATCGCTCATTTTCCCAGATTCGTTGACAGGGTTCTGCAAGTTCGTTAGAATAAATTTATGAAGTATCAGCGATGCGGCAGGCGTCGGAAACGGCGTCCACGCGTCCACTTTGAAAGGAGCGTTCATTATGGCAAAACATCTCGACCCCACCGCCATTCTGCCTTATGGCGAGAGTTTTGATTTCTGGGAAAAAGAACAGGTTTATGACCGGGAGCTGCATGTCTGCGGCAAGTGCGGCAACGACGAAACCGGCGACGGTTCTCTTGAGGCCCCCTTCAAGACCATCAACCGCGCCGCGGCCATTGCCACGGCCGGCACCCGCGTGCTGATCCACGCCGGTGAGTACCGCGAATGCGTCCGCGCTGCCCACGGCGGCGAGGGCCCGGAGCGTATGGTCAGCTATGAAGCCGCAGGCGACGGCGAAGTCGTCATCAAGGCTTCCGAAGTGGCCACCGGCTTTGAGCGCAGCCTGGAGTTCAGCCTGGGCTTCCGGATGCACGACGATGACGAGGTCGAAAAGGAAGAGCCCATCATCTGGGAACACACCCTGGACGGCGATATGTTCCACGGCTATAATCCCTTCGGCCTGATCAATGCCCTGCATGACAAGTCCTGGCTCCACTACAGCCGTACGGAGCGCGAGAGCAATCTGGCGCCCTTCTTCCTGCGCCGCGGCATGGTCTATGTAGACGGCAAGCCCCTGCGTCAGGTGGAGCTTTATTCCCACCTTTCCAAGGAGCCCGGTACCTACTGGGTGGAAGAGCACGGCCTGAAGGTGCATTTCCGTATGCCCGACAATGGCTCTCCCGAGGGACACCTCATTGAGGTCTCCTGCCGCGAGCAGTGCTTCACCACCGCAAAGCCCTTCCTCTCCTACATCAAGGTCAAGGGTCTTACCATGATGCAGGCCGCCAACGGCGCACCGGATCCCCAAGTGGGCGCTCTGTCCTGTAACCGTGGTCACCACTGGATCATCGAGGACAACATCATCCGTTATTCCAACACCGTCGGTATCGATATCGGTTCCGGTTCCTGGGCCTATAAGAGAGCTCTGGAGCAGCAGGTGGGCTATGCGGTGCTGCGCCGCAACCAGATCTATGACAGCGGCGTGGCCGGTGTCCTGGGTCTCAGTGCCTGCTACACCCTGGTGGAGGATAACCTCATTGCCCGCACCGGCTGGCAGCGCATGGAATATGGCTGGGAGTCCGGCGCACTGAAGTTCCACAACTGTGTGGATTCCCTGTTCCGCCGCAATGTCTTCCGCGAGACCTATGGCTGTGAAGGCCTGTGGCTGGACTGCAACAGCGTCAACGCCCGCGTCACCCAGAACCTCTTCCTGAATATGCTCTGCCCCCACGGCATGATCCTCATGGAGTGCAACCGTCTGGGCGAACTGCTCATCGACAACAACATCTTCTGGAACGCAAAGCTTTATTACGACTATAACGCACCCGACAAGGGCAACGGCACCATCAACATCGACAGCAGCGAGTGGAACGAGCCCTTTGCCATGCATGTCCCGGTTGGCGACGCCATCTATGGCCTCGGCAACGACGACCTCCGCGTGGTCAATAACCTGATCTGCAACACCGACGGTTACGGCTATGCCCAGGACGTTGTCCGCGGCCGTATGGCCGGCGGCCGCGGCGGCACGTCCCGCAACTCCACCGTCGTCAATAACGTGTTCTATGACTGCCGCAGCGGCGCTATCCGTCTGCCCAATCATGACAACACCTTCGACGGTAACTATTATTCCAGAATGCCTCAGGGCTTCCTGGTGCTGGCCTATCCGGCTCCCTCCGCACAGCTGGACCTCAAGGCATGGCAGCGCTTCGAGAACATGGACCTGAATGGCGGCTATGCAGCCTTCAAGCTCACCATTGACGACGAGGCCCTCACCATGACTCTGCGCACCGACAAGCCCCGCTGCACCTGGGACAAGCGCGAGACCGTGGGCTATTCTTCCATGAAGAAGGTTGCCCCGGACGCCGAGGTCACCACCGACTACTTCGGCAACGTCATCGAAGGCGACCGCATGCCCGGCCCGTTCGATATCACCGAAGACGATGTGACCTTCTCCATCGACCCGAGAAAGCTGTAAGGCGAGAAGCAGGAAAATCGTTTGCAAATACGTTGAGATAACAAAAGAGAGGATGAGCTAGTGCTCATCCTCTCTTATTATGTATTCAGCAACTGATCAAAATACGGCAAGGTGGACATTGCATAACGACGCTGCCACTCTTTGGGATGCAGCTTTCGGACACCGCGCAAGTCGTCTTTGTAGTCAGACAGATAAGCATACGCCTCTTTGACGATTCGCGGCAGATTCTGCATCACTTCCTTGTATTCATCCTGATCCACCACCGCGGGCGTTTGGATATCAAGATACTCGGTGTTTTGAATCAGTACCATTTTTGAATAATCAAGCCCGGATCGGCTCTGTTTGGATCTTACAGACGTTTTGAAATGATACGCATAACGATGACGTACATGCGACCGAAACGGGATACAGATGAAGAGATCATCCATATACTCGATCAGCAGACAGGAATAGGGTCTGTCTTTTTTGACTACGATTTCCGGATACGCCGCATGGGGATAATCCTGATAAAACCGTGAGGACAAATTATAAATGTCCACAGTATATTCCATGTATCGTCACCTCTGTAAAAAAACAGGGGAGAGAAAACTCTCTCCCCATCAGATAACTTCCTACGGCCAGTTTTTATTTTACCGTCGTGTCGGAGCCGTCACACGACTTCATCGCTCGGTCAGTTTTTATTTTACCGACGAGTCAGAACCGTCACTCGTCTCATGCAGAAGCTATCTGTACCAACATTATTATACCTTGGCAGCAAAAACATGTCAATCAATTTTTTCATAAGAGGCACAGTGCGCTTTTTCTTTTATTCCTCCGTCCCGCAGCTCAGCGGATAATGCAGTTTCTGCATTTCCTGCCAGAAGGTTTTTCTTGCCTCGGGGGTTGCCGGGTCGCCGTAGGCGCCGGAGTCGAAATTGCGGCGGACTTCGTCCCAGAGTTTTTCGCGGCTGCCGCCCAGCGTGGTGGACTCACAGGAAAAGGCGAAGCGGTCGTTCCAGTAATAATTCCCCTCTTCGTCCTGCTCCAGGAAATCATAGCGGTCGAAGCGGTCATAGCAGGTCTCGCCGCGGCGATCGGTGTAGACCACGGGGCGGGGCGCGTCAGAATAGGCCAGGTGGCAGCGGAACAGCAGCTCGAAGATGCGGGCCCAGGCGGCCTCCTTCATGCGGCGCTTGCTCTCAAGACGCCCCTCGGACTGGGCGGCGGCGAATTCCTTGGCGCGGCCGGAGGTGGCGGTCTCGTCCCGGCGGCCCTGGAAGCTGTCGGTGATGCCCAGAACCTGGCGGGAGGCCTCATAGCACTGGGAGAGCTGGGCAAACTCCTGAGACACGTCGCCGGTGAATTCATAGGTGTCGATCATGGCCTTGTCCGCGGCGCTCTCGAGACGCAGGATGCGGTGATCCCGGGGATCCACGGTGAAGTCCGCGCTGGCGGGGCCGGTGATGACGGTGCCGGCGGCCATGAGGCGGCGGTCGATCTTCTGATTCAGCCAGTTGATGGCGTTCTGGAAGTCCGCGATCTTGGCGGCGTCGGAGTCGCCAAGAAGCTGACCAAAGAGACTGATGTTCTTCTGAAGCACCACGGGATAGACGCCCGGGCGATAGACCGGGATGCGGGTGGGGCGGAGGATCGGCTGGCCATCCGCATCGGTCTCCCAGCGGGCGCCGGGCAGATGGGCGCCGTGGGCGGTCTCTACGGGCAGCCACAGTTCCTCCCAGTCCATGGCCTCCTCCTGCCATTCCTCGCCGCCACAGGCGGCACAGACGCCGCTCTCCCCTGTCAGGGCATCCGCCGCGCCGCAGGCCGCGCATACCCGGCGCAGACGCGCCTGGCAGTCCGGCAGATCCTCCAGCACTGTGTCGTCGCACCAACTGAAGAGGCCGATGCGGTCGCCGTCGCGGTAATAGGCGGTGCAGCGGGTGAGCAGCTCGTCCGAGGCGGCGGTGTCGTCCGTAAGGCCACGGGCCTCCGGGGATTCCTCCGCGCCGCCCGCAAGCGTCACGCCGTAGCGGCGGGAGAGCTGCGCCCGGGTCTGGGGCTGCAGCAGGAAGAAATAGTCCATGTCGGCGAGGCTGTGCACGCCCTCCTGGGGGATCAGCTGTTTGGGATGAACGAGGGACAGGGCGGCCGCCCCTTCCCCATTATCCCACTCAAGCAGCCAGAAGCCGCCGCCCTGGATGGGCACGGTGCGCTCCTGCATATCGTTTAGTTCCTCCGTGTGCAGGCGGTCCAGCTCTCCTTCCAGAAGATGCTCGATGAGGCGGGCGCGGGATTCGTCCTCGGGGCGCAGGGCGCGCACCCGGGGCTGGGGGATGGAGCTGTCCACCAGGCTTTCGATATTCTCCGCCACGATGTTGCGGACGTGATGGGCCTCGCCGTCGGCGGCTACGCCCTCCACAAAGGGGCGCAGACTGCGCTCGCCCCGGTAAAGACGTTCGTTTTCATCCATGGAGAGCAGTGCCTCCGCGTAGGCGGCGCGGCTCTTCTGCAGACGTTCCTGCCAGAAGCGCAGGGTTTCGGGTTTTGTCATGAGTCTTCTCCTTTCTCTGCCCCGGGGTCGCCGGGGCTCCATTTTTGTTCTAAATACTTCCTTTGATCCGGGTCGGCATGGCGCCAGTCCTCCCACATATCCGCCGTCCAGCAGCGTTCTGCGGCGGGGACACGGCGTGCGGCGCGCTGCTGCGGACGGATGTGATGGGCGATGGCCAGCGCCATGACGCAGTCGTCATGGGCCCCTGCCGCCGCCTCCGGGCGGCCCTGTTCATTGCGGACGAAGCAGAGCATTTCCTCCAAAGTATCCCGGTCGGATAAAAGCTCCGGCGCGGCGCGGACGGCGGCGATGAGCTCCGACAGGATCACCGGACGGGTCTGGGCGTCCGTGCGGAAGCCATAGCGCTCCCGGGGACGGTGGGTGTAGTCGTCCATGGACTCTCTCACATACTGGCGTGGATAGCGCAGGCGTTCCAGTTCTCTCACGGTGTAGGTGGAGAAATTGGTCTCCACGCCGATGAGGGCGTCGTTATAATACCGGCCCAGGGCATACAGCTGGCGGGCGAATTCGTCCTCGTCGATATGCGCCCGGCGGAGGGTGGCCACCTGGCGGCCAGTGCGGTTGTCCAGCACCTGTGCCACAAAGCTGTCGCTGCCCTCTCCGGCGGTATCCGCGCCGATGACATAGGGCACGCCGGGGATGGGACGGCGGTATATGCGGATATAGCCGTCCGCGAAGTCCTGCCAGAGGGGCGCCGCCCCGGGCTTTCCCGGGGCGAAGAAGCCCACCGCCGCGGGCTCCGGCAGGGCGGCCAGCCGTTCCTGGATCGCCATGGCGGGGAACACGCTCTGCCCCGGCACGCCCCACTGCCCCAGGCAGTAAACGCTGTAGTAATAGGGGTCGCTGTCCCGGAAGTTTTCCAGGGTGCGGATGTTGTCCTCGTCTAAGAAGCGGTTGTCGTGATAGGTGGAGTGGTGGCAACGGGCGCGGGGATCGGGGGTGTCGAAGAAGCGGCGCTTCAGCCAATGATGGACGGACACGGGGTTAAAGCTCAGGATCATCTGGCGATAGCCCGGGGTCTCGCCGCGAAGGCGAATGTCCAGTTGGTTGAAATCCTGCTCGGTGAGCTCGCTGGCCTCCTCGATCCAGATGCCGGTGACGCCGTAAATGGACTTGAGCTTTTCGGTGTCGTCAAGGCCGGTGAAGAGGATCTCGCTGCCGTTTGGCAGGCGGATCGCGGGCTCTGAGCGGTTGATCTCCGGGGTGAGGGCGGGATAATGCGCGGCGAGCTGGGCAGTGAGCTGGCGAAAGCAGGAGTTTTTCAGGCTGCGGGCCACCTTGCGGCAGACCAGGAAGCGATGCCCCGGCTCTGCCGCCGCCCGCTCGATGAGCTTTCGCCCGGCGAATACCGACTTGCCGGAGCCGCCGCCGCCCATGAGCACCAGATAGCGATGCTCGTCCGCGAAAAGAGGCAGAAAGGCGGCGTTACAGCTTTCCGCCAGCTCCGCCGACCAGAGCCGGGCCGCGGCCTCACGGCAGTTCGTCATGGCCCTCCCCCTCTGTCAGACGAAGCTTTTCCGGCAGGGGGATCGAAAGCGCAAGACGGCGCAGCAGCGCCTCTGCATCGGGCTGGGCCGCGGCCTCCGGCGGGCGGTGATAGCGATCCAGCACACTGAGAATGCCGGAGATGTTTTTATCCGCGTGGAGCAGGGATTCCAGCAGATACGCCTCCTGGCGCAGCATGGCCCGGCGGCAGACCTCCTGAATGCCCCGGCCATGGACGCCCGCCGCGCAGTCCGCCCAGGTGCCGCGATCCATGCCCAGATGCAGAAGAAGGCCCGGCAGGGTTGGCGGCGTGAGATAGACGGTCTCATAGAGGATGCGGCCGTCCTCGTCCTGCAGGGGACGCTCCTCAAAAACGGGCTTACCCTTGGGACTGCGCTCGCCGCTGTCCGCCCATTCGGTCTTTTGCCTGCGGCAGGAGATCGCATCGTAATAGCTCGCCACGGCCCGGGCAAGGGCCGCGGCACTGCCGTAGCGCAGGGGATGGGATGTTTTTTCGGATTTCATGGGGATTCCTCCTTTTTGGTTTCTACGGGCAGTATACCAGTCCCCACTCCCCGAAAATTCCACTCTTTTTCCACTCTTTTGCCCGCGCCCAGGAAAAGAGGCATAAAAAAAGAACCCTGCAAGACGTGCAGGGTTCTTTGCGGATTCGGATTACAGGCTGCGGCGGCTCTTGGCGATGGCGCGCAGGAGCCGGACGCGGGCGGGAATCGCGCGCAGCACATTCCCGAAGTCCCGGAACATATCGCCCACGGTACCTTCCCGGTCGTTGTCCATCCGGGGCACCAGGAGGATCACCGTGAGGAAGCGCAGGACAACGGCCACCACGATGAGGATCTTATAGCGGTCGAAGCCCACGTTGCCGGGGATGCCGATGGCGGCCATCCAATCAAGCGCCGCACCGCCCACCATGGTGCCGGCAAAGCTGCCGAGGAGGGAGGTGATGCAGGAGAAGAAGGCCAGATAGGCCGGACGCTCATCATCCGGGGAATAGGAGAGCTGCATGGTGGTGGCGGCCAGGTTGGAGGCGCTCCAGAAGGCCGCGCCAATGAAGTTATGCAGGAACATGGGCCAGGACGCGCCGGGGTACATGAAGAGGATGAAGCCCTGGGTCAGGCTGGCCACGATGCCGGACACCAGCATGACGGGCTTGCAGCCATAGTGATCCAGGAATCTGCCCCAGCGGGAGATCACCAGCACGGTGATCAGAGAGGCCGTGATACTGCCGAAGATGGTGACACCCATGTTGGACATGCCCATCTCATTCATACAGTAACGGGAGATGTACATACCGCTCATGTTGGCGGTGAAGCACCAGGCGGCCCAGAAGATGGAGAACTGCAGGAAGGGCTTGTCGCGCATGACGCGCTTCATGGACTTCATGATACTGGTGCGCTGGGGCGGGGTGGAATACACTTCCTTGACGCCGATAAAGGCCAGCATATCAAAGACGCCGAAGGCACCGCCGATCAGGAACACGATGGTGTACTTGATGGGGCCGCCGATCACGTCCAGGATCCAGGCGATGAAGAGGCCCATGGCCACGTTCATGACGGAGTTGATGGCGTCGCGCCGGGAGATCCATCGGCCGCGAATGCCAATGGGCATGAGATCCGCCATCCACGGGGCCCAGCATACATTGATAAAGCCGCCGCAGCAGGAAGAAATGCCCAAAAGGAAGATCACCGTCCACAGGCGCAGCCACTCCGGATCGGCGGGCACAAAGAAAGGCACCAGACCGAATAAGAGCCACAGGGCGCGGGAGAAGAGACCATAGGTGAGAATGTACTTTTTCCGCTTCTGGGTACGGGTGACCAGAACCGAGAAGGGAATCTGTAAAATGGCCGCCGCCAGGGGGATACCGGTGATGAGACCGTACTCAAAGTCGCCGGCGCCCAGGAAGTTCGACAGCTGGATCATGGCGGTGGTGCCGCTGCCGCCCACCTGGCAGAAGAGGTTGCCGCAGATATTGCTCAAGAGAATGAAGTAAAGACTGCGCTGGATCTCCTTCGTCAGTCGCGCCTCTGCATAGAGGGCGGCGAAGGGGTTACTGATACGGGGGAGACGAAGCTTCATAGAGAAAGTCCTCCTAAAAACCCGGGGAAATCCGGGCACAGACCAAAAATGCGGATATACACTCTGTTCAGCGTTTCGGAACTATGGTAGAATAGCAGAAAGAGGGGCTTTCGTCAAGCGTTGCGGGCCATCTTTTCCCAGGGAATATTGAGTTTTGCGTGCTGGGAGAGAAGCTCGTCAATATGCTGTAAAAGCGGGAAGTCGTCGGGATTGGCGCGGCCGTCCTCCGCCATGCGGCGCAGGGCAGCGGCCACAGTCACATCCACCGCGGCGGATTCCAGCGTGACGCCGTTTAAGCGTTCTCTGGCTTCGTCGATATCGAGGCCACGGCCCAGAAGCTCACCCAGGCGGCGGCTGCGTCCGGCGTAGACCGTGACATAGAGATCACCGGCGAAATAGCAGATGCTTTCCTCCTCGCCGCCCATGAGGCGGATGAGGCGCAGGGTCTCACGGGTGGCCTCGCCAAAGAGGGCGGATTCGGGGTTCAGATTCTCCACACCTGCGGCCTCCTTCTGGCCGATGGCCAGGGCCACGCCCAGGGCGAAGCCATTCTTCATGGCAACGGCGCACTCCACACCGGCAATGTCGGTAGAGAGGCAGACATGGTAAAACTCAGTTTCCAGCATATCGCGGAGTTTTTTGAGCAGCTCCATATCCGGGCCGCAGAAGGCGATGGTGGTGTGGTGGTGGTCGCAGAGCTCATAGCAGAGGCAGGGGCCGCCGATAGCGTTTAAGACCACGTTCCGGCCCGCGGGCATCCGCTTTGCCATAGCCACCGGGAAGGGCAGCAGCGTGCCGTCCTCCTGGGCCTCGAGGCCCTTGGTGACGGAGAGCACCGGCGTGCCGTCGGCGATCTTCGGCAGGACGTTTTCCTCAAACCAGCGTGCGCCAAAGCTTGAGACACCGCCGATCACGAGATCGGCGCCGGAAAGCGCGGTCTCCAGTTCTTCGATCTGATAGCAGAGGACGCCATCGGGCAGGCGGCGCTTTAATTTGATATGCTCGCCGGTTTTCTTTGCGGCGTCAATGATCTCCCGGTCCAGATGGGTGCCCACCAGGCGCACCTCGTGGCCGTTATCCCGGGCAGGCCAGCACATGGCGGAACCCATGACGCCGGAGCCCACAATCGTAATAATCGACATACTCGTTTTCTCCCTATTATCATTTCTCCTGCCGCGAAAAAGTGCGCGGCTTCTATAAAATCAGCTTACACCAAAGAGACAGAAAAGTAAAGAAACATTTGTGAAAGGAATGGAGAATTATGCTGCTTGGAATCGATATTGGCACCTCCGGCACGAAGACCGTGCTCTTTGACCTCATGGGCAATGCCCTGGCCAGCCACACCATCGGGTATCCCATGGACTGCCCCCGGGGCGCATGGGCGGAACAGAACCCGGAGGACTGGTGGAACGCGGCGGCGGACGGCATCCGGGCCGTTTTGCAGAAAAGCGGGGTATCCGGCGACCAGGTGCTGGGCGTGGGTCTCTCCGGCCAGATGAACGGCCATGTGATGCTGGACCGCGACGGCAAGGTGCTGCGTCCGGCCATCCTCTGGTGCGACCTGCGGGCCACAGAGGAAGTGGAGGAAATGAACCGCAAGGTGGGGCGGCGGCGCATCGTGGAGCTCACCGGTAATGTGGCGATCCCGGGCCTGGGCGCGGCGAAGATCCTCTGGGTGAAGAATCACCAGCCGGAGATCTATGAAAAGGCCGCCATGATCCTGGTGCCCAAGGACTATGTGCGCTATCGTCTCACGGGCGAGTATGCAGCAGAGGTGTCGGACGCCTCGGGTCTGCAGCTTCTGGATATTCAGCGGCGCGACTGGTCACAGGAACTTCTGGACAAAATCGGCATTGACCGGGACAAGCTGCCGCCGGTATACGAATCCCCGGAGGTCACCGGCGTGATCTCGAAGGAGGCGGCGGAGCGGACGGGTCTGCGCCCCGGCACCATTGTGGTGGGCGGCGCCGGCGACAATCCCGCCGCGGGCGTGGGCATGGGCGCCATGACCGACGGCCGGGCATTCACCACCATCGGCACCTCCGGCGTGCCGTACATGCTGACGGAAAAGGTGTTGCCGGACTATGAGGGGCGGGTCAACTGCCTTTGCGCGGCGGCGCCGGGTAAATGGATGATGATGGGCTGTATCCAGGCGGCGGGGTATTCCCTGCGCTGGCTGCGGGACACGGTGTGCAGCGCGGAGATCGCCCAGGCAGAGCGCGAAGGGCGGGATCCCTTTGAGGTGATGGACGCGCTGGCCGCGGACGTACCGGCGGGCAGCCGGGGACTGCTCTTCCTGCCCTATCTTCTGGGCGAGCGTTCGCCCCATGCGGATGCGGACTGCCGCGGCGTGTTCTTCGGCCTGTCCAGTATCCACAGCCGTCCCCACATGATCCGCGCGGTCATGGAGGGCGTCAGCTATGCCATGCGGGAGTGTCTGGACGTGTATGCGGAACTGGGGTGCCAGCTCTCTGATATGCGGATCTGCGGCGGCGGCGGCAAGAGCGCCCTGTGGCGGCAGATGCTGGCGGATATTTACGGCAGTCCCGTGAGCACGGTGCAGTCCGCCGAGGGCGGCGCGGCGCTGGGCGTGGCGATCCTGGCAGGCGTGGGCGCGAAGGAGTATACTTCCGTGGAAGAAGCCTGTGCGGCACTGGTGAAAAAGCAGGACACCCACATGCCGGACATGGCGAAGCACGCGGCATACGAGGGATACTACGCCCTGCACAAGAAGCTCTATCTCGATCTCTACGACGATTTCAAGATTCTGGCAAAGATGCAGTGAGAAAAAAAGAGGCCCGAAAGGGCCTCTTTTTTTCTCACTGCATGATTCATAATTCAGAATGCACAATGCAGAATTGCGGTGCCGCTGGCGCGGCGGATAAAAAACCACCGGCGGATTGCCGCCGGTGGGTTCATTTGATTCAATTACTTGCAGAATGCGTAAAGGAAGCCGGCAAGTTCGGCGCGGGTGGCGGGGGCGGTGAGATCATCAAGATCGGTGCCGATCTCGAGGATGTCGTTCAGGTATGCCCAGACAACACCGGCCTCGGCCCAGGTATTGTACTCGTAAGGAGCAATCATCGGAACGGTGATCTCGTCTGCGCCCTTGTACTCGACGTAGCGCTGGAGGATCAGGAGAGCCTGCTCCAGAGTGACGTCGTCCGTTGGGAAGAATTCACCGTCATAACCCAGAACGATCTCGTTCTCGGCGGCCCAGAGGACAGCATCGGTGTACCACTCGTCGTTCTCCACATCGGCGAAGGGATTTGCGCCGGTGACGGCGGGCTCACCCTCGAGACGATAGAGAATGGTGACGATCATGGCGCGGGAAGTGGTGGTGTAGGGGGCGAACTTGCCGCCGCCAACGCCCTGCATGAGGCCGTTTTCAAGGACGTAGTCCACGGCGTCATGGTACCAGGCGCTGGTGTCGAGGTCAGCGAAGGTGGCCGCGGCGCAGCCGGAGCTGAGCTTACCGTCGCAGGAGTCGTCGTCCACTTCGGGTTCAGACGGCACCACAGGGGTCACAGGAGTGACGGGGGTGACGGGCTTGACGGTGTCGATCTGGAAGTATGTCTGGCGCCAGGTGGCGGTCAGAGTGATGTTGGCAGCGGGCATCACGCCGTCTGCGGGAATGCCAAGCCAGCCGGTGAACTCATAGCCCTGACGGAAGGGGGTGGGGAGATCAGTGATCGGCGTGCCGTACTTCACGGGGATAGAAGCGATAGAACCGGCACCCTTGGTATCGAAGGAGATGGTGTAGGTGTTGACGCTCCAACAGGCAGTAAGAGTCATGTTCTCGGCGGGCATGGTCTCGGGAATTTCTTCATCCCAGCCGATAAAGGTGTGACCAGTCATAGCGGGGCCTGCGGGAGCGGTGATTTCTGTACCATATTTTCCCGTGATTGTTGCGATTACGTTCTCACCATTTTTGAAAGTAATGGTGAACTCCTCATTGGGATCTATCAACTTATACTTGCCTTCTCCATAAGCAACGATCTTGCCTTGAGCATCATCGATGCTGATGTTCTGGCCTTCGGGAGCGGTCAAAGTAGAGTTCACGTCAGCCAATTTTAAGATATCGAGTTCTCCAACGATATCAAACTCGTCAACAGTATTTGAGCCTTCAAAAATATAAGTGGTCGTTTTACCCGTATTCCTGTCCCAAGTTCCTAGAACACCGATCGAACTATCCTTGATTCTAATAGTCTTTGAACCGTGATTGGAGTTGTAAATACCATAATATTCGCAATTGGTTATGTTGACATTCTCCAGAGTAACATTGTTGCTATAGTCGATCTTCAGACCATAGTTGACATCGGAAATTTCTACATTCTTAACAGAAATTGTGTCGTTGCTCTTGGGAACCTGCAGGAAGCCGTAACCATAATTCTTTGCAGTACAATTTTCAATCACGATCGACCCTGTATAACGCAATTCTACTGCATAGACATTCAGACCCTTACCATCGAAATTACAGTCCTTAATGGTAATGTTTTTGATCGCACTGTTGCTTTTGAGAACGCGCCCCTGAATGAAATTAACATTCTGAATGATAACAGTCGCTTCCAAAGTCATCGTGCCGGTATAGTTCTTCTCAGTACCGTCGATGGTCAGATTCTTTTTGACCGTAACATCTTCGGTGATGTCGGTCAGGAATGTGATCGTATTGCCAGCACTGGCGGCAGTGATAGCTTCGGCCAAAGTGTCATAATGCGTGCCGTCAATCGCAGCCTCATGTGCACATGACTCGTCAGTACACTCCACTCCAGCCGCCATTGCGGTCATGGGTAGCATTGATACTACCATCATGATCGACAGTATCAGTGCCAAAAGTATCTTTTTCATATAAAATCCTTCCTTATCATTTATTTATCTCACCGGTTTTCGCCGGGTATTGATCGGTTTGCTGCGGGTTTTTCCCCGCCCTGCGCATTCGGGACAGCCGCATTTCTGGTCGCCGGTGCGGGAATAGATGACCGCTTGCCACTCATGCCCATCCGCGCATTGCCACCAGACCTTTTTGTGGCTGCCGGCGGTGACCATTTGCGGTGTCAGGCCGTGATTCCGTTCCGGGTGCCACTGGGCGGCGACTTGGGGCGCCGTGGTGGCGAGATCATTAAACCCCGGAAGCACGCGGCGATTGCTGCAATAGGGACAGCCGGCCGTAAGGGACACACGGTTATTGATGACGGCACAATAGCTATGCCCCTGCGGGCAGAGCCACCAGACCTTTCGATTGGAGTAAGGCGTGACGGCCTCCGGGGTGAGTGTGCCGTTTCGCTCGGGATGCCACTCTTCCGCCACCATTGGGGCGATACTGGCCAGATCGTTTTCGCCGGGGATCACGGTTTTTCCGGTGCAGACTGGGCATCCTGCCCCAGCGTCCGTTCGGGATTGTACTCTTGCCTGCCAGAGATGTCCCCGGCCGCACCGCCACCACACCTTTCTGTGACTGGCATAGCTCACGTCGCGGGGCGAGAGCGCGCCGTTTTCCGCCGTGTCCCACTCTGCGAGAAGTCCGGGAACCTGCCGGGCATCACAATATTCCTGTAAGGATATCCGTCCCATCTGTATTCCCGCCGTTTCTCCCAAAGCTCGGCACGGCCCTCGTCCGCCCTCCGGATCCGGCAGAGGCCTCTCTTTGCACGATTGCACAATTCGCACTGTCACATAATTCGCATTATGTTGTGATCTGTGCCGGATGCGCCGGATTTCCCGGGGCGCGGCGGGCGGAAGCCCCCTTGAAAACGCAAAAAAGGGCACACGTCTCCACACCCAAGTGCAGAATTGTCAAATTTTGACACTTTGGGTGTTTTTCTGCTGCTTTTCTCTTTACTTTTGGCAAAAATGGGTCTTATTTTCGCATTTTTCTCATCCGATACCCTTGACTTTTCCGAGAGCGCTCCGTATAATGAGAAGTGATCTGGTATGTACCGGTTTTTTTCTTTGCGGCGTGCATCACATAATGCGAATTATGTGGTGTTTTTTTATTTTCCGCTAGGTGACAAGGCCCAGGCGTTCGAGTTTTCGGAGGTGCTCGCGGCCGGTGGTCATGAGATAAATGCGGGTGGTTTCGATGCTGCTGTGGCCCAGAATATCCGCCAGTTTGGCGATGTCCTTTTCCATAGCATAGAAGGTGCGGGCGAAGAGCTTTCGCAGGTTATGCGGGAATACTTTGGCGGGATTCACGCCGGCCAGACCGCAGAGGGACTTCATCTGGCGCCAGACGGTGCTGCGGTCCAGGGGCTTTCCGCCCCGGGTGAGGAAGATGGGCCCCGCCGCGATGCCCCGCGACGCGGCAAAGCGCAGCAGTTTTTTCCGCAGCGCCCCGGGGATCAGGATGGTGCGGATCTTGCCCTTGCAGTGGATCGTCACCTCGCTTTGGCGCACCGCCTCCGCGGTGAAGTGCCGCAGCTCCGACACGCGGATGCCGGTGGCGCAGATGGTCTCGATCACGAGGTGCAGCTGCGGCCGGTTCTGCGCCGCCGTGAGCAGCCGCAGGTATTCCTCCCGGGAGAGCTCCTGCTCCGCCGCGGAATAGGTCTGCCGCTGGACGCGGATGGTCTTCACCCGGCAGTCCGACCGCCCCAGAAACTCCAGAAAGCGATTCAGGGACACCAGCATGGAATTGATGGTGCGCACCGCATAGCCCCGGCCCTCCAGATACTGCTTCCACGCGATGGCGATCTCCCGGCTTACGGGCCGATCCGCCGCGAACTGCGCGAAGCACGCCATGTCCCGCAGGTATTTCTCCACCGTTGCGCGGCTCTTTTCCTCTTTCCACAAATACGCCCGAAATGCAGCCAGATGCCGCCGCGTCACGCTCACTCTTTTCAAGACAGGACCCCCTATCGATACGATCTTTTCTTTAATCTACCACATTTCCGTCCCAAATATCCGCCGGGCGGCGGGCATGAAAAAAACCACAGACGATTGCACGGGCAATCGGTCTGTGGTTTTTGGTTTTAGAATGGGGGTTATTTTTTGGAGTCGGGTTCGGGTTCAGTGGGCTCTTCCGGTTCGACGGGCTCTTCCGGCTCGGCGGGTTCTTCGGATTCGATGGGATCTTCGGATTCGATGGGCTCTTCCGGCTCGGCGGGCTCTTCCGGCTCTTCTGCCTCTTCCGGTTCCTCAGTGTCCTCCGTTTCTCCGAATTCTTCCAGCAGGGCGGCGAGTTCGGCGTCCTCCTCTACCGGGGCGGGGAGATCCGGGAGATCCATGGACAGCTGGCCTTCCGGTTCGGTGTCCTCCGGTTCCGACGGTTCGGGCAGTTCCTCCACCGCTTCCAGTTCCTCAACAAACGTCTCCAGAACCGTCTCCATTTCTTCCATGACGGTCTCCATCTCTTCGGCGGGCACCTCAATAGGTTCGGGCTCTGCCGGGGTTTCGGGTTCCGTGGGTTCCTCGGGTTCTTCGGATTCTTCGACGGGTTCTGTCTCTGCCGGTTCTTCGGAATCCTCGACTACTTCGACTTCCTCGATTTTCTCTGCTTCCTCGACGGGTTCTGCCTCTGCCGGGGATTCGGCGGGGAGCTGGTCTTCGTCGGTGGCTTCTACGATTTCGCCGGGGACGGTGTCCTCCTCGGGAACAGGGGGCAGGGCGGGCAGCGGGACAGTGGCGTCGGGATCGGGGGCCGCGGATTCCGCCGCGTCTTCGGCGGCGTCCTCGGACGTCTCCTGGTCCACGGATTCTTCCTCGGACTCTTCGGATTCCTCCGGTTCGTCATCGCCGTGCTTCCGGCGTTTTTTCTTCTTTTCCGGTTCCTCTTCTTCCTGAGTGGGGTCGTCGCCCTCAAAGCGGTCGAAGATGCGCTGGACCACGCTGCCGCTGCGGCGATCCTCGGTGACGATCTCCCGCTCGGGAATGTTTTTCGCCAGCATGGGGCGCAGGACGGTCTTATACACCTCGCTCCACACGAAGGACAGCACCGCGATGCCCAGGGCGATGAGCCAGTTCACGAGATCCAGGTCGGTGACGGCAAAGATGGGATGGAGCGCCGGGACATGGACCGCAAGGAGCAGGAGGGCCACGGCGGAAAGCGTGATGAGATTCAGGCCGCGATTACGCAGGAGACCCATGCGCAGTGCGCCGGTGCGCTCCGAGCGGCCGGAATGGGCAAAGGCCAGAATCGTCAGGGTCATGGCGGCGAAAAGGCCCGTGTGGGCGGCATCGGCGGCAGCCTCAGTGGTGAGGCCCGCGGCGATGCCCCGGGATTCCATGAGGAAATACCCGGCCACGGAAAGCACCACGGCGGGCAGCGCCGTGAGCAGGGCGGAGAGCACCGTCATACGGCCAAAGGCCGGAGTGTTTGGATGCTGGGGCGGGCGGCGCATAATATCCCGCTCCGTGGGTTCGCTGCGGAGCGCGAAGGCCGGGAGCGTGGAGAGCAGGAGGCCCAGCCACAGGGGATGCAGCATGGGCAGATGCACCGCAGGCGTGGAGACCAGGAGGGCAAACACCGTCAGGAACAGGAAGGCCATGGCGGTGAAGAGCGTGCCGCAGTGGGCGCGCAGGGCGGCGAATTTGCGCCGGCCCTCCTCAATGGCATGGATGATATCGGCATAGCCCGCGTCCTCTAAAATCACGTCTGCGCTGTCGCGGGTGAGTTCGGAGGCACCGGCGCCCACGGATACGCCCACGTCGGCGGCCAGAAGTGCCGCCGCGTCAGAAGCGCGGGTGCCCGTGACGGCGACGCGGCCGCCCAGGGCCTTCAGGGCGGTGACGATGGCGCGTTTCTCGCCGGGGGCAATGCGGGCGGCAATGCGGGTAGAGCGCATCTTGCGGCAGAGCTCTTCGAGCTCCAGATCGGCCAGGGCGCCGCCCTCTAAAATCTCGCCGGAGACGCCCATGGAGAGGGCCAGATCCGCCGCCGTGGCGGGATCGTCGCCGGTGACGATGACAGTACGGATGCCCGCCGCCGCGCAGAGATTAAAGGCGGAGACCGCCTGGGGCGAGGCGGGATTTGAAAGGCCCACAAGGCCCGCGAAGATGAAGTCCTGTTCAATGATATCGGCAAAGAGAGGACTGGGCAGTTCCGGGAATTCCCGATAGGCCACAGCCAGCACGCGGAGTCCCTGCTCCGTCATGCGGCGGGCCACATCGGCGATCTGGTCCCGGGTGTGTTCCTTCAGAAGATGGGGCGTGCCGCCGATATCCACGGCGGAGATGCGGGCGATGACCTCGTCCGGCGCGCCCTTCATATAGGCCACGGCCTGACGGCCGCGCTTATGAATGGTGGTCATGCGGCGGCGTTCCGGCTCGAAGGGGAATTCCGCCACCCGGGGGAACATGGTCAGCATATCGCTGCGGCGGAGTCCCGCCTTGGCGGCCATGGTGACCAGCGCCGCCTCCGTGGGGTCGCCAAGCGGCTCCCAGCGGCCGAGATTTTCTGCAATATCGGAGTCGCCGCAGAGGGCGCCGCCGATGAGAGTCAGGGCAAGGGACCGGTCGCGGCTCACGTCAATGTCCTGGCCGCTGCCGTCTAAGAATCTGCCATCGGGGGCATAGCCACGGCCGCGCACGTCGATGAGCCGGCCGCCGGTCCAGACGGTGGCGGCGGTCATGTCGCCGGCGGCGATGACGCCGGTTTTCTGGGCCAGCACGGTATCAATGCCCGTCAGGCGATCCATGGCGTCTAAAGACCGCACCACCACGCCGGAGAGGGCCAGTTTTCGGATACTTGCGGCGGAGAGGGCCGCCTCGGTAAGTGCCAGACTGGAGGGAATGGCGGAGACCGCGAGAACCGCGGCGAGGAGGATGGAATCCGTGAGATGCTCCACACTGATGGACTGGACCAGGAGGCTGGTCACGAGGATGATGACGGCGGAGGCAATGCCGATGCCGGCGGCCCGCTTATTCTGGCGGGCGATGATGCGGTTAAGCGTGCTGCGGCGCTCATGCTCATAGGGGGAGCGCACGGCATAGGGGGCGGCGATCTGTTCGCCGGTGGCCACCACGATGGCCCGGCCGGAGCCGGAGCGCACCACCGTGCCGGTATAGCACATATTCTCGCACTCAGAGAGCTCCCGGCCCTCTTCGATCAATACTTCCGCGTCCTTGGGGGCGGCCATGAAGCCGCCGGGGAGAATGCTCTCGTCCACGACGAGGCCGATCGACTCAATCAGGCGCAGATCCGCGCCGATGATATCGCCGGAGCGAAGCTGGACCAGGTCGCCGGGCACCAGGGTGCGAGTGTCCTGGATGGCGGGGGTGCCGCCCCGCACCACGGTGGTCATGGGGGCGGTGACGACGGCGATGGAATTTAAGACCCGGCGCACCCGGGCAAAGGCCCAGAGGCGGAGTAAGGTCGTAAGAATGGCCGCGCCGCCGGAGACGGCCGCGGGGATGTAGGCCTTTTCCATGAGGCACAGAAGTGCCGCCGCCAGAAGGATCACCGCGGAGAGCAGCACGCCGCCCAGGCCCCCGGAGGGCGCCTGGCGTTCCCGTTCCATGGTGGTGATATTTTTTCCGTATTTTTCTGTGCGTTTCTCCGCTTCCTTTGCGGATAAACCGGTGGTGCCGTCGGTGTCGAGCGCAGAGAGCACCTGATCAATGGTCATATCCTGCCATGCCATATCGAATTCCTCCCACCGCCGGACGTGCCGGCAGGTTCTCAAAAAAGTCCCGAAAAAGCCCCGCCGCAGCCGCGGCAAAAAAGGGCATAGTTGCGCTATTATTACATTTTTATGATACCATAAAAAATTTCTCATTTCAAACTTTTTTCCGGGGAATTTTTGTGATATACTGAAGACCAAGAGAAACCGCATGTATGCGAAACAGTAAGGAGAGAGAATCATGGATCCCACCATTCTGAAACGCCCCATTGAGGAACTGACGCAGGTATCCTTCCACTGTGACTGCGGCCACGATCACGCGATCAAGATCGGCCGTCTCTTAGTAGGTTCCGGCGTGTCTGACCGGGTGGCCGAGACGGCAGAACCCTATAAAGCCAGCCGCATCCTCATAGTCGCCGACGTGAACACCTATGCCGTCCTGGGCGAAAAGGTCTATCTGCAGTTAAAGGACGCGGGCTTTGCCGTGGACGCCTATGTATTCCCGGATCATCATCTCCATCCGGACGCTGCGGCGCTAGGCCGGCTCTTTATTGAAGCATCCGACGAGACCAAGAACTACGGCCTCCTCATCGCCGTGGGCTCCGGCGTTTTGAACGACACCACCCGCATGGTCAGCGGACGTCTGGGTCTGCCGTACTTCATTGTGGGCACTGCCCCGTCCATGGACGGCTATGCAGGCTCCTCCTCCCCCATTGTGTGCCGGAATACCAAGATGAGCTTCTATTCCCACTACGCCGACGCCATTATCGCGGACACCGACGTGATGGCCGCGGCACCCACCAAGATGATCGCCGCGGGCTTTGGCGACGTCTTGGGCAAGTATACGGCGCTTGCCGACTGGGTTTTGGGCGAGAGCCTCAAGGGCGAATACCGCTGCGCGGCCATTGCGGACTTTATGCAGGGTGCCCTGGACACCTGCGCCGCGTCTGCGGAGGGTGTTGCGAACCGTGACCCGAATGCCATCGGCAAGCTTGTGGAAGCACTGATCCTCTCCGGCATGGCCATGGGCCTTGCGGGCGTCACCCGTCCGGCCTCCGGATGCGAGCATCACATCGCCCATTACTGCGACATTGACGCCGTGGCAAACGGCGTGGACTATCCCCTCCATGGCGCCACCGTGGGCGTGGCCGAGATCGCCATGCTGCGCTTCTATGAGCTGGCGCGCCGCGACGGCCTGACGGACATTGAGACCCCGTCTGTGGCCGAAGTGAAGCGCCTGATGCAGATGGTGCAGGCGCCCGTCACGCCCGCCGAGATCGGTATCTCCGAGGAGCTGTGGCGGAGAGCCATTCTGGAGGCCATGCATCTGCGTCCCCAGTATTCCATGCTGAAGCACGTGGCGGCAGCAGGAAAACTGGAGGAATACACGAATCTTGTCATCGAGGAAATGTGCCATTGAATACCTATGAATTTGTTGCGCCGTGTCTGATCGGCGTAGAGAGCATTGCCGCCGGCGAGTTCCGTCGCCTGGGCTTTGAAAACGTCCACTGTGAGGACGGCCGCGTGATCTTTTCCGGCGACGACCGGACGCTGGCGCTGGCCAATATTGCCTCCCGCTATACGGAGCGGATCCTGATCCGTCTGGGTTCCTTCCCGGCCACGGATTTTGACCGGCTTTATGACGGCGTGCGGGCCATTCCGTGGGAGGAGTATATCGCCCCCGGCGCGGCCTTCCCCGTAAAGGGCTACAGCCTGAAGAGCCAGCTCACCAGTATCCCCGCGTGCCAGCGAATCATCAAGAAGGCGGCGGCAGACCGCCTGATGCAGCGCCGCCGCACCACCTGGCTTGATGAAAGCGGCACGTCTGTGCAGATCCAGTTTGCCATCATCCGCGACCGGGCGGATATCATGATCGACACCACCGGCGCGCCCCTTTATAAGCGGGGTTGGCGCATCGACGGCGGCACGGCCCCCATCCGGGAGACCCTGGCCGCCAGCATGGTGGATCTCTCCCGCTTCCGCGGCGATATGCATTTCTTAGATCCCATGTGCGGCAGCGGCACCATCGCCATCGAGGCCGCCCTGAAGGCCAGACGGAAAGCCCCCGGTGTGGCCCGTCACTTTGACGCGGAGCGCTATGACTTTGTGGACCGCGCGGTCTGGGCCGCCGCCCGGGACGAGGCGAGAGCCGGGGAGATGCCCTCCCCCGCCACCATCGAGGCCAGCGATATCGACGCCTCCGCCATTCGCCGGGCCGAGGCCAATGCCCGCCGGGCAGGCGTTGCGGACATGATCCGCTTCTCCGTCCAGGACGTGACAAAGCGCGACCTTTCCGCCTATCAGGGCGTCATCGTCACAAATCCGCCCTATGGCGAGCGTCTGGGCGATCTGGACGCCGCCCACGCGGTGTACCGCGGCATGGGCCGCATGATGGGCGACCTCTCCGGCAAGAACGTCTACGTCATCACCCCCGACCCCGAATTCGAAAAATTCTTCGGCCACCGTGCCAGCCGCAAACGCTGGCTCTATAACGGCATGATCAAGTGCAGCCTTTATATGTATTATTAAAAAAGAGAGCCCGAAAGGGCTCTTTTTTAATAATACGAGTGGACAGTTGATAGTGGACAGTGGACAGTGAAGGAGTCGGGTAACGCCCGACCGATTCAAATCTGCCGCATAGCAAAGGCTTCCTTATGATAAGGAAGCCTTGTTTGTTTTCTATGGATTTCAAATTGTCGGCGCAGCCGACACCACAACTGTCAACTGTCCACTGTCAACTTTCAACTACCTCCGCCTTCCTCCCGCAGCACTGCTTTTACCACCCATCTGGTGGCGTGGCCGTTGCCGGTGCAGGTGGAGAGGGTGAGGATGTGATCGTCTGTGGTGGGGGTGATGCCGGTGTCGTGGTCGCTTTCGGTGATGCAGTAATCGAGGAAGGCCTGGCGGTCGACATCGTCCGCGAAGCGGCGCTGGTAAGTGCTGCCGGTGGTGACACTGGCCTCATAGACGGAGAAAATGTCATAGATATGCACGCCGCTGTCGTCGGCAATATAAATAGAGGGATTTTCTGCAAGGAAGTCAGCGTCCTGATAGCGGGACAGGCGGCCGAACATGGCGCCGTTCTGCATCCGGTGGCCGTAGATGATGGTGTGGAAATCGGAGAGGTCGCCGGACACGCGATAGTCGAGATAAATGGCGCCCTGGGCGTTTTTCGCGCCCGTCCAGTCGTGGCCCAGATAATACTCGTTATCGTCGGTCTGCATCAGGGGATGGGACACCTCCGCGCCGGGGATCAGGATCCATCCGCGCACTTCCGCGTTCGACTCCCGCAGGGCGGCGAGATCGATCTCCCGCAGGGACTCCGCATGGGGGTCCACCGGTTCGGGCTCCGGCTCCGGAATGGGTTCAGGCTCGGGCTCCGGTTCCGGCTCAGGCTTGGATTCCGGTTCCGGGGTGAGTTCGGGCACAGGCTCCGGTTCCGGTTCGGGGACAGGCTCTGCCGGGACGGATTCCGTATCGGGCAGGCCGGCGGCCTCCAGCGCGGCGGCATGGCTGTCCGCGCTTTTTCTGGCGTCGATGGCCAGCGCGATCCAGCGAATGCTGCTGCCTAAAAACACCACCGCCAGGCAGATCGTCAGTATCAGTCTCAGCTTTTGCTTCATGGTCCTCTCCTTTTGGATCGTTATGCCACCACTTCCCCGCGCAGGGCGCTGTCCAACAGGTAAACCAGCTCCAACACGCTGCGGAAGCCCTCTGCCCGTCCTTCCTCCACCCAGGTGATCATCCCCTGCCAGCTGGCGTGCTGGCGGAAGAGGATCTGGATCTGAAAGGTCATGCGCGCGCCCCGGGGCAGTTTTGCGGGGGCCGTGCTGTTCTCCGCGGTCTTTTTCGCCGGGGCGAAGTTCCGGGTCTCCTGATAGGACTGGGGGAAGCCCATGTCGTCAAGAAGCGCCTCCATCGTCAGCAGAAACTGACTCAGGCTGCGGAACGCCGCGCCGTCCTCCCGCAGAGGATGATAGACCCGGCCGGAAAGCACGCCATCGTCATAGGAATCCACGCAGATCGTTGTCGTTCGGAACTGATTCTCCCACATATGTTCTTTCATATCGTTCCTCCAACAAGTCGTGAGATACAAAGCGGGGCCGGATTCGAAATGGATCCGGCCCCGTTTTTTGGGTCATGAACAAGTGATTTCTGCCGGTTTTTTCAGTCGTCGCGGCGGTTCTTGCGCCAGGGTTTTAAGAAGATCATGCCCAGTGCGGACAGGCCGCTCAGTGCGCCCATGAGCGTGGAGGCGTCGCCGGTGACCGGCACATCACTCAGGGGAACGAGCTCGTCTTCGATGGTCTCATAGCCGTCGTCCACGGGTTCGGGGGCGGGCTCCACAGGCTGGTCGGCCAGGGGGACTTCCTCCTCGTGGATCTCCTCGACGGGTTCCTCTTCGGGCTCTTCGTCCTCTTCCTCTACCTCGGGCTCAGGCTCCGGATCGAAGCGAGGCTGAGGATCAGGGTTGGGATCGGGATCGGGGTTGGGGTTCGGGTTGGGGTTGGGGTTGGGATCCGGGTCGGGATCGGGTTCGGTTTCGAACTCAATGATGACCTTTTCGTCCAGTTCGTCAAGCAGCTCGAAATAGTCGAGGCGGCCGGTCTCCTGCGGTTCCTCGGGGACAGGCTCCGTAAAGGGAACGGGGGCCTCTTTCTCGTAAGTGAACTCTTTATCCAGTTCCTCCGGCCGCGTGGGCTTTTCGGCCTGGGCGGTCTTGCCCAGCTCGTAATTCACGAACTGAATCTTCTGGGCGTTCTCGGACTGGTGGATCTGCACCATGGTCTTCAGATTCAGAACCAGGTCGAGACCGCTGACGTTGATGTTACCCCACCAATCTGTCGTGGCGCCGTCGCAGGTGAGGGCGGAGATCACGAACACGGACTCGCCGCTGATGTCGTAATAGGTCTCCGTCGTAGAGGTTCCATCCTCGTTTTTGATGGTCAGCTCTACGGTCTTGAGCTTCGTTTTCTTATCACTCTTTACAAAGTCTTTCAGCTTGTCGTCTGCCTCGGCCTTATAGTAGGAGCCCTCGGCATAGGTGGAGCCGCTGTCCAGATTGACGGTGATGCCGTGGGTCTTGCCGTGGTTATCTTCCAGAGTTACATAGAAGCTGACCGTGCCGGCGTTGGGGATGATATCGCCGTCCTCATCGCCTAATCCGTGGTCGGAACCGAATTCGTTATAGACCGGATCCTTATCCAGCGGCTGCGTGGCTTCAGGCTTAGAACCGGAGCCGTCAGTATCATAGGTGACTTCGTACTCGGCGTTCGGCTCTTTCGCTGCTTTCTCATTGGCGTAAACGCCGGTGACAGTGTACTGGGTATAGCTGGCGCCGGTGTCCTCGTCTCCGCCCTTGATCTCGTCCTCGGTGGTGGAGGCGTTATACTTCACGTCAATGTGGTGGAGGGTTTTACCCGCAATATTGATATTGCCCCAGTCGGCGGTGCCGGTGCCATAGCTGCTATCAGTGGTGGATTCGGTCTCCTCGGGCTTATTCTGGTTATAAGTATCAACGGCATCGTTATAGGTGCTGACGGCGTCGTTATACGCCTTTGCGGCCGCGTTATACGCTTCAACAGCCACGTTGTGTGCCTGCACAGCCGCCAGATATTCGGCATATGCCTCGGTACCCATGTCGGCATTCTTGCCCGCGTGGGTCTCCAGTGCCGCGGCACTCTCCTCCAGTGCTTTCTGCTGCGTCATCAGCTCGTTATAGCCGCCCAGCGTATCGAGAACATCCCCGTCCACCTCGACGTTATCATTCAGTTCGCCCACCTCGGCAAGGTTTTCCACTGCCTTGGCATCCACTGCGGTCTCCAGGGCTTTGTTCTGCTGATCGATGCCCGTATTCTGCTCTACAATGCCCGCGTTATATTCCGTGACCTCTTTATATATCTCGGATTCGGTCTCGTGCTGAGAACCGATATTGCCCTGCAGCGTGTTGAATGCTTCCTCGGCAATCCGATAGGCTTCCTCGTAGGCAGCCTTGGCGGCCTCAAAGTTCTCCTGAACGCTCAGATCGTCATTATACTCGACATACGCACTCAGCGCGGCCTTGTAATCGGCGAGCTTTGCCTCATAATCCGCCTGTGCGGTCTGATATTCTGCAAGCTTCTGCTGGTCGTATTCATCCATCGCGCCGTTATATTCCTCGGCGGCAGTGTTGTTCTGATTGACGATCTCGTTATATTCTGCGATCTTCTGGTTGTATTCCTCGATCTTCTGATTATACTCGTCGGCGGTCATCTCGTCGGTGCCCTCAAAAGTGGGAGCATCGGGCAGGGGCTCCAGCTCCGGCGTCTCCGGTGCGCCCTCGCCCTCGGCGGGCTCGGTGGGTTCGCCCTCGGTGGGCTCGGTGCCTTCACCCTCAGTGGGCTCGGTGCCTTCACCTTCAGTGGGCTCAGTGCCTTCACCTTCGGCGGGCTCGGTGCCTTCGCCTTCGGTGGGTTCGGTGCCTTCGCCCTCGGTGGGTTCGGTGCCTTCGCCTTCAGTGGGCTCAGTGCCTTCGCCTTCAGTGGGCTCGGTGGGTTCGGGCTCAGTGTCTTCGCCGTCGATGATCTCCTGATTTTCCTCAAGAACCGTCTGGTTTGCGTCCTCAGTCGTCTGGTTCTGCTTGTCGGTCTCCTGGTTTTCCTGGATAGTCTCCTGATTGTCTTCGGCGACGCCCTCATTATGCTCCTGCAGTTCTGCCTCATTGGTGGGCAGAGCGGAGGTGGTCTGTTCCTCGGTGCCGGGAACGGGCACATCGGTCTGAGGCTCAATGACGGATTCCTCCGCGGCGTAGGCCTGGGCGGAGAGCGCCAGCGTCATAGCCATGGCGACGGCTGCGGTGCCGCCGATCTTCGGGAGGTATTTTTCAAATTTCTTCTTTGCCATACTTTCAATCTCCTTTTCGATTGAAACATCTGGCGGCCGGGCTGTCGTGTCCTTTTTTGGGAGGTAGACCCCATAGCTTTGCGTCCCGCGTTTTCACGCAGTTTGCCATTTGCAGAGATTTCCTGTTTCCCGATTAACGGGGTGGGTTTATTGACTATGGCTTTATTATATAAGTCCGGCGTTACATGCAGCGTTATATTTTGGAAAAGTTCTTTCAAAAATAACGCGGATTTGGATATCCGGCATCGTGCAGACCTTTGAGCGTGGGACGTCGAGGACGCCGTCCCCTACCATTTTCGCCCCGCCACATCGTGCAGATCCGCACACGGGGCGATGTAGGCATCGCCCCCTACGGAATCCATCGCACCTCATCGAAATCCCGTCGGCTCCGCCGACACCACAATATTGCGCAGCAATACATCTTTTTTCCGCAGGAAAAACATCATGCGCCACAGGCGCACATCATGGATTTGCCCCGCAAATCCACATCATGAAAAAAGACCGCTCTTGGCGGTCTTTTTTTTACTTCCCCTGCGCTCTTTTCAGGAGCTCCAGTTCGTGCTGAATCTGTTCGCGGAGGTAGTTCAGGTATTCGATCACTTCCCGCAGGGCGCGGTCGTCGCCGCTGTCGGCGGGCGGGAGCTTATCAAGGGCCATCTGTTACACCTCGCTTCCCAGTAAATATTCCCGGGCGATGCCCCGGATGGTCACGTCGCCCTCGCCCATGAGGCGCAGGCGGAAGCTGTCGCAGCGCTTCGGCCGCACCGGCAGGATCGCCACGCGCCAGCGGGGCGCGCGGGTGTTATAGAGTTCCTGCCAGTCGCCGCCGTCATAGGAGATGGCCACGCGGATGGTGCTGCCGGCGGGCAGCTCCGCCCGGATCAGGAGCTTCGTCAGGCGCTTGCGGCGGAAGCTGTCCTCATAAAAGGGTGTGCTCACCGCCTGCCAGGGGATGCCCGCCTCCACCGGGCCGCCGAAGGAGAGGATGGTCCCCGCCTCCTCCGCCGCGCAATAGAGCCGTCCGTCATAGAGCGAGAAGGCCGCCGCGTGCAGCCCGTCCTCCCGCAGCCATACCCCGCGCACGGTGTCGTAGCAATAAAGCTGCCAGTCCCCGGCGTCGTCCCGCATGGAGAGATAATACCGCGTGCCGTCCGTGCCGCCCACGGCGTCCCGGAACTGCCGCTGGCCGAAGTTCTCGGAGATGAGACTGGGCGTATAGCCGGAATAGGCATAGACGCCGCCGCTTCCTTTATAATAGAGCACTTCGTTGACAATGGCGGCGCTCTGGTGGCTGCCGGGCTGGATGCCCGCGATGTGATAGGTGGAGACGGTGAAGCTGCCGGGGCGGTCGCCCACCACCTTATAGACCAGATTCTCCTGGAAGGCCAGGACCGCGCCGGAGTAACTGACGATGCCTGTCCAGTCGCCGGGACTGCCCACCTCCGTCATCCAGGCATAGAGGTCGGGGTCGAGACCCGCTTCCTCCGCCCCGTCGGGCGGCAGCTCGAAATTCTGGGGATCGCCGGGCGCGGAACACCAGATGCGCCCCTCGTGCACGCCCCACAGGCGGTGATTGTGGACGCAGATATAGGAGAGCTCCGGGTCGGTGATGCGATCGATGGAGAGCTCGCCCCGCTCACCCCGCAGGGCGGAGATGTCATCGGTAAAGCGGATGCCGTAGGGGGCCGGAGCCATGCCGGGCACCTCGATAGAGTCCGCCTTGGTATAGGCGGCGTCAAAGTCCCGGATGCGGGTGGAGATGCTGACGCTGCCCCGGGAGACGCGTACCGGATCCCCCACCCCGATGGCCAGCGCCGCCGCCGTCACCGCCGGGTCCGTATTGGCGCCCAGCTCCTGCAAGGACACCTCCTGCAGGGTGTAGGACGCGGTATAGTAGTGGTCGGTATAATACCCCCGGTCGATGGCGGTGAGCATCTGGGCCAGGCCGGTGGTCTCATCATAGCGCAGCAGGTCGCCCACCTCGATGCGCAGGGTGGAATCGACGTCCTCGTCGGCCAGATGCAGCGGCGTGCCCGCCAGACTGGGCGAGAACTGATAGCTGTATCCCGCCCGCTCGGCGTTGTCCGCCTTCTTCCGGAAGAAGCTCCAGCCAAAGCCCGGCTCCAGACCCGCCCGCAGGACGGTCTGGGTGGTACCATAGGTCCAGTCGGACAACACCCCCGTCACCGGGCGGAAGGAACCGCCGGAATAGGTCTCCATCCGTTCGTATCCCCGGCCCTCGCTTCTGGCGCGCCACTTCTCGTACTGCACCGTGGTATATTTTCGCAGGACGCCGGGCATGTACTCCCGCTCCTCGGTGAGCACGGCGGTGACGCGGCCCCAATAGGAGGCGCCGTCCGCGTCCCGCTGGTCCAGGCGCACCATCTGTCCCACCGTGCCGTACTCAATGGAGAGCTGTTTCGTACTGGTGATGGTGTCGTAGGAGACGAAATAGCCGTCGTCGTCAAAATAACTCTGGCGGAGCAGACTGCCATATTCATAGGTGCGGCCCTGCCGCGCCGATGCGGTCACGCCCAGATAGCTGCCGGTATGGGTGACGGGCGCGGCAGAGGTGGGCAGCCAGGCAAGCTGCCGCTCCGGCAGGGCCACATAGTCCCCGCCGATCACGGCGCTCATGCCCAGGGTCAGGGGAAAGCCCACCTCCAGCGCGGTGAACTCTCCGGTCTTCCAGTGATAATACTTCTTGTCCGGCCAGATCACGATCCAGTCGCCCACCCGCACCATCTGCTTGGGGCCGGCGGACACCTCGCCGATATACTGCCCGCCATAATAAAAGCCCGTGCCCTCCACGCTGGCCAGTTCTTCCCAGGCATAGAGCGCCGTGGGCGGGGCGGCGCATTCTCTCGATACCGCCCGGCCCAGGCGGGGCGACAGCGCGGGCCAGCGTCCGCTGCCCAGATTTTCCGTCTCCTCCCACTCGCCGGCCGTGTGCTTCTCCGAGGTGTTCACCCCGCCGAAGGCCACCTCCTCCCGGCGGATTTTGCCGGGCGAACGGGGCAAATTCGGTAATTTCATGCCTCACTTCCTCTCTCTTTTTCCCGGTTTGGGGGTATCCGCTCCCGAATGCCACCAAATCCTTCTTTTTTTGCAGAGGGCCGCCTTACCGCAGGCCCATCTGCTCTGCGAAACGGTACAGGATCACCGCCACGGCCTCTCTTGAGATGGGCTGCTGCCAGCCATAGTTTCCCTGGCCGTCGCCGGAGATCAGGCCCGCCTCCTTGGCCCACCGGGCCGCCTCCCGGGCCCAGTCGCTGGGGCTGTCCCCGGTGCCTGCAACGCGCATAAGCTCTTCCTTCGTCGTGACAAGTTCCTCCTCCTCGTCCGTCCAGGTGCCGCGGAATGCCTCCGGCGTGCCGTAGGTGGTCTCCAGCCACGCAGTGGAGCTGTCCGGCATGAATTTCCGGAATTCCAGATGCGGGCGGTCCGGCGTGCGCCAGTCCCCGCCCCAGGTGAAGCCGAAGTCCCTGGCCAGCTCCCCCACCTGCCGGAAGAAGGCGGGGTTATCATACTCATGCCCCGGCACGTTCTGGCAGAAATCCACCGCCACGCCCCAGTTATGGGCGCTTTTGGGATAGCGGGCGTTTGTCACGATATTGCCCGGCGCGGTGCGACCCTGGGCATAAAGGGCGTTCTGCTCGCTCTGGGTGCGGAAACCGTCGGTGATCAGCATCCGCAGCCCCCGCACCGCACAGGCGGCCTCCAGCCCGATCAGCGCCGTCTGCAATTCCGGGTGCAAAAGCGCGCGGTCCCGGCTCATGCCGCACTGCCCTTCCCCGCGTCCAGCTCAGGCAGTCCCGCCACACTGGTGAGCAGGGACAAAATCCCTGCCAGCAGCGATGCGGAGCCCACCATCACCCAGTCCACTTCCTGCACTGCCGCGCTGACGCCGATGGTGGCCACGGCGGTCTGGGCCACGGTTTTCAGAGCGCGCACCCCCGCGGCACGCAGCCACCCTCTCCAATCTCTTATCATCGGATTCCTCCTTTTCCTTCCAGTACGCCGATGCGCTGTTCATGGGAGGAGAGGCGGCGATCCTGCTCCTCCTCCCGCTGCCACAGACGGCGGTGGGTCTCATGGGCGCTCTGCTTCTGGTCGTCCATGTCCGTCCGTAGTCCCCGCACCACCACGGTAAGCTCCGTGATCGACCGGGTCAGGGACACAATGGGCCGCACCACCGCGGCAATGAACCCCAGCAGCGCAATGAGCACCCCCACCACGCCCCACTCCGTCATGCGTTTTCCTCCGGCAGCGGCATCCGCCCGCCATGGGCGGGATCATAGGTCGCCGCATACCAGATCACCGTCTGGCTGTACAGGCGGTTATAGAGCGCCATGGCGTTTTCGTACTGGGCCGATTCGTGGTGGCAAAGGGCGATCTTCGCCAGAAGATACGCCTCATAAAGCCCCGAGTAGGGCGGCGGCAGCAGCAGCGTTCGCCCCGCGTCCTCCGGCCAGTGATAGCCCGCGAAATCCTCCGGACGCTGCAGCATCACGCCGCACCACACCCCGGCCTCACACTCCGCCGCCCACCGGCACATCACCTCGTCAGAAAACGTATGGTCCTCCACTTCTTCAATATATGCAAGCAAGTCAGATACGGTCACGCACCTTTCCTCCTTTCCCTGAAACTTCTTACTGATTCACGCTTCACTCTTCACTCTTCACTTATATCCCCTCTCAGTCACGGCTGACGCCGTGCCAGCTCCCTCATCAGAGGGAGGCAAGCAAGGTTTTTCCATACCTACGAATTCGGAATTCCGTCGGGCGAAGCCCGACTCCTTCATTTCTCATTTCTCATTCCTCATTTCTCATTCCTCATTTCTCATTCCTTAAATCTCCGGTGCGCCGGTGATGCCGCCGGCCATCATGCCGCGCCAGTCGTTGAAGCCGGCCACGAATCGGGCATAGCCGCGCCAGACGTTGGCGTCGGTATTCTCGTCCAGGGTGGAGCGCACGTCCAGCTTTACGCGGTCGAACCACACATTGGTGCCCACCTGGCGGTTATACTGGGAGTCAAAGAGGATCCAGGGCTTTTCGCCGCTCTTGAGGAACTGGTTGAGATAGGGCCAGACGATCACGTTCCAGCGGCCGAAGAGGTAGTTAAAGCCATTCTTTTCGCCCTCGGGATCACGATCCGCGCCGATAGCGGCAAAGACCGCCTGCTTCAGCTCGTGGTCGTTGGGGATCACGATGGTGTCCGGGGCGATGTCCAGGATCTCGCCGTTGTCGCCCACGGTGTTCTGCATCTGCACCTCAAGACGCCCCAAGGCATCCGCGGAGAAGGCGTTTGCATAGGCATTGGCCAGACTGGTCTTGCGGATCTTCGTGGGATGGTCATAGGCAAAGACGCACTTGCCGTCGGCGGAGAGCGTGGAGAACTCCGCGCCGCCGAACTTCACGCGATCCGCGCCGGACAGAGCGCCGCCGATGAGGGCGGCGGCATAGCGCTCGCGGGTGCGGTAGTATGCCGTGATGAACTGCTCGGGACGCTTCTTGAGATCCACGTCCTTCGCGTCATCCACGATCTCGCGGGACAGGGAGAAGGAATTCTTCCAGGTCACGTGCTCCAGGGTCTTGGAATAGCCCTCCTGCATACCGGTGACGGGATAGGCCCCGTTCTCGCCCACCGCGCCGAAATCATCCATGGCGGTGAAGCCGGTGAGCTTTTCGGCATAGCTGTGGGAGGGATTCATGTCAAAGAGGACGCCCGCGATGCTCTTCTCTTCAAAGGCCTCTGCGCGGCGCTCCAGGAAAAACTGAATGGGTGCCTGGCGCTTGCCGAATACGGAATCCTGCAGGCCGCTGCCCTCAGAAAAAGTAATATTTGCCATTGATTATCTCTCCTTTCTTTACTGGAAACGGACGCGGACGGTACTGCCGGTGGATCTGGCCAGCATCTCCACGATCTGGGCGCTGCCGCCCACGGTGTTATTCACGCCCATGCCGTCGCCGGAAATATTCACGCTGTCGCCCACGTTCAGGCTGTTGCCGGAGGCGGTGAGGAAGCTCTCCCACACCACGTCCGATGTGACGCGCACCACGGGGATGCGGCCGCCGGCGGGGACGAAGTCCTCCATCGTACACATGGCCACATACTGGGGACGGTCGGCGCCGGAGGCCACCACCAGATTGCCGCTCTCCATTTTCAGAGCCATGCCCACCTGGGGGATCAGATCCTCCGCCGGGAGATACTCCCAGGGCAGCACATGACCGTCATCTACGGAATGAATCAAAAATGCCATTCTTTCTTCCTCCTTATTTCTTCTTGCGCTTGCGGTAAGCGCTCTCATAGGCGCGGACTTCGTCCGCCGTCACGGCCGGATCAAAGAGGCGATAGGCCTCCAAAATCGCCTGGGTCAGCTCCGTGCCGGTGCCGCCCCGGGGCAGCGTGCGCTGCAGATGGCCCTTGCCCGCCTTGCGGGAGGCCGCCGCATAGCGGGCGCGCTCTGCCTGGATGGCCTGCTCCTCCGCCTGGGCGCGGGCCTCGTCCAGCAGTTCCTCAAAATACGTCAGACGGTATGCCGCGACGAGGTCGCCCAGACGATCCATGTTTTCAAGGAGCGCCTCGCCCTGCTCGTCCTCCAAAAGGGCCTCGATGCTCTCCACCTCCGGGTGCAGCGCCTGCAGCGCGGAAAGCGCTTCCTCCATCTCGGCCACCAGTTCTGCCTGGCGGATGCCGTCCATGCCCGGCTCCTCCGCCGGGGGCGTCATCTGCAGGCGCGTTTTCTTCTTTTTCATACTACTTCTCCTTTCTCTTCTCCGCGCTTACTTGTCCGCGGTCTTGTGCTTGCCGGATTTTGCGGCCTTACGGGGCTTTTTCGCCGTCACCTGGACGTGCTGTGCGCCGTGGCCGGTGATCTTGCCGATGTAGGGATTCTTCTCCATCCCCCGCTCCCTCCTCTCTTTTGGGGATTTCCCCGGATGGAGGCCGGCGGGCGCACCTGCCGCGGCGGGATATGCAATCCCTGCCTCCGCCGCGCCGCCCGGCCCGTCCCCCCGCCCGGGGCGGATGAGGGCGGCCCGGAGGATTCCACCCGGTCGGGGCCTTCCCTCATCTCGTGGCCTCAGTATACCGGAGCGCACTCCCCGAAAATTCCACTCTTTTTCCACTCTTTTCCCGCCGCTTCAACAATCTGCACAAAGCGGTGCATCTGAAAAAATGCAGATATATTCCCTTTGACAAAAGCGCCCGCAGGCGTTAAACTGAAACTAGGAAACCGCGCGGCCGGGCAGAGTCCCATTTCCCGCGCGAACACGGATGAAATTTTTCATAGAAAGAAGGACATATTATGCAGATGAGAGAACTCGGTAAGAGCGGCATCAAAGTCACCCCTCTGGCATACGGCGGCTGGCCCTGCGGCGGCGGCGGTGAATGGGGCGTCAAGCTTCCGGACGAAGAATATCTGGGCGCGATCCGCGCCGCATTAGAGGGCGGCATCAATTTCCTGGACTCCGCAGTGTTCTACGGCCACGGCCATTCCGAAGAACTGATCGGCCAGGCTATCAAGGGCTATGACCGTGAAAAGATCGTCCTGTCCACCAAGCAGGTGGCCGGCCGTCTCACCCACGACACCGCCCGTCAGACCGTCGAGGAGTGCATGAAGCGCCTGGACGTTGACTACATCGACCTGTTCCTGGTCCACTGGCCCAATCCCAAGGTGGACATCGCCGAGAACATGGACGAACTGAACAAGCTGAAAGAAGAAGGCAAGATCCGCGCCATCGGCGTTTCCAACTACACGCTGGAGCACATCAAGCGCGCCCAGCAGTACGCCCAGATCGATATGCTGCAGCCCTGCTACAGCCTCTTCTGGCGTTACCAGCTGGAGAACGAGATCCTGCCCTACTGCCGCGAGCAGAATATCGGCATCATGACCTATTCCTCCATCGGCCAGGGCATCCTCACCGGTAAGTTCTCCGCCACCGGCAAGGTGTTCGCCGAAGGCGACCAGCGCCAGAACATCATCCCGCTCTACTCCGACGAAGTGTTCCCCGTCGCCGTGAAGGCCGCGGAGAAGATCGGCGAGATCGGCGCCAAGTACGGCAAGACCCCGGTGCAGACCGCCATCAACTGGGTCATGGCCACCCCCGGCATCACCACCGCTCTGGTCGGCGCCAAGACCGCCGCACAGCAGCAGGAGAACCTGGGCGCTCTGGGCTGGGAGCTCAGTGCTGAGGACTATAAGGCCATCGGTGACATCGGCCTCGACGTCGCCAAGCTCGTCGCCGACTGGGACACCCTGTTCGAAAAAGATCACCCCGCACTGAAGTTTGAATAAGAACGAAAAAAAGAGCCCTACGGGGCTCTTTTTTTGTTGACAGTTGAGAGTTGACAGTGGACAGTTGTGGTGTCGCTGGCGCGACGGGATTTAGAAGAACAGCAAAAAGGGTCCCCTTTCGCCAAAGGGGATCTTTTGGTTTTCTGCGGACACAAATTCCGTCGGCAACGCCGACACCTTCACTGTCCACTGTCAACTTTCCACTCTCCACTCCCGTATACTTCCCCCGCTTCCCGTCTATACTACTCCTATCAATCGATCGGAGGGATGCGTATGCGGCAGAGGTCTGCGGTGCGGGAGGAGCTTTCGCTTTTGCGGCGGCAGATTGTGGAGGCGCGGTGCGCGGCGGAGAGCTGCCGCCATCCGTTACAGCTGGAGGCGGCGCTTCATGAGGCCCGGGCGCTGGAGGCCCGGCGGGCGTATCTGCTGGAGCTGGCCCGGGCGGCGGACGGCGAAAATCTTCCGCCCCACCCTTGACTTTCCCGGCATATCTGTCATAATAAGGACAGGAGAAATCAATCCGCGCTCCCCGCCGCAATCCGCCCCGGGGAGACCATAAATCGTGATAAAAGGAGAAAAAGCAATGGAACTGAAAGGATCCAGAACCGAAGCCAATCTGATGGCTGCATTCGCCGGCGAATCCCAGGCCAGAAACAAGTATACCTACTATGCCTCCAAGGCCAAGAAGGATGGCTATGTCCAGATCGCCAATATCTTTGAAGAAACCGCCAATAACGAGAAGGAGCACGCCAAGATCTGGTTCAAGCTCCTCCATGACGGCGAAGTCCCCGGCACCATGGCAAACCTCTTAGACGCCGCCGAGGGAGAGAACTATGAGTGGACCGACATGTACGCCGGCTTTGCCAAGGAAGCCCACGAAGAGGGCTTTGAGCACATCGCCTTCCTCTTCGAGCAGGTGGCAAAGATCGAGAAGGAGCACGAGGAGCGCTATCGCAAGCTGCTCGAGAACATCGAAGGCGGCCTGGTCTTCTCCCGTGACGGCGACATGATCTGGCAGTGCTCCAACTGCGGCCACATCGTCGTGGGCAAAGCCGCCCCCGAAATGTGCCCCGTCTGCGCCCACCCCAAGGCATACTTCCAGATCAAGGCAGAGAACTACTAAGCATAATAAAAAAAGAGCCCCGAGGGGGCTCTTTTTTATTATACTTAAGTGGATAGTGGAGAGTTGACAAGCCTTCCCCTTGAGGGGAAGGTGGCTCGCGAAGCGAGACGGATGAGGTGACCCGGAGGTCTGAACGCGGTGATTGCATTCCAAGACATTCATCTTAACCCAGGGCCACCTCATCAGTCGCCTGACGGCGACAGCTTCCCCTCAAGGGGAAGCCTTTTGATGCTCTACGGATCCCAAATCCCGTCGGCCCTCGGCCGACACCTTCACTGTCCACTATCAACTCTCACCTGTCAACTTTCCTCGCTCCGCACACCGCAGCATTTGCGCATCCGCCGCAGCCGCAGCCGCAGCCGCTGCCGGACTTTTTATCGCGGACGAGCTTTCTGACAATCAGGGCCACGATTCCTGCCAGCGCCAGGGCCACCAGAATGGTGGGGAGTGCTTCCGTCATAGGGGGATTCCTCTCTTTTTACAGGATCTCGATCATGGCGGCGTCGTCCCGGCGGAGGGACAGCTCATAGCCGCGCACGTTCAGTTCGATGGGGTCGCCCAGGGGCGCCACTTTCCGCACGCGCACCTCGACGCCCTTGGTGATACCCATATCCATGATCCGGCGGCGCACCGGGCCCTCGCCGTGGACGCGCACCACATTGGCCGTCTGGCCGGGGCGCAGATCTTTCATTGTTTTCATTGTGACACCTTCTTTCTGCCTCTAGGTTAGCATAGGGTAACTGAATTGTCAAGCAGAAACTATCCGGGCTACAGATTTTTGTAGAGTTGCACAATGCTAACCGTCGAATTTCCGCCGTGTTTTGTGCGGCGGTGGGCATCCTGACTTGCATTTCCCGGCACAGTTTCGTATAATGGGGACAGGAAGAACCCGGGCGGGATGCCCGCGCCTTACTTTGGAAAGGAGCACTCATATTATGGCAATGCAGTACATCGAAGAACGGCTCTCCACGCCGGTACGCTATACCTGTGACGTACTGGTGGCCGGCGGCGGCACCGCCGGTACCATCGCGGCCCTGGCCGCCGCCCGCAACGGTGCCAGCGTCATCCTCATCGAACGCAACAGCTATCTGGGCGGCACGCTCTTAAACGGCGCCGGCCCCTGGCACAGCTTCTTCAATCTCTATAAGGCCTTCCCGGAAGCGGGCAAGGTGCAGGTGGTCCAGGGCATCCCCTCCGAAGTGGTGGATCGGATGCAGGAGGCCGGCGGCAGCTACGGGCATCTCGAGCAGGAAATGGGCTACAGCTATGACTCCGTGGCTACCATTGTGGATCGGGAGACCTATAAGGAAGTCATCTTTGACATGATGGCGGAATCCGGCGTCAAACTTCTCCTCCGCACCGAGGCCGCCGCCGTTCTGAAGGACGGCGATCGCGTCACCGGCGTGATCATTGAGTCCAAGTCCGGCCGCGAGGCCATCCTGGCCAAATCCGTCATTGACTGCACCGGCGACGGCGACGTGGCCGCCCGGGCAGGCGTGCCCTTCAAAAAGTGCCACGACACCACCTCCGTGGGCTTCCCCTTCGGTATGGCCAATGTGGACCTGAAGCGCATGGAGAAATTCTGCGAGGAAAAGGGCCTCATCTATCAGATCATCCACGCCGACAAGGGCGTGCCGGATGACGATCTGGTGCGCATCGGCTTTGAACTCAGAAAGCTCCCCGAATTTGCCGACTTTATGAAGGAGACCGGCATGTGGGGCCCCCTGACTGTGGCCCGTCATCCCGGCGAGCTGTCCTATATCAACACCGCCAACCTCCGTGCCATTGACGGCACCGACACCGAGGAACTGACCCGCGCCGAGACCACCCTGCGCAAGCAGGCCATGACCATGTCCCGGATGCTGAAAAAGTACATCCCCGGCTTTGAAAATGCCTACGTCAGCTGGACCGTGGACGGCGTGGGCGTGCGCTATACCCGCTGTATCGAGTGCGAGCACGACCTCACCATCGACGAGATCTTAAATGCCACCCGCTTTGAGGACGAGATCGGCCTCTATGGCTTCCACGACAGCGCTCCCCGCATGATGATCAAGGATGGTAAGTACTACGGCATTCCGTACCGCTGCCTGATCCCCAAGACCGTGGACGGTTTACTCGTGGCCGGACGTATGATCACCTCCGACTGGGACGCCCATATGTCCACCCGCAACGTGGTGTCCTGCATGGTGCAGGGCCAGGCCGCCGGCACCGCCGCCGCCCTCGCCGCAAAGGATGACGCCACGGTGCGCACCATTGACGTGAAGAAACTGCAGGGCATTCTGAAAGAGCAGGGCGTGTTCTTTGGCTAAAATTCACACAGGATTCCGGCAGAAAGAGGCAAGAATCTCCCGCCGGGGGCTTTACTTGCGCCCCCGGCCTGTGTTATACTGACAGTGGTTACTACTGCCACATTTATATGAAAATGAGGGTGATAACAATGTTTACTGCGGCTGACATCAAGGCTATGAAAGTCTTCGCCGAAGAGATCCGCATTGCGACCTTGGAGGAGTTCAATTCTCTGGGTCAGGGTCACGTTGGCGGAGCCATGTCCATCGTCGAGACGCTTGGCGTTCTCTATGGCGGCATGATGAAG
>SVLW01000010.1 GCA_015067705.1 Oscillospiraceae bacterium
CTGAAGCAGAAACAGAAACTTGGAATACTCCGTTTACAGATGTTGATGAATGGGCAAAGCCTTATGTGGGATATGCTTACGCAAATGGTTTGACTGCTGCTGATTGGCTCAAGGAATACGAAATCCCAATGTTCCCCTTAGAACAGCAGAAAGCAATTGCCGCTGTTTTGGACAAGGTCAGTGAGCTGATCTCCCTCCGCAAGCAGCAGCTTGTAAAACTGGATGACTTGGTCAAAGCACGATTTGTCGAACTCTTTGGTAACTGCAAAAATATGGTTGCACTGAATGATTTGTGTTCCATTATTACGGATGGGACACATCAGCCACCCAAATTTCAAAGTGAAGGTATCCCGTTTATCTTTGTATCGAATTTAGCAAATAATACTGTCACTTATAATGCTGAAAAGTTCATCAGTGAAGAAACGTATAGCGAGTTGATTAAAAGAACCCCTATTGAGGTTGGAGATATTCTTTTATCTACCGTAGGTTCTTATGGGCATCCAGCAGTTGTTGTTGAAGAAAGAAAATTCTTGTTCCAGAGACACATAGCCTATTTGAAACCAAAACACGATTTAGTTAACAGCTTCTATTTGCATAGTGCATTGTTAGCACCTGATGGGCAGCGACAGATTGAAGAAAAGGTAAAAGGCATTGCACAAAAAACATTGAACCTGTCAGACATAAGAAAGATAATGATTCCAATACCAAGCATTGAAGAACAAAATGCTTTTGAGTTGTTTATCAAACAGACCGACAAATCAAAATTGGAGGTGCAGAAGAGTTTGGACAAGCTGGAGACGCTGAAGAAGGCGTTGATGCAGAAATATTTTGGGTGAGGTGAGAACAATGAGTTGGCATCTTTTCGTATATATTGGGATACTGATATTCTATAACACATTATTACGTATTATCAGTAGTATGAACTGGTTAAAAACAGATAAGAAATTTATTATAAAGAAAATTATTGATTGTATGGTGCCATTTGGTTCATATGCTATATTAGTGTATGGATACTATGTTTTTGCATATATACTTCAATCTTTGAGCATTTGGCTTTTGATTGTTCCGGCATTATTTGTCGTGTGTTCTTTCACATATTACTCAACAAGTGAGATACTGCGTATATCAAAATACACTAGCAAGCAGATAAAAGGTGCCCAAACAGGCTATATCCTACTTGGTTTGTTCTCCACTTTATTGGTTGCCATTACAATGATTAATTACATAAGTTATATTCTATGCCCGAATTTCTATGATATACCCAACGGGCTGAATCACGCTGCTATTGGCTTCGAATTCATATATTATACTTTTACGCTTATGATGACTTATAGTGGAACATCGATTTCTGCGCTCCATGTTGTGTCGAAATTATTGCAAATTATCGAAATTATTACTTTCTATGTGTTCGTCGGTGTTTTTTTCATAAACTTATTTATGAAATGCATATCTGCACGCGGATTTTCAATAGAATAGAGGTAACCACCCATGACTAACTTCGACTTCCTAACCTCTGACCCACAATTCAATACCTTCTCCTCCGTGGCCGTTGCGGCGGAGCGTATTTTGACCATTGATCCCTCGGCGTCTATCCTCAATTGCCGGCGGGCCATGGAGTTTGCGGTCAAGTGGATGTATTCTGTGGACAGCGCGTTGGTGCTGCCGTATGATGACCGGCTGGTGTGCCTTATGGACAGCGAGGATTTTCGGAGCATCGTCGGTCTGGATATCTGGCGCAGAATGAAGCTGATCCGCACGCTAGGCAACCACGCCGCACACGAGGGCAACCGACTGACCCGGGAGCAGGCGCTGCATTGCCTTGAGAATCTCTATGTCTTTCTGGATTTTGTGGCGTATTGCTATGGCGCGGAGTATCAGGCGGGACAGTTTGATCCCGCGCTGATTCAGGACACGCCTGCGCCGGTACCGCTGCCCAAAGAGACCAGCATAGAACTGGAGCGCCTGATGGCGGAAAACGCCGCTCTGCGTGATGAACTAACTGCCCGCCGCGCAGAACAGCAGCAGACCTATGTGCCGAAGCCTCTGGATCTCAGCGAATACAAGACCCGCAAGATCTATATCGATTCCATGCTGCAGGACGCCGGTTGGATCGAAGGCCGCGATTGGCTGAACGAAGTGGAACTTCCCGGCATGCCCAACCGCAGCGAGGTCGGTTATGCCGACTATGTGCTCTACGATGATGCGCATCGCCCCCTCGCCGTCATCGAGGCCAAGCGTACCTGTGTGGATGTGGCGAAAGCCCGCCAACAGGCCGATCTCTATGCCGATCTTCTGGAGAAAAAGTACGGCCGTCGTCCCGCCATCTTCCTGACCAACGGCTTTGAAACCCGTATCATCGACGGCATGTATCCCGAGCGCCACGTGGCAATGATTTACTCCAAGCGCGATCTGGAGCGGATGTTCAACCTTCGTACCATGCGGACAAGCCTCAAAAACGTCATGGTGAACCGCAATATCGCCGGACGATACTATCAGGAAAGCGCCATCAAGGCCACCTGCGAGGCGCTGGCCAGAAACCGTCGCAAGGCGCTGCTCGTCATGGCCACCGGTTCCGGTAAAACCAGAACCGTCATTGCGCTGTGCGATGTCCTGCTGCAGCACGGGTGGGTGAAGAACATTCTGTTCCTGGCCGACCGCAATTCGCTGGTCACGCAGGCCAAGCGCAGTTTCGTGAATCTGCTGCCCGACCTGTCCGTCACCAATCTCTGCGAAGAAAAGGATAATTTCACCGCACATTGCGTATTTTCTACATACCAGACCATGATGAACTGCATCGACGAGATGAAGGACGAGCAGGGGAAACTGTTCACCTGCGGTCATTTTGATCTGGTCATCTGTGATGAAGCGCATCGATCCATTTACAATAAGTATCAGGATATTTTCAACTACTTCGATGCGCCGCTAGTAGGCCTGACCGCTACGCCCAAGGATGAAATCGAAAAGAACACCTACGAAGTCTTTGAACTGGAAAACGGTGTACCGACCTATGGTTATGAATTGGCGCAGGCCGTCCATGATGGTTTCCTTGTTGACTATATGAGTGTAGAGACCAAGCTGAAGTTCATCGAACAGGGCATTGTCTACGACGAACTGTCCGAGGAAGAAAAGGCCGAGTATGAAGAAAAGTTCATTGATGAAAACGACGAATTGCCCGATCGCATCAATTCCTCTGCACTGAACGAATGGGTTTTCAACGAGGATACCATCCGGGAAGTACTGAACATTCTGATGACCAACTGCATTCGGATTGATTACGGCGAAAAGCTGGGCAAAACCATCATCTTTGCGAAAAATCACACCCATGCAGAGAAAATCTTCGAGATTTTCAACCGGGAATATCCGCATCTGCCCGGATACGCAAAAGTGATCGACAACTATATGACCTATTCCCAGAGCGCTATCGACGAGTTTTCTGATCCGAAGAAACTGCCGCAGATTGCTATTTCTGTCGACATGCTGGACACCGGTATCGATGTACCGGAATGCTTGAATCTGGTGTTCTTCAAGAAGGTCATGAGTAAGGCGAAGTTCTGGCAGATGATCGGTCGAGGCACGCGACTGTGTTCCGGACTCTTGGATGGTGCCGATAAGGATAAATTCTACATCTTTGATTTCTGCGGCAACTTCGAATTCTTCCGTATGGGCGGTAAGGGTCGCTCCACCGAACAGCTTGCTTTACAAAGTGCCTTGTTCAACCTCAAAGCGCAGATTACTCATAAACTGCAGGATCTGGAATTTCAGACAGAGGAACTATCTGCATTCCGCAAAGCATTGGTCGAGGAAATGGTACGCAAGGTTCAGGAACTCAATCGAGACAGCTTCGCCGTTCGCCAGCATCTGAAATATGTGGAGCTCTTTTCAGATCCCGATCGCTATCAGACGATCTCCTACGAAGATACATTGACCATCAAAGCAGAATTGGCTCCGCTTATCACACCCGATGACGACGATCCCAAAGCTCTGCGGTTTGATGCACTGATGTATGGCATCGAGCTTGCATATCTGGTGGGGAAGAAATACAGCCGCGGCAGAAGTGACCTTCTGAAAAAAGTGCGGGGCATTGCAGGAGTTGCCAACATCCCGGAGATCAAGGCGCGTTCGGAATTGATCGACAAAATTCTGAAAACAGATTATTTGGATCATGCAGGGATCAATGAATTCGAGCATATTCGAGAAAATCTGCGAGACTTAATAAAGTATATTATTACCGAACATCCTACATATACCACGAAGTTTGACGATGAAATCCTGTCAATGGAATGGAACGAGGCGGAACTGGAAAGCGATGATCTGAAGAATTATCGGGCCAAGGCGGAATTCTATGTAAGACAGCATCAGGATCATCTGGTGATCGCGAAACTCAGAAGCAATCTCCCGCTGACCAAGACCGATTTGGAGAGCCTGGAGAAAATCCTCTGGAGCGAAGTGGGATCTCGACAGGACTACGAAGCAGAGTATGGCGAAAAGCCTCTGGGCGAGTTTGTACGCGAAGTTGTAGGTATGGATATGAATGCCGCCAAAGCTGCCTTCGCAGAATACTTAAATGACACCAGCCTGGACAGTCGGCAGATCTATTTTGTCAACCAGATCGTGGAGTACATCATCCATAACGGACTGATGAAAGATCTATCCGTGCTGCAGGAAACACCCTTCACGGATAAAGGCAGCGTGGTTGATGTTTTCAACGACCTGTCAGTCTGGATGGGTATCAAAGCTACTATTGATCAGATCAACGCCAATGCCATGGCATAAACAGTTGCAGATTGGAGGCATATGATGGCACTAGAAAACAAATTAGGACTTACCAGTTCTGTCGAACTGGCTCGTGAAGAAGAACGCATCAGTAAGAAAAAAGCATTGGAGCTCTTTGAATGCGGAATGCTTAATACATTGGAAGCAGGAACGTTTTCCGCCCTCTGCACGATCCACAAATATCTCTTCGATGAAATCTACGACTTTGCAGGTGAGATGCGAACCGTGAACCTATCCAAAGGCACCTTCCGCTTCGCCCCGTTGGTATACCTGGAAGCTTCTCTCGCAAACATCGAAAAAATGCCGCAAAGCACCTTCGATGAGATTGTGGAGAAATACGTAGAAATGAATATCGCCCATCCCTTCCGAGAAGGAAATGGACGAAGCACGCGAATTTGGCTGTATCAGATTTTCAAAAAGGAACTGCATCAGGTAGTTGATTGGAGTATGGTCGATAAAGAAGATTATCTCTTGGCCATGGAGCGCAGCCCCATCAGAGATATCGAAATCAAGCATGTTCTGAAAGCTGCCTTGACGGACGATATCAATAGCCGCGAAGTATACATGAAGGGCATTGACCACAGCTACTACTACGAAGGATATATAACCTTCAAAACAGAAGATCTATAAAAAATCGCCCACCGATTATGCAAATCGGTGGGCATTGCATTATGTAGTTGTCACTCCCCTAGGACTTCCAGCATCATTCTCGCGTCCGTCTTAAAGCTGCTCCGGAAGAGCATACATTCTGCCATTGCCTGGAACAGGTGCTCGCTCTCGGCGTGGCGCTCGTACAGTGCGCGCTGCTCTTCATTCAGGGAGGCCAGGAATTTTCCTCGTCCCGGACCATTCGCTCCAATGCCGCCCGGTACTCCTTATCAGACGTAATTTCATACTCGGTAGGCTCGATGTTGCCGTACCAAAATTCCTCTAAGAATCTCATTTCGCACCTTCCCCGCAGATCAGTTTTCGGGTCTGCTGACCCCGTTTGGAGAGGACAAAATGCGCCTTCGGAAAGGCAAATTTAAGGTACAAACGGCCTCCTGCACGACTGCTTTTCAGGCCGGATTTTACCGCTAAAATTTCCATTTTTTGGCTCCTTTTTCGACATTTTTGATCACAGCTCGGTTTCGTGTCGTAAAAGCGTCGTAATTTGGCGTACAAAAAAGTCAAAAAATGTAGGTAGCACGAGGGTTTTTTGCTTAAGTTAAGATGTTGCCGTGGCAGACGAAAAGAATAGTAATCATATAAAACACCTCAAGTTATGCTTGGTCACACGCCAATCTGTTCTTTTTCAGAGCAGCTATGGCAGCACTCTGTCTCAGTCTTCGGAATCAGACTTTAAGTATTGCGGGTGCTTTTGTATCAAACGAAACCGAAATCGTAGTCCCCTTGTTCACTTCGCTCTCCACAGCGATTTTGCCATGGTGATACTGCACGGCGTGCTTCACGATGGACAGGCCGAGGCCGGTGCCGCCGGACTGTTTGGAGTGGCTCTTGTCCACGCGATAGAAGCGCTCAAACACCTTGTCCTGATGCTCGGGCGCGATGCCGATGCCGGTGTCCTGCACGCGCAGCAGTACCTCGCCGGGTTTCTGCGCCACAGACACGTTCACGCTGCCGCCGGGCGTATTGTACTTGATGGCATTGTCGCAAAGGTTATATACCACCTCATAAAGCAGTCTGCGGACGCCGTTCACCACGCCATCATCGCCGGTGACTTCCAAAGAAACGTCTTTCAGCTTTGCGGCATCTGCCAGGGTCTCGCAGACCTCCTCGGAGAGAACCCTGAGAGAAACGTCCTCACAGGGCATTTCGGCGCCTTCGTCCAGCTCGGACAGGCGGATAATATCGTCGATCAGAAAGACCAGTCTGGATGCTTCCTTGCGGATAAGGCCCACAAAGCGGGGCACATCCTCGTCCTTCACAATGCCGTTTTCCATCAGTTCCGCAGAGCCGATGATGGACTGCAGCGGGGTTTTCAGTTCATGGGACACATTGGCGGTGAATTCCTTCCGGTGCCGCTCGGCGTTCACCTGCTCGGTCACGTCAAAGGCAAGGATCACCATGCCGTGACTGCTGCCGTCAGAATCAATGCGGCTGAGATCAAACTGATACTCTCTGCCGTTTTCCCCGGCGCGGAAATCGGCGTGGCCCTGTGTCCTTGCTTCTTCCAGAGCCAGCCGCATATTTTGCTTGCGGTCGATGGTCAGAAAGTCCGCGCCCACGCGGGCGCCTCCGGCTCCGAACAGCGTTCTTGCCGCAGGATTGATGCTGAGGATCCGGTCCATGCTGTCCAGAAGGACCAGGCCTTCCTTCATGTTGCCGGTGATCTGGTCAAATTCGTCCTGTTTCTGCTGCAAAGCCTGCATCTGGCTTTTGATTTCCACGTGCTGTGCATGGATGCGGTGCAAAAGCGGGGACAGCTCCTCATAGGCTTCGTTCTCCATGGGCTTTTCCAGATCCAGTTTGTTCAGCGGCTCCACCACTTTTCTTGCCATACGGTGAGCCAGCCATGCGGAAAGCGCAATGGCAATTACGAGAACAATGGCAATCGGTTGGAGCATACCGAGAACCAGAACCAATGCGGTTGCTCGGCTGACGGAAATACGGAGTACACTGCCGTCATTCAGTCGGGCGGCTTCATAAATGGTCTGCTCCGTCAGGGTGGAGGACTGACGGGTGCTGCTGCCGGCGCCGGAAACAAGGGCCTCCCGGATTTCTTCCCGGTCGGCGTGGTTTTCCATGGCGGCGGCATCGGCGTGGCTGTCAAAAAGTACCGTGCCGTCGGGATCCACCCAGGTCAGGCGATAGCGGGTATGGTCCAGGCCCTCCAGATAGCTTTCGCCAAGCTGCTCCGTCGCGTCGGCCGCCAGGCTCAGCTCGTCTCTCAACTGGGACTCCTGCACATCTCCAAAATACGGGTACAACGCACCGACCACGATGACAAGACTGGAAAACAGTACCGCAATGGCCACCGTGAGAATGGCCTGGAAAATCTTACTTGTCATATCCTGCCTCCCAGCGATAGCCTACATTCCGCACGGTTTCGATCATCCTGCCATAGCCGTCCAGTTTCTGGCGCAGGGTGCGGATATGGGAATCCAGCGTGCGGGAATCGCCCATATAGTCCAGTTTCCACACCTGAGAGAAGAGCTGTTCTCTGGTATAAACCATGCCGGGATGGGAAAGAAACATCCGAAGCAGCTCAAATTCCTTGTATGTCAGCAGAACCCGGCTGCCGTCCACGCTGACCGTATGCTCGTCCAGATTGACCACCAGTCCGCCCGCCTTCAGGAGCTTTGACACCTGCTGGGGCTGGCTGCGGCGCAGGACGGCCTTCACCCGGGACACCATCTCCATCATGCTGAACGGCTTTACGATATAATCATCCGCGCCCAGATCCAGGCCGCGGATGCGGTCATATTCCTGCCCCTTGGCGGTGGCCATGATCACGGGGATTCGGCTGTACTCCATGGATTCCTTCATCCCGGACAGAAGCTCGATACCGTCCATGCCGGGCAGCATCACATCCAAAACAACCAGTTCCGGCTGTTCTTTTTTCAGCGCTTCCCAAAAGGAAAGGCCATCTGCAAAGCTCTTTGTTTCAAATCCGGCGGAGTTCAGCGCATAGATTGCAATGTCGCGGATCGCCGCGTCATCCTCAACATACCAGATCATCGTTACCCCTCCTTGTGCGTACCTGTCACAGAATAGATCACCCACTCGGCAATGTTGGTGGCATGATCGCCGATGCGCTCAAAATACTTGGCGATCATCAGAAGGTCCAGAGCGAATTCGCCGTCGGCGGACTGCTCTGCGATCATGGAAATTATATCACACTTCACTCTGGAAAAACAGTCATCCACTATATCATCCCGGGCAATCACCTGTTCCGCCAATTCCACATCCTTTTTCACAAAGGCATCGATGCTCTCCGTCACCATCCCGATGGTCCGGCGCGCCATTTCCTCGATCACTTCCATGCCCTCCATGGTGTGGCCGTTTAAGAAAGTGACGATCTCCGCAATGTCCTCTGCCTGATCGCCAATGCGCTCCAGATCGGTGATCATCTTCAGCGTGGCGGAAATCACGCGGAGATCCCGGGCCACCGGCTGCTGGTGCAGCAGAAGCTTCATACAGCGGCCCTCAATGTCCCGCTCCATCTGGTCGATGACGCCGCTGTTTCTTTTGACTTTGGCCGCCAGTTCCATATCACCGGTGGTAAGTGCCTTGGCGGCGGAGGCAATGGCCTCCTCGCACATGGCGCCCATTTCGATCATTTCCCGGTTCAGCGCAAAAAGCTGTTCATCAAATCGGTTTCTCATATGCTCCTCCTTAACCAAATCGGCCGGTGATGTAATCTTCGGTGCGCGGATCCCCGGGCTGTGAGAAAATGTCATCGGTCTTGCCGAATTCCACCAGCTCGCCCAGCAGGAAGAATGCCGTATCGTCCGACACGCGAACCGCCTGCTGCATATTGTGGGTCACCATGATGATGGTGTACTTCTCTTTCAGTTCCATCACCAGTTCCTCAATGCGGGAGGTGGAGATGGGGTCGAGGGCGGAGGTGGGCTCGTCCATCAGGAGGATCTTCGGCTGTACGGCCAGCGCTCTTGCAATGCAAAGACGCTGCTGCTGACCACCGGACATCCCGAGGGCGTTCTTCTTCAGTCTGTCCTTCACCTCGTCCCAGATGGCCGCATCCCGCAGGGCCTGCTCCACGATCTCGTCCAGCTTCACACGGTTGGTGATGCCGTGGGTACGGGGGCCATAGGCCACGTTGTCATAGATGCTCATAGGGAAGGGATTGGGCTTCTGGAACACCATGCCGATCTCCTTGCGGAGCTGGTTCACATCCACTTCGTTTGAGAAAATATCCGTTCCCTCATAGCGGATGTCGCCGGTGATCTTCACGCCGGGGATCAGGTCGTTCATGCGGTTCAGGGTCTTGAGAAACGTGGACTTGCCGCAGCCGGAAGGGCCGATCAGTGCGGTAATGTTCCGATCAGAGAGCTCGATATTGATATTTTTCAGTGCCTGATGGTCGCCGTACCACAGGCACAGGTCTTTTGCAGAGATGATACTCATAAACTTCTCCTTTTTGCGAAATACTTCTGCACCAAAGTCGCTGCAAAGTTGATCACAACGGTCAGCACCATCAGAATGGCGGCGATGGCAAAAGCCACGCCGAATTCTCCCTGTTCCTTTGCGTAGACATAGAGGGCAACGGTCAGAGTCGCGCCGGGCGCCGCCAGACCGTCAATGATACCGTTCACCGCATGGGCAAAGCCGGCGGTGAAGAGCAGTGCTGCCGATTCGCCCAGGATCCGGCCGACAGACAGAATGCATCCCGTGATGACGCCGTCCACACAGCCGGGAAGGACCACCGTGCGGACCACCCGCCATTTTCCGGCGCCCAGACCAAAGGCGCCTTCCCGGTAGGACTGGGGAACGGTTTTCAGGCTCTCCTGGGTGGTGCGCATAATGGTGGGCAGGTTCATGATCACCAGCGTCAGCGCACCGGCCATCAGACAGGTGCCCATGGAGTTTGAAAACAGCAGCATACCCACCAGACCGTAGATGATGGAAGGAATGCCGGAAAGGGTCTCGGCGGCATATTCGATAACGCCAACCACTTTTTTATTGGATGCGTACTCGGTGAGATAAATGGCCGCACCCACGCCCAGAGGCAGCACGATCACAAGCGTTGCCAGCACGATATAGACGGTATTCAGAATATCCGGCAGGATGCCGATGCGCTCCGTCAGATAGCTGGGATTTGTGGACAGCAGCTCCCAGGTGATGCCCGGAACGCCCTTCCCCAGCACATAGAGCAGCAGGAAGAGCACCAGCGCAGCAGTCAGACCCGCCGACAGCAGCATCAGCGCCTTCATCAGCACCGCAAAGCCTTTTCTCTTTTTGGATAACGATTGATTCAGCATAGGTTACTCCTTTTCCCGTTTGAGGAAGAAGTTCAGCGTGGCGCCCGTCAGCATGATGAACAGGAACAATACCAGTGCGATGGAGAACAGCGCCTGCCGCTGCAGGCCGCTGGAATAGGCCATCTCGCTGGACACGGCGGTGGTCAGGAAGCGGACACTCTGGAAGAGAGAATCCGGCATATTCGGCACATTCCCCGCCACCATCATCACCGCCATGGCCTCGCCAATGGCGCGGCCGACACCCAGCACCACCGCCGCGGCGATGCCGCTTTTGGCGGCGGGGACGGACACCTTGAAGTAGGTCTCGATGGGAGTTGCGCCAAGGGCAAGAGACGCATCCTCGTATTCCCTGGGTACGGCATCCAATGCGGTGATGGACATCTTGATAATGGAGGGCAGGATCATAATTGCCAGCACAATAATGGCGGCCAGCAGACTGGCGCCGTCCGGCACATGGAAGATCTTTCGGATGCCCGGCACCAGCACCAGCATACCCACCAGACCATAAACCACGGACGGAATACCGGCCAGGAGACTCACCGCAGACTGCATCACGGATTTCACCCTGGGGGATGCCATTTTGGAGAGATACACGGCGGTCATAAAGCCAACCGGCACACCGATCAGGATCGCACCGGCAGTACCGTAAATACTGGTCAGGAGAAAAGGCAGAATGCCGTATTTCGGTTCCGCGGCGGTGGACGCCCATTCTTTGCCGAACAGGAAATCGATGAGACCGATCTCACGGATGGCGGGAATGCCGGAGATCACCAGATAGACCGTGATCAGCAGGACGGAGCCAACCGTAATGAGGCCCAGCAGCAGAAAGATCCCGTGGATGATTTTTTCTAAAACTTGATTTTTCTTCATCAGTCTTTCCTCACAGCAGGATAGCGACGGTCGGCAGTATGACCGTCGCGTCTGCATTCGTTTAGTGAGCGGAAACCACACCTGCCGCGGCGATGATCTCGTTGGCATCGGCAGAGGTGATGTAGTCAAAGAACTTCTGGGCGGCGTCGCTCAGGTCCTCACCGCTTCTGGTGACCAGCACGAAGGGACGCTGCACCACATAGCTGCCGTCCCGGATGGCGGCATCGGAGGGGGCCACACCGTCCACGGTCACGGCCTTCACGCTGTCCTTGACGGAAGCCACGGAAGCGTAGCCGATGGCACCGGGATTCTGGGAAACCGTAGTGATCACGTCACCGGTGGAAGTCAGCTCCTGACGATACTGGCAGGCGTCCTCGGTATCGGTAATGGACTCGAAGCCGTCGCGGGTGCCGGAGCCTGCTTCGCGGCCGATGAGAACGATCTCCGCATCATTGCCGCCGACTTCAGACCAGTTGGTGATCTCGCCGGTATAGATCTCGGCGATGGTCTCCACGCTCAGGTCAGAGACAGGGTTTTCGGGGTTCACGATGATGGCGATACCGTCATAGGCCAGAACGGTGCCGGTGAGACCGGCGGATTTTTCCTCGTCCTTCAGATCACGGGAGGAGAGGCCGATATCACAGCGGCCTTCCTGCACGGCCTTGATGCCGCTGCCGGAGCCGGTGGGATTGTAAGTAAAGCGGATGCCGGTGTCATTCTGGAATGCCTCGCCCAGCGCGCCGATCACCTTCTCCATGGAGGTGGAGCCATCGGTGGCAACAGAGCCGGTGACGTTGTTGCTGCCGCAGCCCGTCAGCAGCAAAAGCGCCAGAACCGCAGCCATCATCATAACGATCTTCTTTTTCATGGTAGTGTCTCCTTTCAGACAAGTGTTTCCTTTTTGGATTTCCCTCGTACAGTTATCATTTTAGGAGCGCCATGTGAAATCGAAAATACAAGGAATGTGAAATCCAGGTAAAATAACGCCGCCAAAGGCGAGCACACACTCTCCCTTGGCGGCGTTACATTTCCGTTAGTCTAATGGTTTCTACTCCGTCACTGTTTTCAGATACGGCAAATCTGCCTTCGAAAGCATAGATGATCGACTAATACCCATTTGGTGGAGGCGACACGTTGATGTGGATCTGCTTGTCCCGGGAAGAATGGATCGCGCAGCGAGGATCGGTATATCGCACGGGATGGGTAGAATACGGGAAAATCTGGACCCTTCTGCGATGACATCACCCAAGAAAAAAGCGATGTGGGTTCGTTCCACATCGCTCTATTAACAGTTATTTAAGTAGTTGGCGCATAATTTCTCGCACAACCGGATAATCTCGTACCACCGTAAATGTCCGGCAAGGTCAATGCCAACGCAGACTGCCATCGCCCATCGGCTTAAGGCTGGCATCTCCCTGCATTATTTGCCCCTCCAAAAGAAAAAATCAATCCTCTTCGCCGCAAACCCAGAAGTCTCCGCCCTCAATTCTAAGAGGACGCCCTTCCACAAGACTGTCGGCCATCTTTTTTCTTGCATTGTTGTAGATGCGCTGTACAGTAGTCCGTGCCACTTGCATATACATACCGCACACTTCCTGGCTAAAACCCTCTTTGTCAATCAGACGAACCGCTTCATATTCATCGACCGTCAGAACAACAGGGAGCTTCTCTTCCCTTGCTGGAACCGGTACAAACGCTTTTACCTCAGGAAGCTTACACACCCGTCTGCTCTTGATCCGTCTCGACATAAAAATACCCCTACTCCGTTTCTATTCCCATTATACCGCCCTTTATGGGCATATGTCAACAATCTAATTGACATATGCCCATAAAGCAGATATAATGATGTTTGGTAAGGAGGGGACAATATGAACTTCCAAGATTACTTTCCCATATGGAGCAAACTGAGCACGATTCAGCAGAACAGATTATCCGAAGCTTTGATCACCAAAACGACCGCCAAAGGAACGATGATTCATAATGGCGGCACGGACTGTACCGGTCTGCTTCTGGTGAAATCCGGTCAGCTCCGGGCATACATTCTTTCAGACGAGGGCCGTGAGATCACCATCTATCGTCTGTTTGACCGGGATATGTGTTTGTTCTCCGCCTCCTGCATCATGCGCTCCATTCAGTTTGATGTGACCATCGAAGCAGAGAAGGACACCGAACTTTGGATGATTCCCTCCGAGATTTATCAAAATCTGATGTCCGAATCCGCACCGGTGGCCAATTACACCAATGAGTTGATGGCTGCCCGCTTCTCGGATGTCATGTGGCTGATCGAACAGATCATGTGGAAAAGCCTGGATAAGCGGGTTGCGGCCTTTTTGCTGGAGGAAGCTTCCATTGAAGGAACTGACAGGTTGAAAATCACCCACGAATCCATTGCCAACCATCTCGGCTCCCACCGGGAGGTCATCACCCGGATGCTCCGCTACTTCCAGAATGAAGGTATGGTCAAACTGTCCCGGGGCGTTGTGGAAATCACTGACACAGCGAAACTGAGAGAATTAAGCGAACAATAAGCAAATGTCCGCCGCTGCAGCCGCAGCGGCGGACATTTTTCTGTTCTCAGGCAATTTCGGCAAACCGATAACCGGCATGTCAATTTCCTCCTTCTGAGAGAAATTTGCTTTCTGATCACACGATATCGGAATGGGAGGATATTTTCCGTGATGACATCACCGTTTCCCAACAAAAAACCACGCTCTCCGAACTTCGGAAAGCGTGGTCGCTGGTTGACGGCTTACTTGTCCATGCCGCAGGCAAAGGATGCTTCGATCAATGCCCGGTCATTCATCAACGCATCATAGAACCGGAAGCCACCGGCAAAATTGTATGCTTCAAAGCCATACCCCTCCAGAATCCGGGTGGCAATATAACTGCGCAGACCGCTCTGGCAGATGACATAGACGGGTTTTCCGGCTTCGATCTCCCCGATCCGTTCCCGCAGTTCATCCACCGGGATATTCCGGAAGCCATCGATATGTCCCCGGCTGTACTCCTCCACCGTCCGGGTATCCAGCAGCGTCACACTGCCGTCCCGGGGCAGCATGGCGGCATCGGCCAGATGCCACTGCTTCAAACCCTTGGAGATATTATCGATCATGAAGCCCACCATATTCACCGGGTCCTTGGCGGAGGAGTAAGGCGGCGCATAGGCAAGATCCAGATCTTTCAGTTCCGTTGCCTTCATACCGGCATGGATGGCAGTTGCCAGCACATCGATGCGCTTATCCACACCATCATAGCCCACGATCTGAGCGCCCAGTAGACGATAGGTTTCCTTTTCAAAGACCACCTTCATGGTCATCAGCTTGCCGCCGGGGTAATAGCCCGCGTGGCTCATAGGAGAAAGGATCACGGTGTCCACATCCAACCCGGATTTTCGGGCGTTGGTTTCGTTGATGCCGGTGGTGGCTGCAGTCATGTCAAATATCTTGATCACGCTGCTGCCCTGGCTGCCTGCGTAACGGCTGTCGCCGCCGCAGATATTGTCCGCCGCAATTCTTCCCTGCTTGTTGGCCGGGCCGGCAAGAGCAATCAGCGCATCCGCTCCGGTGACATAGTGCTTTACCTGCACCGCATCGCCAACCGCATAGATGTCGGGGACGGAAGTCTCCATCCGATCGTTTACCAGAATACTGCCCTTGACACCAAGCGCCAGACCGGCATCTTTCGCAAGGGTGGATTCAGGGCTGACACCGATGGCGAGGATCACCATATCGGCATGAAGCGGAGCATTGTCATTTAACAGCACATCTATGCCGTCCTCTTTTTCTTCAAAACCCTTCACAGCATTCCCCAGAGCCAGCTTGACGCCGTGTTTTCTCATCTCTGCATGAATGAAAGCAGCCATGTCCGCATCAAAAGGACTCATCAACTGTTTACTCAATTCGACAACCGTCACATCCATACCCAGCTCCCGCAGGTTTTCCGCCAGCTCAACACCAATGAAACCGCCGCCAACCATCACGGCAGACTTTGGTTTCCGGTGATCCACAAATTCCTTGATCCGGAACGTGTCCTCCACAGTTCGTAAGGTAAACAGCCTGTCACTATCCATCCCCGGGAGGCCCGGCCATACAGGCTTTGCGCCAGGAGAAAGAAGAAGCTTATCATAATGCTCTTCCAATTCTTCGCCGGTTTCCAGATTCTTTACGGACACGGTCTTTCTGTCAGGATGAATTGCGGTAACCTCATGCCGCACCTTCATGTGGATGCGAAAACGAGAGAGGAAGCTCTCCGGGGTCTGGAGTGTCAGATCTTCGGGATCTTCAATGACACCGCCGATATAGTACGGCAGACCACAGTTGGCATAGGAAATATAGCCCGACCGCTCGAACACAACGATTTCAGCCTGCTCATTCAGTCTGCGGATTCTTGCTGCCGCAGTGGCTCCGCCTGCCACGCCGCCTACGATCACAACTTTCATGTTATCTTTCCACCTTTCCGGAATAGGCGGCAATACCGCCGATATTTTGAACATTGGTATATCCCATCCGCTGCAGCATAGCGGTTGCCTGACGGCTTCTGCCGCCTGAATAGCAGTAAACAAACAGTGGGATATTCTGATTGTCCGCTATAGAGCTTATTTTGTCAAGCTGCTGCAGCGGCACATTTTTGCTGCCGGGAATATGACCTTCCCGGTATTCCTGGGGCGTGCGTACATCCAAAAGGGTCGCTCCGTTGGTATTACGATACTCCATAACGCCCTGATTGATGTCAGGCTGTTTCAAAAAATCGAAGAATCCCATTTCTTTGCCTCCTTAAAGCATCGCAAGAATTGCGTCCTTGGGTCTTGCTCCCATAGCCTGATTGACGATTTTCCCGTTTTCCATTACCACCAGCGTGGGAATACTCATAATCTGGAACAGAGCTGCCAGCTCCGGATTTTCATCCACATTGATTTTGCCGACTTTGATATCGGGACGCTCCTTTGCGATCTCCTCTACCATAGGAGCTACGATGCGGCAAGGGCCGCACCAGGGTGCCCAGAAGTCCAGCAGAACAGGCTTGTCGGAATTGATCACTTCGCTTTGGAAGTTATGGTTGTTGATATTGATAGCTGCCATTCGTCAGCCCTCCTTGTTTTTCTTGATGGCCTTATTATAACAGGGAGAAAGCGGGGCTTCCGTGATGTTATCACACACCGAAGAAAGAGGACGCGCTTGCCTTTTATTATAGGCAGGGGTTCCTGCCCGATCGATCCTACACCGCCGGTCACCCCACAAATTCTCCCCGCTTTCCCGCTTTACATTCCGACCGATCTCGACTATACTGTTACTAATACGCGGGAAAGGAACCACACGTTATGCCTGAGAAAAAGAGCTTCCCCTGGTGGGATTTTATCCGAAGGATCGCGGTGATTGCGGTGCCGGTGGCGCTGCAGAACCTTTTGACCACCACCGGATCCATGGTGGACACCATTATGATCGCCCCGCTGGGCGAGACCACGGTGGGCGCGGTGGGTCTGTGTGCCCAGTTCACGTCTTTGATGTTCAGTTGTTACTGGGGCTTTGTGGGCGGCGGCATGCTGTTCTTCAGCCAGTATTGGGGCGCGAAGGACGACGCGGGCATCGACCGTTCCTACGGCATCACCATCACCTTCATGATGATCGTTGCGCTGACCTTTGCCTGTCTGGGCACGCTGGCGCCGGAGTGGGTCATGACGGTCTATACGGATAAGGAATCGATCCGGCGCATCGGCGCGGATTATCTGCGGGTGGTGGGCTTTGCCTATCCCTTCCAGATCCTCTCCATGGGCATGAGCGCGCTTCTGCGCTCTACCGAGCGGGTGCGTATCCCCTTCTATGCGGCCATCGCGTCGGTTCTCACCAATATGATGCTGAACTGGGTGCTGATTTACGGCCGCTTCGGTCTGCCTGCCATGGGCGTGCAGGGCGCGGCGCTGGCCACGGTGATCGCCGCCGTCGTGAACGCCAGTGTGATTCTTCTGCTGGCGAAAGTTCAGAAATACCCTTATCTCTTCCACTTCCGGGATCATTTCCGCTGGAACCGCGCCGCGGTGAAGCTGTATCTCCAGCGCTGTTTCCCCATTATCTGCAACGAAGCCTTCATCGGCGTGGCCATCATGATCACCAATATGGTGCTGGGCCGCCAGAGCGAGGAGGCCATCGCCGCCACGGCGGTATTCCGCACGCTGGAGGGTCTTGTCATCGGATTCTTCGCCGGATTCTCCAATGCCGCCTCGGTTCTCGTGGGCAAGTGTGTGGGCGCCGGCGAACTGGACACCGCCTACGAGCGGGCCAAGCGTCTGGTGCTGCTCTGCGGCAGCTGCATTTTATGCGTCTGCGTGACGCTTTTCCTGGTGCACAAGCCGGTTCTCACCATCATGTCCCTCTCCGGAGAGAGTCTGCGCATCGGCGCGGGACTTCTGGCCATCTACTGCGTGGCCGCGGTGATCCGGATGTGCAACTGGACCATGAACGACACCTACCGCGCTGCCGGCGACGCCACCACCGGCACGGTGCTGGAGATCTCCTTCATGTATGCCATGGTGCTGCCCTGCGTCTGCCTCAGCGGTCTGGTGTTCCGTCTGCCCTATCTTTTGATCTTTGCCTGCTGCTATATTGACGAGCCCATCCGGTTCATCCTCATGCAGCGGCATATGTACTCCGGCAAGTGGGTGCGCCCTGTCACGCCGGAAGGACAGGCCGCCCTGCCCGCCTTCCGCCGGGCAAGAGCAAAGCGATGAGCGCACCCCGCACTATTCTGATAAAGCGCTAAAACTTTTTTCAATTTCCCACTTGCATTTTCTAAATGACCGGTGTAGAATGAGCTTACACTTTTTCAGGAAGGAGAGCAGTCATGACCATTCCGTTTGCATACTTCTATTATTATCTGTCAAGGGCTGCCCGCATCCTGTGAAGTCCGAGAGAACGCCATAGATTCTCTCGCCAAACCACAAATTGGACAGTCCGTATTCGTCGTGCCATTTTACTGCAAACGAATGCGGACTTTTCTTTTTCCCCGAACCATTTCACGAAAGAAGGCATCCCATATGCACATGACCATCCACAGAAAGCTTCCGGAACCCCAGGAAGTCAAAAAAGAATTCCCGTTAAGCGAACGCATGGCACAGGAGAAGGCAGAGCGCGACCGGCGCATCTGCGCCGTGTTCGACGGCCACAGCGACCAGTTTCTTCTGATCATCGGCCCCTGCTCCGCCGATCACAGCGAGCCCGTGCTGGAATATATTGCAAGACTCCGCAGAATCCAGGAACAGGTGGCGGAGAAGATCATCCTCATTCCCCGCATCTACACCAATAAGCCCCGCACCACCGGACAGGGTTATAAGGGCATGCTGCACCAGCCCGATCCGGAGGCAAAGCCGGATATGTACCGCGGTCTTGTCTCCATTCGGGAGCTGCATCTGGCCGCGCTGCGAGATTATGGCTTCTCCTGCGCCGACGAAATGCTCTATCCGGAGAACTACGAATACCTCTCGGATCTCCTCTCTTATCATGCCGTGGGCGCCCGGTCGGTCGAGAACCAACAGCATCGCCTCACCGCCAGCGGCATCGAGGTGCCTGTAGGCATGAAGAACCCCACCGGCGGCGACCTGGGTGTGATGATGAACTCCATCGTGGCGGCCCAGTCCGGTCACACCTTCCTCTACCGGGGATGGGAAGTCACCAGCGCCGGCAACCCCTATGCCCACGCGATCCTCCGCGGCTATACGGACTACAGCGGCAGAAACGTGTCGAACTACCATTACGAGGATCTTCTGCGGGTGGAGGAGCTTTATGAGAAATCCAATCTCACAAACCCCTCCGTCATCGTGGACACCAACCACAGCAATTCCGGCAAGCAGTATTTAGAGCAGATCCGCATCGCCAAGGACATCGTTCACAGCCGCAACCAGAACGCCACCATCCGCCGTCTGGTGAAGGGCCTCATGATCGAGAGCTATCTGGAGGACGGCGCACAGAGCGCCGGGGAGCATGTCTTCGGCAAATCCATCACGGATCCTTGCCTCGGATGGGAAAAGACCGAGCGCCTGATCCTGGATCTGGCGGAAAAATTATAAGAATCCATAAAAAGGGGAAATACTCATGATCGTAGATATCTCAAAACGGATTTTGATCGTCGGCCTGGGCTTACTCGGCGGCAGCTATGCCCGGGTCTTAAGGCGCTTTGGCTTCCCGATCAGCGCCATCACGCTGGAACAGCGGGACATCGACTACGCCATCCGGGAGGGCATCATTGACGAGGGCTCCACCCAGCCCGACCCGGAGCTGGTCGGCGCGGCGGATCTCATCGTGTTCGCCCTGTATCCCCATACGTTTGTTGAATGGATCGAACAGTATCAGGGTCTTTTCAAAAGCGGGGCCCTGATCACGGACGTCACCGGCGTCAAGGGCAGCATCGTCTATCGCATCCAGGGGATGCTGCGGCCGGATGTGGAGTTCATCGCGGCCCATCCCATGGCGGGCCGGGAGGTGTCCGGCGTGGAGAACAGCACCGACCGGATGTTCTCGGGCGCCAACTACATCGTCACGCCCACAGCGCGCAACACCCCCGAGGCCATCGAAACCTGTATGGAGCTGGGGCGGCTTCTGGGCTTTTCCCATGTGGCCACGCTGTCCCCGGAGGAGCACGACGAGATGATCGGCTTCCTCTCCCAGTTGACCCACTGCATCGCCATCACGCTGATGACCTGCAACGACAAGGAGCACATGGAGCAGTTCACCGGCGACTCCTTCCGGGATCTGACCCGCATCGCCCGGATCAACGACCTGATGTGGAGCGAGCTCTTCCTGGAAAACAAGTCCGCGCTTTTGGAGCAGATGGATCTCTTCCTTACCCAGTTTACCCGTCTGAAAACCATGCTGGAGGAAGAGGACGTGGAGGGCATGCGGGCGATGATGCGCCACTCCACCGAGAGAAGGGCGCTTTTTGACAAGAAATAAGCCTCCCGCCCCGGAACTTCCGTTTTTTGCCAGATTCCATTTGCTTTTTCCCGTTTTTTGTGCTAGTCTGAGAATAAGAACCAAGCATCCGGAAAAGGAGAATACCGCTATGACATCAACAGAACGTATTCGCGCCATGATCGCGGGCAAGCCCGTGGATCAGATTTGTCAGTCTGCCTGGTGGCATATGCCCATGGTGGATAAAAACCCCAAGGATCTGGCCAAGGCCATCATTGATTTTACGGAAAACAACCACTTTGACTTTGTGAAGATGATGTACAACACCCTCTTCTTCGCCCAGAACTTCGGCGTGGAGGTGGCATACTCCCAGGATCCCCTGGTCTGGATGCCCAAGGTGGTGCATCAGGTGATCAATCACCCTGCGGATTTCAAGAAATTCCGTCCTATCTCTGTGACGGAGGGCAATCTGGGCCGCCAGCTGGAGGCCACCAAGATTGTCATCGACCACTTCCAGGGCACCGTCCCCATCGTGGGCACCACCTTTACGGATCTCTCCTTCTATAAGGATATTCTGACCTTTGGCTGGAACGAATGTGTCCTGGCCGGTATGGAATACCACCGGCAGGAGCTACATGATGCGCTGGAAATCATCAACGAGCAGAACGTGCGCTGGATCGAGGCGTTGGCGGAGATTGGCGTGGACGGGATGTTCATTGCCTCCCACTATGCCACCGACGACTGGCTGGACGACGCCGCATTTGATGAGTTCTGCCGCCCCTATGATCTGAAGCTCATCGAGGCCGCGAACCGGAAGATGTGGTTCAATATGTTCCACGTCCACGGCAGCGGAAAGCTCTCCTTCCACCGCTTTGTGGATTATCCTGTCCAGGCCCTCACCTGGGAGGATATCTGGGGCGCACCGGACTGCACCAGTTTCGCCGACGCCGCCAAACTGGTGGACGACCGGAAGATCTTCATCGGCGGCATCGAGATGTGGAGCGATTACTACAGCGCCTCAAACGACCGCGAGGAAGTGAAGGAACGCTTAAAGCAGCGCTGCCGCGACGCCGTGAACGCCGTGGGCAAGGACCGCTTTATTCTGGCGCCCGGCTGCGGCGCACCCCTGGACGTGCCGCCCTATCGCTTCACCCTCCAGCATGAGGCCGTCATGGAAGTGACGGAAGAACTGCGGGCAGCGGGAAAATGCTGCTGAAAAAAAGTTTTCCGAACCCCTTGACTTTTCCTCTTTACCGTAGTAAAATCGTTTTCATCAACCAAATACGTTGTATACCGCAAATGCGTGGAGCAGAAACCAGTAGGTTGGAAAGAACCGCCAAGAGAATTGCCGGATGGTGCGAGGCAAGGGGGGCGTCCTTCTCGAATTCATTCTGTTAGCAGTGCCCTGAATGGGAGCGATCCCTAGTAGGAGGCAACGGGTGTTCCCGTTACAGAACTAAGGTATGTCAGTACCTGACAAGGCCGCAATCGCGAGAGCGCGGCGAACTGAGGTGGTACCACGGGATCTGATCATCTCGTCCTCTGTATTCTTCATCGGAATGCAGAGGACGTTTTTTCTTTGCAAACCGAGTTTCTAAAGTACGCCGCGGGGAATCCCCCGGGCAAAGCAGGAAAGGGTCACACATATGGCACAGAATTATTACCAGAAAGAAATTGAAACCATGTCCCGCGAGGAGATGCGGAAACTCCAGTCGGAAAAACTCGTCAAACAGGTGAAGCACGTCTATGAAAACGTGCCCTATTACCGCAATCTCATGGAGGAAAAGGGCGTCACGCCCGCAGACATCCAGAGCATCGATGATCTCCACAAGCTGCCTTTCCTTTCAAAGGCCGATCTGCGGGACGCCTATCCCTACGGCCTCCTGGCAAAGCCCCTTGCGGACTGTGTCCGCATCCAGTCCACCTCCGGCACCACCGGCCGCCGCGTGGTGGCATTCTACACCCAGAATGACATCAACCTCTGGGAGGACTGCTGCGCCCGCGCCATCATGGCCGCAGGCGGCACCAACGAGGATGTCTGCCAGGTGGCATACGGCTACGGCCTGTTCACCGGCGGCCCCGGCCTCAACGGCGGTTCTCACAAGGTGGGCTGTCTGACGCTGCCCATGTCCTCCGGTAATACCGAGCGGCAGATCCAGTTCATGATGGACTTAAACGCCACCATTCTCTGCTGCACGCCCTCTTACGCCGCCTATATCGGCGAGACCCTGAAGGAACAGGGCTATACCCCCGACCAGATCCCGCTGAAGGCCGGTATCTTCGGTGCAGAGCCCTGGACCGAGGAAATGCGCCGCGGCATCGAGGCCTCCCTTGGCATCAAGGCCTATGATATCTATGGTCTTACGGAGACCACCGGCCCCGGTGTGGCATTCGAATGCAGCGAGCAGACCGGCATGCACGTGAACGAGGACCACTTCTTCGCCGAGATCATCGATCCGGACACCGGTGAAGTGCTGCCCGAGGGCAGCAAGGGCGAGCTGGTGTTCACCTCTCTTGATAAGGAGGCCTTCCCCCTCCTGCGTTACCGCACCCGCGATATCTGCGTGCTGTCCCGCGAAAAGTGTTCCTGCGGCCGCACCCTCATCAAGATGGCAAAGCCCATGGGCAGAACCGACGATATGCTCATCATCCGCGGCGTCAACGTGTTCCCCAGCCAGATCGAAACCGTCCTCCTGAACGAGGGCTATCAGCCCAACTACCAGATCGTGGTGGATCGCGTCCGCAACAACGACACCTTCGAGGTCAACGTGGAAATGAGCCCCGATCAGTTCACCGATAAGGTCAGCGAGATCCTCACCATGGAGAAGTCCCTGGCCAACGCCATGAAGGCCATGCTGGGCATCAATCCGGCAGTGCATCTGGTGGCGCCCAAGACCATCGCCCGCAGCGAAGGCAAGGCCGTCCGTGTCATCGACAAGCGCAAGCTGATCTGAAATAAAGGGTTTCATTGAAAGGAGTTGTCAGATATGGCCATCAAGCAGTTAACGATTTTTGTGCAGAACAAAAGAGGCACCATCGTCCCCGTGACGAAAATCCTGGCAGATAACGAAGTGAATCTGAGAGCACTTTCCATCGCGGAAACCAATGACTTCGGCATTCTGCGTCTCATCGTCAATGACGAGGTCACCGCAGAAAAGGCTCTGCGGGACGCCGGCTATCTTCTGAAGGTCATCGACGTGGTGGGCGTGAAGATCGGCGACCAGCCCGGCAAGCTCTCCTCTGCTCTGGAGGTGCTGGACAACGCGGATATCAACGTGGAATACCTCTACGCCTTTATGGCAAGAACGGAGCGTCATGCCTATGTGGTGCTGCGCGTGGAGGATAACGCCGCCGCAGAGGCAGTCCTGACGAACGCCGGCTTCCACATGATCACCGAGGCAGATATCAATAAGCTGTAATCAGAAATACGAAACCCCCGGCCATCCGGCCGGGGGTTTTTCCTTATGACAGGGCTCAAATTCCCTTGAAAAGCACTTTCATGGAATTCCAGAGATAATACGGCACCAGGAAGTCGGTGTGGTAGAAATCGGAGATGGCAAAATAGATATTATTCTTCACAGGATCCGTACCGTAGGAGAAGCCGTCGAACTTGGTGACGAACTTCATCTGGCGCTTCATTTCCTCTGCGTCGGGATTGCCGCAGGAGGCATAGATAAAGAAGGGCAGCTCGGGATTTTTCTGCATGCCAGCGGTGAGGAAGTCATAGACCTCGGCCTCCGTGGGGGTCTCGCCCCGGGGCTTGCCGGCGCCGATGTGGCCGCTCATGGGCGCGTACCAGCGGAAATACTCGAAATCCTTACTGATAATATTCCAGGTACAGCCGCAGCCGCGGGAATAACCGGTGAAGGCGCGATGGTCGCGGGTGGCGCGAATGCCCTCCCGGGAGGGATCGGTGAGGTAGGTATTGTACTTCATCTCCACCAGGGGGATGATGTCCTCGACAATCTCCTTGTAGTAATTTCCCTTGATCTCGGGCCAGCCGCCGTCGCCTGCCGCCACGCGGCCGGAGACCACACGCTCGCCATAATCGCCCTCGGGATCCATATAATAGGTGATAAAGGCCATGATGCAGGGCTCGATCTCACCGGACTCGAAGAGCATATCGATCATGGGCTTGTTGCCGCCCACGCCAAAGATCTGCGGGTCACAGGTGTTGCCATGCTGGAAATAGAGGACGTTATATTTCTTTTCCTTGTCCTCGGGGTCATAGCCGTAGGGCAGATAGACATAGCAGTATTTCTGATAGGTCTTGCCGTCCTCATAGACTGCCGTGGTGTACGCAAGGCGCTCGCATTTACCGGCCTTTGTGGGCACGCCGGTGCGGATCCGGGGATGTTCCTCAAACACGGTCTCGAAATCGATGACCTCGCCGGGCTTCGTGATCACTTTACGGAATTCGCTCATCTCGATTGCTCCTTTCTCAACATGGTGGATACGGTCGGATAGAGAGGCCCCAGAATCAGGCCTCAGCACTCTGGCTACAGTATACATTTTTTGAAAGGAATCGGCAAGCGGTTTTGTGAATTTTTATATCGTTTTCTCAAAAAAATCGGAATTCGACAGGATTCCGGGAAAGAATCGTCTGCTTAAAACTTCTCAAAGCCGATGAGCAGGCCGCCTTTTTCGGCGTAATAGCTGCAAAGGCCCCGACAGGCGTGGATTTTCACCTCGGCATGACGCAGGGTTTCCTGGATCATGCGGCGGATCTCCTGGGCCGCCACCTCGTTCCGGCAGTGGGCAATCATCACCCGGCCCTTCTTAAGGCCCGCAGCCTTCAGATTGTTCAGGAGGGTGGCCAGAGACTTTTCCTCGCCCCGGCATTTATTGGTGGGCTCCAGGGTGCCGGCATCGCTGGCTTTGCCGATGACGCGAATGCCCAGAACGCCCGCGATCTTCGCCACCGCCGGGGAGACTCGGCCGTTGGCGGCAAAGTTTTTCAGAGATTCCAGCATGAAGATCAGGCCGGTAGACTCCTTGTATGTCTCGATCTTCCGGCGGATCTCCTCAAAGGGCAGATCTTTCTCCAGATACTCCCCCAGTTTCCGGATGAGCAGCACCAGTTCCGGCCCGGCGGAGAGGGAGTCCACCACCAAGACCAGTCTGCCGGGATGGGCATCCTCATAGAGCTGCGCCGCGGCGCAGGCGGCGTTATAGCTGCCGGACAGGCCGCTGGTGAGGGTGACGCAGTACACTTCCTCCGCGTCGCCGAAGGCCGCCAGCCAGTCGCCGGTGCTGGGGCAGGAGGTCTTTGATTTGCCCTTATAGCTGTCAAACCAGTCCACCATACCGTCCACGTCCAGCGCGGCATTGTCCACAAATTCCCGCTCCCCCGCCACGATCTTCAGCGGTGCGGATGCAAAGGGGATGTTCTCAAGGGCAAGCAGATCCGCAGAGGAATCCGCCACAATTTTCACCGTTCTCATATGGTTCACCTTTCCATGATCCTTTCGGATATCGACTCAGCGCTCCGGGAGTCCGTCCCGGCTCAGGGTTTGCAGATTTACGGCGATCTGCTCCAGACAACGATAGAACACTTCCCGATCCTGATCGGTGAGACCGGAGCCGGCCAGCTCCACCGCCAATGCGGCGCGCTCCTGCACCTGTTGTGCCGCCTGTCGTCCCTCGGGAGTCAAAAGCAGACGGGCGCGGTAGAGATTGCCGCCCACGGCCTCCCGCCGTACCAGGTCCCGCTTCTCCAAAATCCCCACCATACGGGACACATCCGCCTTGTTCTTCCGGCACAGCTCCCCCAGACGCGCGGCGGTGATGCCCTCCGCATGGTGATAGAGCGTGGTGAGATACACCGCGTGGGGACTGTTGAGCTCATATTTGGCCATTTCCTCCGCGGCCAGCTTGTGCCAGCATCGGTCGATCTCGGAGATGGCAAGGGAAAAACGGGAAAAGCGGTTCAGCATACGATTCCTCCGCAAAAGATGTTGCAGGTTCAACTTCCGACAGTATACACCAGGGAGGAAGTCCCTGTCAACGGTCTGTCCCGCCGCGGAGAACAAAAAAATCGCATCCTGTGACAGGCACAGGATGCGAAATCCGGACTCAGTTCTTTTCCTTCCGGAAGTGTTCTTTCATCAGCCAGACCACCACGGGAGTGAGCAGGAACACGCCGATCAGGTTGGGGACGGTCATAAAGCCGTTGAAGGTCTCGCTGATGCTCCAGATGAGGCCCAGATCTACGGTGGCGCCCACGATGGAGATCAGGGCGTAAGCCACATAGAAGGGCAGCAGGATCTTACTGCCAAAAATAAACTCGGCACAGCGGGCGCCGTAAAGGCCCCAGCCGATGATGGTGGAGAACGCGAAGCAGCACATAGCAATGGCGGTGAAGATGGACACCCAGCTGCCGTACACTGTGGTGAAGCCGCTGATGGTCAGTTCCGCACCGGCGGCCTGGCCATAGGTGACGGGCGTGCCGCTGAGAAGAATGATCAGCGCCGTGAGGGTGCAGACCACGATGGTATCCATAAAGACCTCGAAGATGCCGAACATACCCTGGCGCACCGGCTCCTTCGTGTCGGCGCAGGCATGGGCGATGGAACCGGTACCGAGACCGGCTTCGTTTGAGAAGATGCCGCGGGCGATGCCCTTCTGCATGCTGAGGAACATACTGCCCACGATGCCGCCGGTGACGGCGGAGGGCTGGAACGCGCCGCGGAAGATGGCGCCAAAGACCATGCCCACCTGATCGATCTTCAACACCACAAGGCCGAGACCCAGCAGGATATAAAGAAGCGCCATCACAGGCACCAGTTTTTCGGAGACCTTGCCAATGCGCTTGATGCCGCCGATGAGGATCAGCGCCACCAGAATGCAGATCAGAATGCCGATGAGGAGATTCGAGAGGCCCGTACCGTCGGGTGAAAGAATGGAATAATGGATGAGGGCGGTGTTGATGGAGGCGGTGATGGTGTTCACCTGGGTGGCATTGCCGGTGCCGAACACGGCGCAGATGCCGAAGAAGGCATAGAGATAGGCCAGCCACATCCACTTTTTGCCCAGACCGTTTTTGATGTAATACATGGGGCCGCCCACATAGTCGCCCTTGGCATTGCGCTCCCGGAAATGCACGGCCAGGGTCACCTCGGCGAACTTGGTGCCCATGCCGAGAAGGGCGGAGACCCACATCCAGAACACGGCGCCGGGGCCGCCGATGGCGATTGCGCCGGCCACACCGGCGATATTGCCCGTGCCCACCGTAGCGGCCAGCGCGGTGCACACCGCCTGGAAGGGCGTCATGGCGCCGTCCGCGGCCTTGGTCTTATCAAAGATGCGGCCGATGGTATGTTTCATGGCATAGCCGAATTTCCGGATCTGCAGGAAATTGGTGCGGATCGCCAGATAAAGACCCACGCCCAGAATGCAGACAATGGCCGGCACGCCCCAGATGAAATCATACAGCATCTGGTTCACATTTGTAATGAATTCCAGCATAGTTCCTCCAAATTGCAGGCAGAGAATTTCCCATCTCCGCCCGGATTCCTGATGAAAGGTATTATACCGTATTTTCAGAGAAAAAGATAGTCCAAATGCAGAAAAAGGAAAAAAGACGGGCACCCGGGGGATGAGATGCCTGTCTTTTTGAAAAAATGGATTTTTTTGTTTTTCTCACTGCCGCCGCATTTGCCGGAGGAACAGCCAGACCGCCAGAAGCATCAGTGCCGCCGCATAGCCCAGCACCCAAAGAAGATGCGGGAAGGCACCGGCGGAATCCCCCGCCAGCAGGGCGCGGCTCAGCTCCACCGCGTGGACAAAGGGTAGCACGTCTGCGATCTTCTGAAAGACACCGCCCACCAGCTCCAGATCAAACCAAACGCCGGAGAGCCAGGCGGAGAGATTCGTGAGCAATGCGCCGCAGACGCCGCCCACCTGACGATCGGTGAGTATACTGCCGCAGAGAAGTCCCAGCGCGATATAAAGCAGGGATACCGGAAGGATCCCCGCCACAGCATACAGGATCCGCCCCGTCACCGGCAGACCCAGGAGAATCCCGACCAGATAGCAGATCACGCACTGCAAAAGGGCAATGGGGATCATGGGCAGGGTATAACCCAGAATAAAATCCGCAGGCGTCAGCGGCGTGGTGTAGAGTCGCTGGAGAAAGGCCGTGCTGCGATCCCGGGAGATCATAGTGGCGGAGAAAAGCGTCAGAAAAGACAGGCCGAACACCGCGATACCCGGGGTCAGATGCTCGATCGCAAAGAGCGGCACCGGCACATTGGCCTGAATCGCGCTGAGCAGCAGGATCAGCACCAGAGGAAAGCCCAAACCAAAGGCCAGATTCAAAGGATCCCGCAGGATCTCTTTGGCGGTGCGGCCCGCAAATGCCAAAAGCCTCATATCGTTTCCTCCTTTACGATGCGGATAAACGCCTCTTCAAAACGGTCTGTCCCGGTCAGCTCCATCAGTCGCGCCGCCGTGTCACAGCGGAGCAGGCGGCCATCCTTCATAATCGCAATGCGGTCGGAAAGAGCCTCGGCCTCTTCCATATAATGGGTGGTGAGGAGGATGGTGATCTGTCCCTTGAGGGCGCGGATCAGATCCCAGAGCTCCGCCCGCGCCAACACATCCAGGCCCAGGGTGGGCTCATCCAGGAATAAAATCTGCGGCTCGCTGATCAGTGCCATGGCGATACTGAGCCGCCGCTGCATCCCACCGGACAGTTTTCCCGCCCTCCGGCGCAGCACGGCGGTGAGGCCCAGGCGCTCCGTGAGTTCCGCGATCTTCCCCGGCCGCTTCTCTTTCGAAATGCCGTGGATGCCGCATAAGAGCTCCAGATTTTCCTGCACGGTGAGGCCCGGGGCCACGGCGGTCTCCTGAGGCGACACGCCGATGAGCGCCTTCACGGCGGCGGCGTCCCGGACCACGCTCTTTCCCAGAAGAAGGGCGTCGCCCCCGGTGGGCGCAGTCAGGCAGGAGAACATCCGGATGGTGGTGCTTTTCCCGGCGCCGTTGACGCCCAGAAGAGAAAAAAGCTCCCCCTTCTGCACCGTGAGATTCAGATGATCCACCGCGGTCACATCCCGATAGGTTTTGGTCAAATCTCTGGTTTCAATCGCAATCATACAGACGCCTCCTCCTTCAGTTTTTGCCGGACGCCCTGATAAATATCCGTCAGCATCCTGCTGATCTGTTCCTCATCCAGCGACAGGAAGGACATGGCCGTCAGCGTGGCGATCCCATGAACCGCCACCCACAGTTCCATGTGCAGACGTTCGGCCATTTCCTGGGAAAAGCCGTTTGCCTGCATGATGAGCTCTATCGAGGCCATCCAGTCCGCCCTGAGCGGTACGCCCTCCTCCTTTCGGTCGCGGAAGAACAAAAGTCGAAAGAGCTCCCGCTCCTCCCCCGCGAACCGGATATAGGCCATGCCAAAGGCTTTATACGGCGGATACACGCCCCGGGCCCTCTCTGCCTCCAGATACCCGAAATATCGTTCGTACGCCGCCTCTGTCACCGCATGGTGCAGCTCCTCCATATTGACAAAATTGGAAAACACCGGCTGGGTGGAGCAATGAAGCCGGGCGGCAATGGTTCTGGCGCCCAGTGCCTCTGCCCCGCTCTCCCGCACCAGCGCCAGGGCGGCCTCCACGATCTCTTCTCTGGTCACTTTCACTTTCGGCGGCATTCCTCGTTCCTCCAGAATAACATTCGTTATATATCCTTCGTTATTTTATCACAGTGTTTGATCTGATGCAAGCCCCAAAAAGGAATCGCCGTCCCGCGGGACGGCGATTTTGACAGATTCAATTCTCAAAGAAAAACACGTCTGCGGGCGTGCCGTCGCAGTAGTTGACGGCCTCGTTTGGATAGGCCTCCACCAGGCGGTACTTCCCGCCGGTGTATTCCGCGATCACCTGATTCCAGAAATACACAGATTCCCGGTTCTTCGGGTGGCGCTTCAGCTGCCATTTGCCGGGATGGAGATCCAGCACCCGGAAGAATGCCGCCTTTCCATAGCCCTGTCTGCGGTATTTGGGCAGGATGAAGAACTCGGAAATGGCATAATCCATGGGTTCCTCCGGCACTTCGGGATAATTGCTTACCATCACAAGTCCCGCCAGTTTTCCGTCCACCCGGATGAGATAGGCATGGCGGGGCTCTTCGGCAAAATAGTAGTCCAGCCATTCATAGCCGTAAAGGCCGTCTTCGTCCACGTCCAGTTGTTCCCACTGAGAGAACTCGCAGAGATATTTTTCCAGCAGGTTCCGGAGCACAGTCTCCTGCTCCCGCCCCGCCTCGATCAGCTCCAACATGGGGGTTCACTCCTTCATTCCCATATATTTCAATCTACTTTCTATAGCACCTTTCGTTCTCCCGTGCGCCTTGGCAATATCAGAAATCTTCATTCTCTTCTGAAACTCATCTTTCAAGTGCGTTTCTTCCTCGACAGTCCAAGGATTTCCAGCGTTCTGCAATCCATCTCTTGACATGGAATGTACTGCTTTAGAATCCGTTTGCACCGCTTCCAACAGCGTATACAGTGCACGGATCACGTCAGGTGATTCTAAAACACTTTCCTTTGGCAGCAGTTCTCCCGTAGTAGGGTCCACGCCGCTTGCAAGTGTGTGTACAATCTCTTTTGCCCGGGTAATATCCATATGCCAGACCTCCTCTCCAAAGAAAAAGCAGGCGATTCCCGGAGAAATCGCCTGCGATGCGGTCAATTTATGCCAGAATCGGCTTCATGGCCTCGGCCAGGACATTCTTCTGAGCCTCGGCCTCGGCGAGATCCTTACCAAGCGTGGTGTAATAGATCTTGATCTTGGGCTCCGTGCCGGAGGGACGGGCGATGACGGTGGCGCCGCCATCCAGACCATAAACCAGCACGTTCGCGGCGGGCAGACCGGTCTCCTCGGTCTTCTGATAATCGGTGACCTTCACGACCTTGTATCCGCCGATCTCTGCGGGAGGATTCTTCCGCAGGTCAGACATGATGCCGGCCATCTTGTCCATACCGGACAGGCCCGGGAACTCAAAGGAATCCACCTTATTCAGGTAACGGCCGTACTTAGCGTAAATAGCCTCCAGGCGCTCCTTCACGGAAGAGCCGATGGAACGGTAATAGGCCGCCATTTCACAGATCAGCATGGAGCCGATGATGGCATCCTTATCCCGGACATAGGGGCCGGCCAGATAGCCATAGGACTCCTCAAAGCCCAGGATGAAGCGCTCCACCTCGCCTGCTGCCTCGAGACGGGCGATCTGGTCGCCGATCCACTTGAAGCCGGTGAGGACGTTACGCATCTCAACGCCGTAGTTGGCGGCGACCGCGTCGGCCAGAGGCGTGGAGACCAGGCTCTTCACGGCCACGGGATTCTTTGGCATGGTGCCCTTTTCGATGCGGCCCTCGCAGATGTAGTCCAGCAGCAGCACGCCCACTTCGTTGCCGGACACCAGCTCATAGGAGCCGTCCGGGCACTTCATGGCGATGCCCACGCGGTCGGCATCCGGGTCGGTGGCCAGCATCAGGTCTGCGCCGGTCTTCTTGGCCAGCTCCAGACCCAGGCGCAGTGCCTCGAAAATCTCGGGGTTCGGATAGGGGCAGGTGGGGAAATTGCCGTCCGGATACTGCTGTTCCGGCACGATGGTGATATCGTCGATGCCGATATCACGGAGAATCCGCATAACGGGCACCAGGCCGGAACCGTTCAGCGGAGAATACACCAGCTTCAGGCCCGCGGTCTTGCAGAGACCGGGACGGACAGAGCAAGCCTTGATGGCGTCGTAAAGTGCTTCCTTGCACTCGTCGCCTACATATTCGATGAGACCCTGTGCCACGCCCTCCTCGAAGGAGATGAGCTTGGCGCCGGTGAGGATGTCGGTGTTCTGGATCTCGGCATAGACCACGGCGGCGGCGTCATCGGTCATCTGGCAGCCATCGGGGCCATAGGCCTTATAGCCGTTATACTTGGCGGGATTGTGGGAGGCCGTGATCATGACGCCGGCATTGGCGCCATAGAAACGGGTGGCGAAGGACAGCGCGGGAACAGGCATCAGCGCGTCATAAATGCGAACCTTAATGCCGTTGGCCGCCAGCACACGGGCGGTCTCTTTGGCAAACACGTCGGCATTGATGCGGCTGTCGTAGGAAACAGCCACCAGCTGGTTTCCGCCCTGGGTCTTGACCCAGTTGGCAAGGCCCTGGGTGGCCTGGCGCACCACATAGATATTCATCCGGTTGGTACCGGCGCCCAGCACGCCGCGCAGACCCGCCGTGCCGAATTTCAGTGCAACCGCGAAACGATCCTTGATTTCTTCTTCCTGGCCTTCGATGGCCTGCAGTTCGGCGGTGAGCGCCGCATCCTCCAGATCGGCAGCCAGCCAGCGCTTGTAGTCGTCCATGTACATCATATCACCTTAACTCCTTGTATGTATTTGAGAAACCTATGCAATCCGTATAATAATACTATATTCGATTGCGGGAATCTTGTCAATATTTATCAGAAGAAACCACGCTTCTTTTTTACAAAAAACGCCCTTTCCGGGCGCCTCGGCATTTTCCCGGGAAATGGGAGAGAAATTTTCCGAAAATTTGACGGTTTTTGAAAATTGAAAAGAAGATTTATTTGTGATATAGTATTTTTATTCACTTCAAGCTGATTCTTAACCGAGGTGGTTTTCATGTCTGAAATACGCCGTTCTTATCTGATCCGTCTGGTTCTGCGCTGTGTGATCCTTTTGTGCTGCGTCGGCCTGCTGCTGTTCCGGCCGGAGCAGTTTTCCGTGCTGGAACGGGGAGAATTTTTCTCGCGCTTCTCGCTGCTGCATCTTTTGTGGGGTGTCTGGCTCGCCGATATGATCCTGCAGATCTTCCCCATTCGGAACAAGCTCCCGCTTGGTTCCATGAAGCTCTTTGCCAATCGCTTCCGCCCCATCCGGGAGAAAATCAATTACCAGGCCCTGCATGATCATGTGGTGACCACCACCAAGGCCGCGTACCAGGTGATGCTTCTCTGGTGTGCGCTGCTCCTTGTGATCGGGGTGCTCTATTGGCTCGGCGTGCTGACAAAGCCCATGGTATTCCTCTGCTCCGTCATCTTCTATGTGTGCGATCTCATCTGCGTGCTGATCTGGTGTCCCTTCCGGTTGATTCTGAAAAACCGCTGCTGCACCACCTGCCGCATTTTTAACTGGGATCATCTCATGATGTTCTCCCCGCTGCTCTTCATCGGCGGGTTTTATGCCCTGTCCCTGGCGGGCACGGCCATTCTGGCCTGGCTGGTGTGGGAGCTGTGTGTGATGATGTACCCGGAGCGTTTCTGGGACAAATCGAATCTGGCGCTGCAGTGCAGCGAATGTACGGATAGACTCTGTACGCAATACTGTCAAAAACTGCGTCGATAACTTCGCCTGCCCTCCCTCCGGAGGGCAGATTCTTTTTTTCCGGTTTTCGTTGCTGAGTTTCCAGATTTCTGGTATACTGAAGAAAAGATTCCCTGCCCGAAAGGAGCCTTTTTATGGAACTGATCAGATTATCCGCCTGCGATTATGAAGATGCTACCGATTTTCTTAATATGGTATTCAGCACCGCACATTGTCCCATGGAATTCCGCAGTATGATTCCGCTGATTTATCAGCCTACGGAGGAAAAAATGCGCTGTAACTTTGCCGTGCGGGAAAACGGCAAGATTCGTGCCATCGTGGGCCTGTTTCCCGCTGAAATGCAGGTAGGCGACACGGTTTTGAAGTTGGGCGGTATCGGCGGTGTGTCGTCCCATCCCAACGATCGGGGACGCGGATGGATGAAGGCGCTGATGAACCGCGTAGACGAGGAGATGCTGACAGACGGTACAGACCTTTCCTGGTTGGGCGGCCTGCGCCAGCGGTATCAATACTATGGTTATGAAAAAACCGGCATTCTGTTATCCTATGAAATTTCTGATACCAATATTCGTCATCACTTTGCAGGACAGGAGCCGCCGCTGCATTTCGTGCCCATCGGTGAGCACGATCAGAACTATTTGACAGCGGCCAGGGCACTTCATGATGCACAGCCTCTTTACTGCCATCGTGCACCGGAAGAATTCTATCTCTACTGTTTGTCCGAGAACACCATCCCTTATGCCGCACTGACGGCGGAGGGACAATTTGCCGGTTATCTCTGCGCCAGAGCCAAGAGCCGCAGCATCACCGAATGCTTCCCGGCAGAGGGTGTGGATGCAGGCGAGATGATCCACAGCTGGATCACCGAACAGCATGCGAAAGAAGTAACCGTGCTTCTGGCACCCTGGCAGAAAGCTGCAGCCCGGAGCCTTGCCGCTATCGCAGAAAACTGGTCCCCCATTGATAATGATAACTGGAAAATCTATCATTGGGATCGCGTAGTGGGCGCCCTGCTGCGTATAAAAGCCTGGGATACTGTTCTGCCGAACGGCACACTTTCCATCGGCATTCAAGGCTATGGCACACTGGAAATTTGCATAGAAAACGGTACCGTCCGCTGCGAAATGACAGACGCAGAACCACAGATCAACTGGGACAGTTTTACTGCCATGCGCGTTCTTTTTGGTCATGCACCGGCCATTTATTCTGCTGAAATTCCGGAAGAACTGCAGCACACGGTCCATGCATGGTTCCCGCTGCCGCTTTCCTGGCTTGTGCAGAACCACGTGTAAACATAGCTGCGCGATTAAGAAAGATTTCTTCCGCATTCTATTGCAATGAAACCTGTTTTGAGGGATAATAGAAGCAGAAATTTCCAAAACCAAGCTGTCAATAAAACAGCACAGAATAAAGGAGAACCCATCATGTCTGATATGAATGCACGCATTTCCGCCATCGGCGTTGTGCCGGTGATCAAGCTGAACCATCCGGAGCGGGACGCCGCGGCGCTGGCCCATGCCCTTTGTCGGGGCGGGATGCCCGTGGCCGAGGTCACCTTCCGTGCCTCCGGCGCGGACACCGCCATCCGGCTCATGAAAGAGGCCTGCCCGGAGATCATCTGCGGCGCCGGCACCGTCCTCACCACCGAGCAGGTGGATCGCGCCGCCGCTGCCGGTGCGGAGTTCATCGTCACCCCGGGCTTTGACCCCGAGATCGTGGCCTATTGCCAGAAGAAGGGTCTGCCCATCTATCCCGGCTGCACCACTGCCACGGATTATCATGCCGCACTGAAGTTCGGTCTGGAGGTTCTGAAGTTCTTCCCGGCGGAGCAGTCCGGCGGCCTTGCCAAGATCAAGGCGCTTTCCGCGCCCTTCCCCATGTTCAAGATCATGCCCACCGGCGGCATCAGTCTTAAAAACCTCAAGGACTATCTCTCCTCCCCGGTCATCTGCGCCTGCGGCGGCTCCTATATGGTCACGGCAGACCTCATTGACAATCAGAAGTGGGACGAGATCACCGCGCTGTGCGAACAGTCCATTGCAATCGTGAAGGAGGCAAGACAGAATGGCTAAAATCGTAACATTTGGCGAGATCATGCTCCGCCTGGCGCCCAATGGGTATTATCGTTTCTTCCAGAATGACCAGATGCAGGCCACCTTTGGCGGCGGCGAGGCCAATGTGGCCGTGTCCCTGGCCAATTTCGGCATGGACAGCCGCTATGTGACCAAGCTGCCGAAACACGCCATCGGTCAGGCGGCGGTGGATTCCCTGCGCTATTTCGGCGTGGATACCACGAAGATCGTCCGCGGCGGCGAGCGCGTGGGTATCTATTATCTTGAGAAGGGCGCGTCCCAGCGCGGCAGCGTCTGCATTTATGACCGCGCCCATTCCGCCATTTCCGAGGCGGCTCCCGCCGACTTTGATTGGAACGCCATCTTCGAGGGCGCCGACTGGTTCCACTTCACCGGCATCACTCCCGCTCTGGGCGGCAATCTGGTGGAAATCTGCCGCGACGCCTGCATCGCGGCGAAAAAGCACGGTGTGAAGATCTCCTGCGACCTGAACTATCGCGGCAAGCTGTGGACCCGTGCGGAGGCCCGGGAGGCCATGACCATGCTCTGCCAGTATGTGGACGTTTGCATCTCCAATGAAGAGGACGCCAAGGACGTGTTCGGCATCGAGGCCGAGAACACCGACATTTATGGCGGCAAGCTGGATCACGAGGCATATAAGTCCGTTGCCCGCCAGCTCATGGACAAATTCGGCTTTGAAAAGGTGGCTATCACCCTGAGAAGCTCCATCTCCGCCAATGATAACGACTGGGCCGGTATGCTCTATGATGGCAGCGATTACTGCTTCTCCAAGTCCTATCACCTCCACATTGTGGATCGCGTGGGCGGCGGCGACAGCTTTGGCGCGGGCCTCATTTATTCCATCCTCTCCGGCAAGGATAGCCAGGCGGCCATTGAGTTCGCCGTGGCGGCCTCTGCCCTGAAGCACTCGGTGGAGGGCGACTTCAACCGCGTGTCCGTCTCCGAAGTGGAGAAGCTGGCCGGCGGCGACGCCTCCGGCCGCGTACAGAGATAAGCGACATAATAAGATCCCGGCAGTTTTTGAAACTGCCGGGATTTTTTATACCGCATAAATTGTGAATGCCTTCGCCACGGCGATATGGGTGCGGACCTCTTTGGGGAGGGGTGCTTTCCAGGGCAGACCCTTTTGCCGGATTACGTCTGAGGTATAGGCGATGATCTCCTCCGGAAGCGCGGATGCGATGCTTTCAAGGGTTTGATAGCCCGCGTCATAGTAGAGCTTCGCGCGCACGGCTTTCACGCCGGGCAGGAGGTAGAGTTCCCGAAAAGAGGCGGCCTCGGCCTCGTTCGCGGCGGCCGTCCCGATTTCCTTGAATTTACCGGGTTTCGCGTCGTACATTACGAGAAAACTGTGGAAAAGTCCCGCAAGTTCCAGACTCGGCAGTCCCATTTCCAAAAGAGTATCCTCTGAAAGCGCCAGGCAGTCAGATTTCGTGAAGTGCTGATTCTGCAGGAGGTTATGGAGAAGTGATTCTTTATAGGGAATCAGCGGGAAATAGCGGGCTGTGATGCAATCTTCCCGCAGCAGGACGGATATTGCTTCGATCCTGTAATCCATCGGGACTCCTCTTTATTTCGTGCCGTCCAATTTCTTCGGGCGGTACCAGCGGAGGCGCAGGGCGTTTGACACCACGCAGATGGAGCTCATCGCCATGGCGGCGCCGGCCCATACGGGGTTTAAGAGTCCGCCGCCCAGGGCGTAGAACACACCGGCGGCCGCAGGGATGCAGACCGTGTTATAGGCAAAGGCCCAGAAGAGGTTCTGGCGGATGTTGCGCATGGCGGCGCGGCTGAGCTGTACTGCGTCATAGACCTGGGCAAGCTCGCCCCGCATCAGCACCACATCCGCCGCATCCACGGCGATATCCGCGGCGCGGCCATGGCCCTCGCCGGACACGGCGATGCCGATGTCGGCCTCCGTCAGGGCGGGGGCATCGTTGATACCGTCGCCCACCATGGCGGTGGGGGCGGATTTCCGCAGTTCCGCCACGGTCTCGGCCTTCTTCCCCGGCAGAACGCCGGCGATCACCCGCTCCTCCGGGATGCCGCAGGCAGCGGCAGCGGCGCGGGCGGCCATGGCATGGTCGCCGGTGAGGAGATAGCTCTGGATGCCCATGGCGTCCAGACGGCGGATCAGGGCAGCGCTGTCCGGGCGCAGTTCGTCCGCGGCGGCAAAGAGGGCGAAAAGCTGTCCGTTCCGGGCGGCGTAGACCACGGTTTTGCCCTCCGCGTAGAGGCGGGCCTCATCCGCGGCGGCGACGGCGAGATCAATGCCGCGCTCCGTCATCAGGGAGCGGGTGCCCGCCAGAAGCGGCGCGCCGTCCACCATGGCCTCCACGCCCCGGCCGGGCAGGGCGGTGAAGTCCGTCACTTCATGGGCGGCATCCGGCGCGGCGGCGCAGATGGCGCGGCCCACGGGATGCTCCGAGCGGGTTTCCGCCGCGGCGCAGAGGGACAGAGCCTCCGCGGCCTCCATGGAATAGGCAACGGTATCCGTGAGCACCGGACGGCCCAGGGTCAGGGTGCCGGTTTTATCAAAGACGATGGTGCGGATACCGGCCAGGCGTTCCAGCGCCTCGCCGCTTTTATAAAGCACACCGAGAGATGCGGCGCGGCCGGTGCCGGTCATGACAGAGGCCGGCGTCGCAAGGCCCAAGGCGCAGGGGCAGGCCACCACCAAAACACCGATGGCCACATTGATGGCGAAGTCTACGGTCTGCCCGGCGATGAGCCAGAGGAGCAGCGCCAGGGCGGCAATGCCCATGACGGCAGGCACGAAGATCCCGGCGACCTTGTCCGCCATGCGGGCCACAGGGGCCTGGCGGGTCTGGGCATCCTCCACCAGATGGATGATGCGGGAGAGCACACTCTTCCCTGCCTCGGCGGTGACCCGGGCGCGGATAGCGCCGTCCATATTCAGACTGCCGCCGATAATCTCGCTGCCGGGGGATTTCTCCACCGGCATACTCTCGCCGGTGAGCATGGATTCGTCGATACCGGTGTGTCCCTCCACCACCACGGCATCCGCCGGGACGGATTCACCGGGACGGATGAGGATCTCATCCTCCGGCATGAGCAGGGCGGCGTCCACGTCATAGGTCTCCCCGTCCCGCAGTACATGGGCGGTATTGGGGCGCAGCGCCTCCAGCGCCCGGAGGGCGTCGCCGGTGCGGCGCTTGGCCCGCTCCTCCAGATAACGCCCCACCATCACCAGCGTGATCACCACCGCGGCGGATTCACAGTAGAGGCGATGGATGTATTCGGAATGCCCCAGCGCAATCATGACCACGGCATACACGCTCTCCAACATGGCGGCGGCGGCGCCCAGCGCCACCAGCGTGTCCATATTGGGACTTTTTGACGCCAACGCTTTATAGCCGCGGATGAAGAAGCCCCGACCGCACCAGAGCACGACAGACGCCAGAATCAACTGGATCAGGGCGTTTATGATGGGATAAGTATGGAAAAATCCCGGCACCGGCGGCGTGATCCACGGGATCATATGCCCCAGATTCAGATAAAAGACCGGCGCGGCCGAGGCCACGGAGATCCACAGTCTGCGGCGGGCGGCGCGCTGCTCCGCCTCTTCTTCCGCCTCGGCCCGGCGGGGATCCACCTGTTCCGGTTCCGCCACGCCATAACCGGCCTTTTCAATCACGGCGCGGATACCGTCGAAATCCAGTGCCGTTTCGTCATAGCCCAGTGTCATTTTCCCTGTGAGGAGATTCACCTCACAGCGGCTGACGCCTGCGGTGCGGGACATCACCCGCTGGACGCGGGCGGAGCAGGCGGCGCAGGTCATGCCGCTGACCAGATAGATGCGTTCTACCATAAGTTACCTTCCTTTTTGCATGAAAACCCAATTACTGACTTATGTCAGATTATCTACGAGGATATTATACCAAAAAGGTTAGCATCAGGCAACAGTTATTTGCATCAACCGGCCCGCAGGGTATCCGCCAGAATATTGGCGAAGAGGGCGCCGCTGTAGAGCGCCTCGCCCAGGGTGTTGCCGCTGCTTCCCACCTCCACGATGAGGGCGCCGGGGGAGACGTGCTGGTTAAAGCGGGAGCTGCGGAGATTGATGGGACGCATGAGGCCGGGATAGTACCAGTCGGCAGTCTTTTGAATGGCCATGGCAAAGGCAAGATTCTGCTCCCAGTCCTCGTGGGCGAGGCCGCCCTCATCCGTCCCCACCACCAGCATTAGCTGTGCCGCGCTGCGGTCTCCCACTACGGTGCGGACGGCGCGGCGGCTGCCGTCCTCCTCCAGGATGGCGTCCCGATGGACGTCCAGTACCACCTGAATGGAGGGGTATTCCGCCAGGTAAAGCTCAATGGTCTCCAACATCCGGGCATAGGAGCCCGAGTAGGAGGGATAGTCATTGATGGTGCGGTCGTGGATCACCGCGATCCCCGCCCGCTCCAGCACTTCTTCGATCCGATCCCCCACCGCGGACACGTTATAGCGGGTGTCCAGGGTGCGGTCGTTGTCGTCGGGGATATAGTAATGGGTCTCGTCCGGGGTATAGGACTCGCTGGAATGAGTGTGGACAATGAGCACCTGCGGCGCATCGTCCGGGGCGGGAGACAGCCGCACGCCGCCGGCGGGCAGGGCGGCGGGATCGATGAGAAAAGAGGTCTCATTGCGGATCTCCGGGAGATAGGACGGCTGTTCCGGGAGCTCCACCACAGGATGCACGGCCTCCGGCTCCGGCTCGGGCTCTACCGTCTGGGATGACGCGGGCGGCGGGGCGCTCTCCGCAGAGACCGGCAGCGCCGGTTCTGTCTGCGGCGGCCCCTGGCACCGCCATGCACAATAAAGCAGACCGGCACACAGCAGCATCAGCAGCGCGCCGCCGGCGCGCCCTCTGCCGGGGCGGATGCGGCAATATCCCCTCATGGTTTCTCCTCCCGTAGAATGGCTTTACCGCCAGTCTATGCGGTGGGGCGGGACGCTATGCCAGATAGAGCTCCATGTCCTCCATGGTGAGGCCCGGATGCAGAGCCAGATTCAGAGCATAGCCCAAAAGCTTTCCCAGTTCCGCCACCCGGGCATCGATATCCCGGGGCGTGACGATCATGCGGTCGTGGTCGCGGCGCAGCTGCACCTCCTCCGGGATGCTCTGGCCCACGTCCAGAAGGGTATCGATGGTGAGGGTCAGGGAATCCACCACGGTGGGCACGCCCAGGGCGATGACGGGAATGCCGAAGGTGTCACGGGAGAGGGGGATGCTGTCGCCGCCCACGCCGGAGCCGGGGGAGAGCCCCGTGTCCGCGATCTGCACCGTGCGGCAGACACGGGCCATGCGCCGGGAGGCCAGGGCATCCACTACGATCATGGCCGCCGGGCGCACCCGCTCCACCACGCCGCGCAAAAGCTCCGCCGTCTCCACGCCCGTGGTGCCCGGCACGCCGGGACACACCGCCGCCACGGGACGGAAGGCCGCAAATTCCCGGGGCATCCGGGCGATCATATGGCGGGTGACCATGGTGTGGCGGACGGCCTCCGGGCCGATGGCGTCCGGCGTGATGGCGGCGTTGCCGATGCCCGCCACCATCACCGGATCCGCCGCATCCCGGGGCAGCAGCGGGCGCAGTTCCTCCGCAATGGCCATGGAGGCCCGGGCGAAGCTCTGACTCTCCCGATGGAGCAGCGCGTCCAGCTCCACCGTGAGATAGCGTCCCCGGGGCTTTCCGATGGCGGCGGCGCCGCAGTCATCGTCCACGTCCACCCGGGTGACGGCATAGCCCTGCCGCCGATATTCCTGCACCCGCACGCCCTCCGGGGTGCGTCCGTCCGTTTCTCTGTAATATGCCGCGGCCTCCGCCGCCAGGTCTGTCCGAATCATAAAAAACCCTACCTTTCCAGTTTTCTGAAAGGTAGGGTTTGTGTTTTGTGGGAAAAATATGCGGATCAGCGGAAGACTTTGCCCTCGGTGTCAAAGACCTCTTTCCGGTGATAGGTGGTATAGGCAGGGGAAAGTTCCAGATACTTCTCAATGGCGGCGATGATGTACTCCGGGTTCAGGCTCTCGTTGCCCTGTGAAACCGTCACGGTGAGGAGCATGCCCTCGTCCTGTTGCTCAGCGCGGAAGGCCTTCACCAGGGGGATGATGTTGGTATCGCTGTGGCCGCGCTTGGTGCGCTTATTGACGATGAGTTCCTCCCGGGAGAAGAGTTCCGTCACGGCGTCCACGGCGGCGGGCAGCTCCGTATAGATCTCATACTCCGCGGCGCCGATGAACTTCGGGGCCCGGTCGGAATCGATGAGGGAGGTGACGGTGATGCCCTCGGGGAGGGCGCGGTTCAACTGATAGAGGAAATTATCCGGCAGATGGGTGGCATCCAGTTCCAGCTCCAGAATCTCGCACTGGGAGGAGAAACCGGTGGACAGGGGCAGAAGGATGTTCATCTGCATATGGGGATGGAAGCCGCCGGAATAACAGAGGCGCAGACCCATGCGGGAGAAGGCCCGACGGAACACCTGCATCAGATCCAGATGAGAGATATACTTGGCGGTGCCGCCCTTTTGAAACAGTGCACGCACTTTATACATGGCAGAATCCTCCTTCCATGAGGCAGGCTGCGCCGCAGGCGTTGCAGCCGCCGCTGCGGCAGTCCGGCGTGGCGATCTCTTCCTTCGCAAGACGGGCCTCCCGCTCCATATATTCCCGGCTGACGCCGTGGAAGATATGATCCCAGGGCAGCACTGCGGAGAACTCCGGAGCGCGCTGGGCGTAATATTCCCGGGTGAGGCCGCAATCGAGGAATGCCTGATCCCAGCCCTCGCGGTTTAAGTACTCGTCCCAGCTGTCGAACTTACAGCCGTGTTTCCATGCGGCATAGACCACGTCGCAGAGTCTGCGGTCGCCCCGGGCAAGGGCGGCCTCCAAAATGCTGGTGTAGGAATCATGCCAGGAGAAGTCCACGTTTTTGATCTTCATGATGCTCTTGAGATATTCCTGCTTCCGGGCGATTTCCTCGGCGCTGTCCATGGCCTCCCACTGGAAGGGGGAACAGGGCTTCGGCACAAAGACGGCCACAGACGTGGACACGCGCACCGGGCGCTTTTTATTGGTGGAATGCTTCCGCCAGAGATCCACCACGGTGCGGGAAATGCGGGCTATGCCGTCCAGATCCTCGTCGGTCTCCGTAGGCAGACCCATCATGAAGTAGAGCTTTACGGAATTCCAGCCGTGCTCAAAGGCAATGCGGCAGGCGTTATAGATATCTTCCTCGCGGATATTTTTATTGATGACGTTGCGGAGGCGCTGGGTGCCGGCCTCCGGCGCAAAGGTCAGGCCGGTGCGGCGCATTTTTTCAAGCTGCTGTACCAGTTCTTCGTTGAAGGCGTCGGCGCGCTGGGAGGGCAGGGCCACGTCCACATGGCGGGCACTGCAATAGGGCTCCAGAAGCTTCAAAAGCTCATCAAGGCCGCGATAGTCCGTGGTGGACAGACTGGTGAGAGAGATCTCCTCATAGCCCGTCATCTCCACCAGTGCCTTGGCCTGGCGGAAGAGGGTCTCCGGGGATTTCTCCCGGATGGGGCGATAGGCATGTCCCGCCTGGCAGAAGCGGCAGCCGCGCATACAGCCGCGCATAACCTCCAGCATCACGCGGTCATGCACCACCTGGGTGGAGGGCACCACGATGCTGTCCGGGAAATACATGTTGTCGAGATCCAGCACCACCCGCTTTTCCACGGTGGCGGGGATGCCGTCCTCCACGGTGAGGCCGGAGAAGTCCCCGTTTTCGTCATACTGGGGCGTATAGAAGGTCGGGACGTAGACGCCGCGGATCTCTTTTGCGGCCTTCCGCAGGAAGGCGTCCTTGCTCCAGCCCTGTGCCTTGGCCTCCCGATAAAGGGCCAGGAACTCCACGGACACTTCCTCGCCGTCGCCCAGGAGGAACACATCCACGAAATCGGCCAGAGGCTCCGGATTGGCGGCGCAGCAGCCGCCGGCGATAACGAGGTTTTTGAGCTCCTTTCGGTCGCGGGCGTAAACCGGCACGCCGGAGAGATCCAGCATATTGAGCAGGTTCGTATAGCTCAGTTCATAGGAGAGGGAGAAGGCGATCACGTCAAACTCCTTGACCGGGTCTCCGGACTCCAGGGCGTACAGCGGGATCTTCCGGTCGCGCAGCTCCGCCTCCATATCCGGCCAGGGTGCGAAGCAGCGCTCGCACCAGACATAGTCCAGGGTGTTATATACTCCATAGAGGATCTTCATGCCGAGATTCGACATGCCGATCTCATAAACGTCCGGGAAGCAGAATGCCGCCCGCACTTCGATCCGGCTCAGATCCTTTTTGATCTGTCCGTATTCGCCGCCGACATAGCGCGCGGGCTTTTGCACCCTTTGCAGGGCGGTTTCCAGATCTTTGCGCATAGGTACCTCCGAATATCAGGCCACATATGGCCAGTATACTGATATTATACCGCGTTTTCAGGAGAATGTACACCCCGAAAACGAGAAGTCCTCCGCCCACCGCCAGAGAAATCCGCCGGGCGGTCTCCCGGGCGCGCTCCTCCGGCAGGCGGCAGGACAAAAGCGCCAGCATCACCTGTCCCCCGTCCAGCGGCAGCGCCGGCAGCAGATGAAAGAGCCCCATCAGGAGATTCACCCCCGCGGCCAAATGAAACGCCGCCGTGTGAGCAGTGGATTCCGCGCCGAGGGAGAGGAGGAGCGCCCCTGTCAGATTGGCCGCGGCGCCGCCGGCGGCAATGAGGGCGTCATGAGTGTAGGGCAAAAGCCCGTCAAAGCGCATGAGGAAACCAAAACCGCACCACTCCACCCGCCGCAGTCTGGCCCCGTAGAGGCGCATCAGCAGAAGATGCCCCAGCTCGTGGAGCATCGACGCGGCCAGCACATAGGGGAACACCCCGCCCGTGTCCAAAAGATACGCCGCCGCCCAGAAAAGCAGTGTGCCCAGCCCGCAAAAAAGCTTTGCCATCCCCGTTTCCCCCTTGTCGGTTGCAAGTGATTTCCCGCTGTGGTATCATGAGAGCAGAATTTCGGATGTATGGACAGACGCCGCGTCTGTCCCGGGAGGACGATATGACGATACCCACAGACTATGCAGAAGATATGCAGGCGCTCCTTGGCGCAGACTATCCCGCCTTTGCCGAAGCGCTCTTAACCCAGCCGCCCCTCCGGGGTCTGCGGGTGAACACCCGCAAGTTGTCGGCGGAGGCATTTGCGGCGGTCTCGCCCTGGCCGCTCTCCCCCTCCGCCCTCTGCCGGGATGCCTTCATCGCCGACACGGAGGATCGGGTGGGCCTCCACCCCTATCACCACGCGGGACTCTTTTATATGCAGGAGCCCTCGGCCTCGGCGGTGATCGAGGCACTGGATCCCCAGCCGGGATGGACGGTATTGGATCTCTGTGCCGCCCCCGGCGGCAAGAGCACCCATCTGGCGGCCAGACTGGGGGACGAGGGCATTCTGGTCTCCAACGAATGCGTGGCCTCCCGGGTGAAGCCCCTCTGCTCCAATCTGGAGCGCATCGGCGCGAAGAACGCGGTCATCACCTCCGCCATGCCGGATCAACTGGCGGATGCATGGGGTGCCTGCTTTGACGCGGTGGTGGTGGATGCGCCCTGCTCCGGCGAGGGCATGTTCCGCCGGGACGAAGTGGCCGTCCGGGAATGGAGCCGGGAGCACGTCCTGGGCTGCGCGGAGCGCCAGCTTCTGATCCTGGAGGATGCGGCCCGCATGGTGGCGGGCGGCGGCATCCTGCTCTATTCCACCTGTACCATGAATATCCATGAAAACGAGGAGGTCCTGGATCGCTTCCTCTCCGCCCACCCGGAGTTTACGATGGAGCCCATCACTGCGGTATCCCTGCCCCGGGCATTTTCCACGGAGATCGGCCTGCGGGAGGAGATCGCGCTGGCCGGGCGGCTCATGCCCCATGTGATCCCCGGGGAGGGACATTTCATCGCCCGTCTGCGGAAATCCGGGGACGAACGGGAGGCACTCCCCTTCTCCATGGGCAAAGCGCCGGGAAAGGCCGAGCAGAAGATTTTGCAGGATTTTATAGAGGAAACTTTCACATCCATCCTTTGGACGGAGCCCACGCTCCGGGGCGACGCCGTGTGGCTCTCCCCCGGGGATCTGCCCTATGCGGTGCGCAGCGGCGTGTGCCTGGGGCATTTCGTGCGGGGCCGGTTCGAACCGGATCACAGCCTTTTTTTGGCAGAAAATGCCGATTTTTTCCAGAGAACGGTGATTTTATCCCCGGACGATCCCCGCATGGCGGCCTATCTCCGGGGCGAGCAGATCAGCGCGGACTGCGGCAAGGGCTGGTGCGCGGTATGCGTGGAGGCCGGAGGGCAGGCATATCCCTTAGGCATGGGAAAAGCGTCAAACGGAGCCGTGAAGAACCATTATCCCAAGGGTTTGCGGAATTTTAAGTGAAAACGGGAATCATTCGGGAAAATTTCCATTCTTTTTCCGTTTTGCGCGGGAAGTCTTCTGTAATCTTGCATAATCTATTGAATTTTCTTGCAGAATATGGTATGATAGACTTGCAAGGAATCGAACAGAAAGGTGACAGCACAGCATTGGGTCGCAGGGAAGGAGGCGGTGGGCATGGCTGGTGCTGAACGGGCGGCAGTTGCCCCGACTGCGGCCGGGCGGTGCGTATGGATGCCGCCGAATCCAAGAAATAAAGGAGTGAAGTGTCTATGCCGGAATTGGAGCCGTATCTGAATTATTTATCGATCTTTGAGGGAGTCCCCTTTATCGCGTACCTTCTCTTTGGCCTGGGCGTGATGCTCTTGATGATTGAGATGAGCATTCCCGGCTTTGGCGTGGCGGGCGTGGGATCCATGATCTCGTTCTCCGCGTCCGTGATCCTGGCGGCAGATACTCTGGTGGAGGGATTGATCTTCACGGGCATCATTTTGGCGGTGTCCGCGGTGATCGTGGTCACGTTCCTGGTGCTTCTATCGAGGGGCGTGTTCAAGTCCGGACTGATCCTCCATGCCAGCACCTCGAAAGAGGCGGGCTATACCAGCACGGCGGAGGATTTCTCTCATCTGCTGCACGCAGAGGGCAGCGCGGAAACCACCCTGCGTCCCGCAGGGCGGGCACTTATCAAGGGACGCACCTATGACGTGGTCACCGACGGGAACTTCATCCCCGCGGGCGAGGCCATTCGGGTGCAGGAAGTGGTCGGCAGCCGCATCGTGGTCACGGCCGACCGTACATAAATAACAGGAGGAACTTATGGATAACGTCATTTTATTCGGTATTGTCACGGTAGTCGTCGTATTACTGCTTGCGATGTTTTTCTCTCTGGTGCCGGTGGCGCTGTGGATCAGTGCGCTGGCCGCCAATGTGCGGGTCAGCATCATTACGCTGATCGGTATGCGTCTGCGCCGGGTCATCCCCGCCATGATCGTGAACCCCTTAATCAAGGCCACCAAGGCCGGTATTGATCTGCCCATCAATAAGTTAGAGGCCCATTATCTGGCCGGCGGTAACGTGGACCGCGTGGTAAATGCCCTGATCGCCGCCCAGCGCGCCGATATCCCGCTGGAGTTCGAGCGGGCTGCCGCCATTGATCTGGCGGGCCGCGACGTGCTGGAGGCCGTGCAGATGAGCGTCAATCCCAAGGTCATCGAAACCCCCGTCATTGCCGCCGTCGCCAAGGACGGCATCGAAGTGAAGGCCAAGGCCAAGGTCACCGTCCGTGCCAACATCGACCGTCTGGTGGGCGGCGCCGGTGAGCCCACGGTCATCGCCCGAGTCGGCGAAGGCATCGTCACCACCATTGGCTCCTCCTCTTCCCACAAGGAAGTGCTGGAGAATCCGGACAGCATCTCCCAGACCGTTCTCTCCAAAGGTCTTGAATCCGGTACCGCATTTGAAATTCTCTCCATCGATATTGCCGACGTGGATGTAGGCCGCAACATCGGCGCCCAGCTGCAGACCGATCAGGCCGAGGCCGACAAGCGCATCGCCCAGGCAAAGGCCGAGGAGCGCCGCGCCATGGCCGTGGCCCGGGAACAGGAAATGATCGCCGCTGTGCAGGAAATGCGCGCCAAAGTGGTGGAGGCAGAGAGCGAAGTGCCCAAGGCCATGGCCGCCGCACTGCGGGACGGCAAGATGGGCGTGATGGATTACTACAACATGAGAAACGTCATCGCGGACACCGAGATGCGCAACTCCATCGCCGCCCAGCCCACGGAATAAGCGCCGGACACCCGTCCGGCATGACAGGAGGTGTATGAACCCATGCCGGTACCGAATATAGAAGAATTTGCCCGACAGATGCAGGGGATCACACTGGTGACCACCCACAACCAGCAGCGGGCCAACCGGATGGCAAAACCGACCTCTGAGAAGGCGGATGCGCCGCTGTTTCAAAATCTCCAGGTAGAGGGGCAGTCCATTGAGGCGCCGCCGCCGGAGATCGTGGCAGAGAAAGAACCTGCAGAACCGGCGGAAGTCCCGGCTTTACCGGACGCGCAGCCGGAGCCGCCTGCGGCGCCGCGGGTTATGCGGCGGTTCTCCGCGAAAGAACTCCGCCGCGCCGTGATCTTATCTGAGATCATCGGCCCGCCGAAGAGCAGAAGACGATAGCGCAGCACAGGATCGTCATTGGAAAGAAGGAGGTGGCATAATGGTTAATCTGGAACAGTTGAATCGGAATTATGAAGGACTGACCATGGTGGCGGTTCATCGTCAGCAGGAAGCCAACCGCCTGGGGCATGGACGGTCGAACGAGAGTAAGATCATCGAGCGCGAGGCCCGCCGCCGTGCACGGCAGTATGAGATCGCCGAGATCGGCCTCGCCGCCTATTGGAAAAAGCGCCTGGGGCGCAAGAGCTGAAAAACGCAAAGAACTCCATAAATAAGGAGGTGGCAGTATGCCGGGTGGAATTCCTTTTGATGACATTGCCAGACAGGCAGAGGGCATTCAGATGGTCTCTGCACACAACCAGCAGCAGGCCAACCGCCTGGGGCATGGTCGGTCGAACGAGAGTAAGATCATCGAGCGCGAGGCCCGCCGCAGAGCGCGGCAGTATGAGATCGCCGAGATCGGCCTCGCCGCCTATTGGAAAAAGCGCCTGGGGCGCAAGAGCTGACATCCAGACAAAACAGATCCCCCGCGGCACCGGGAAACCGGCGCCGCGGAGGATTTTCTATGCGTCGGGCAGAGAAAGCCCCGGAGAAAATTCTCCGGGGCTTTCTGCCTATCAGAATGGACGGACAGGATCAAACCGTACGCAATTTCTTAATTTAGTCCATCAGCGGAGCAGCCTCGCGGCCCATGGCAACCAAGTAACGGTTCAGGCGGGTCTGCATCACGTTATAGTATTCCTTGAGGCCCAGGTTATCCTTCATGTACTGCACCATGCCGTCGATCTCGTCCACAGTGTTGGTACCAACGATCAGATTGGTGGTCATCTCCAGGATATAGGTGGTCAGGTCAGCCTTGTACTGTGCCTGGATAGCGGCCTCTTCATCGGTGGAGAGGGTACGATAGGAGTAATATGCGGCGGGGTGGTAATTCTCCTGGCCGAAGACCAGCAGATTCTCGAGAACCGTCTGAGTCGGGAGCTGGACATCCGGGCCGACGCCGAAGGCATCCTGCCATCCTTCTCTGGTGGTGAAGATCTCATAGTAGGGTTCGCCTGCTGCGAGGGCTTCTTCCACGTTGGCGTAGGTGACAACACGGACGTCATGCACGTTGCCGTTTGCCGGGTTCGGCATGCCGTTGCCGTTTAAGAACATGGTACGCGGGGAAGCGTAGCCAACCTTGTCATCGCCCAGCGGATAAACCGTCAGAGAGACACCGTCATCGTTCCAGTCATAGGCAACACCCTCGATACCGTACTCATACAGCATGAAGAATTCCTTGCTGTTGACGTAGTCCAGGAAGGATGCCGCGGCCTGGTAGTCACAGGCGGAGGAGAAGGAGAAGCCGTTATTGGCAGCCACAGACTCCTGCACCAGGAGACGGGGCTCTACGCCGTCCACTGCCTGAATGATGGGCATGGGCTGGTAGAGAGAATCCGGATCGCCGGTGGGGGCATTCCAGATATAGTCCGGCATCATGTGGATGGCGGAGACATAGTCACCGCCGACCAGCGGTGCGTAAGTGGCCCAGGGATGGCCACCCTCGATGGCAACCAACTGGTTGGAATAGACCTTGTTCATGAAGGTGACGAAGTCGTCATAGCCCTCCGTCAGGAAGGAAAGCTCTACCTGACCGGTGGCGGGATCTTCCATGAATTCCTCCCACGGCAGACCGAACCACTGGCCGACGCCCTGGAGCTGCCAGGTGTTGCCGAGGCCGGTAACGATGCGCTCATCCGCGGCGCCGTTGCCGTTCACGTCCTCTGCCTGGAACTTTTCAATGGCCTGATAGAACTCATCCAGCGTGCCGGGCATGGAAAGACCCAGATCATCCAGCCAGTCCTGGCGGATGTTCATGGCGTAGGCACCATGCACCTGACCAGGTGCGCGCATATCATACTTGGAGTTGGAGAAGTCGATGGCCATACCAACGGAGTTGGCGCTGCGGACATGATACCAGTTGCCGTCAGCGGTCATGGCCCAAGACTTTAAGTACAGCATGGCGTCCTCGTCGTTATAATATGCCTTGGAGGAGCCGTCGGAATACTCCAGCACGTCATCAAGAGGTGCCAGCATGCCGTTTGCGATCATCTGGTTAAAGGTGGTGTCATCCACAACGCCCTGTGCATTGAATGCATCCGGCAGGGAGTTGGAGGCGATGAGACCATTCAGCGTGGTAGCATATGCATCGCTGTAGACCGTCTCATACTGCCAGTCAACGCCATAGCTGTCGCGGAGCGTTGCCATCATCTGTTTCCAGGTTTCAAAATCCTTGGCCTCTTCCATGGGATGGGGCCACTGGGCGTTTTCGCTGCCCAGCCAGTGAATGGTGCGGAGCTCCTGCTCCTCCGGCTGATCAGCGACGTCCTCGTCCTTGGCGGAATCCGTGTCTTTCTTGTCTCCCACCTCAGTCTTGTCAGAAACATCGTCCTTTGCATCGTCCTTTGCACAGGCGCTGAAGATGGTCAGCAGCATCAAAAGTGCAAGAAGCAGGGCCAGAAATTTCTTTGCGTTCATATGATACCTCCTCTTTTTGTATCCAGTCATCCGATTACAGAATGAACACGTCTCTTCCAATCATTTCGGAACCATGACTGTTTCTGAGGTAATCATAACAGAAAAACAACACTCTCGTCAATCTTTTTGTTCTATCTGCACAAGAAATGCAGATGGTTTCCAAAACCCGTCATTCCGATAGGAAAATAATGGAAATTATCGCTGTTCTGTGCATTTGGAAAATTTTGGCAGTTATGTCATAGGATTTATGAAAATTCCCGCAGAATATGATGCAGTTTCACGCTGCGCGCGGGGGGATGACGCAAAATATCCCGGCCTGGAAACCCAGGCCGGGATATTTGATCAATCTGCTATTTCACGCAATGGACGCGGATGAAATCAGTCCATCAGCGGAGCTGCTTCGCGGCCAATGGCCTCGAGGTAGCGGTTGACGCGGGTCTGCATGACGTTGTAGTACTCAACGAGACCCAGGTTGTCCTTAGCGTGCTGAACCTTCTCGTCCAGGGTATCGGTGGTTTCGGTACCGACGACGATGTTGGTGCACAGCTCGACCAGGTAGGTCTTCAGGTCGGTCTCATACTTGGCGATGATCTCGGCCTCTTCGTTGGTAGCCATGGTGGTGTAGGAATAGTATGCAGTGGGATGATAGTTGTTCTCAGCCTCTGCAACGTAGATCAGCATCTGCTCAGCAGCGGAGATCAGATCCTCCGGGAAGCCGAGAGCAGCGCGCTGCTCCTGCCACATCTCGCGGGTCATGTTGTCCTGCTTGTAATAGGCTTCTTCCTCAACTGCCAGAGCTGCATCATCATAGACGATCTGCGGGACAGCCCACAGGTTGCCGTGGTGGCCGCCGTTGATCGGGAAGCAGTTATTGGAGCACCAGTAGGTCTGGGCAGCGCCGAAGCGCGGGAGTTCTTCCTCAGTCAGGGTGTAGGTGATCAGACCGGTCTTGTCCTCGTTCCAATCCCATGCAACGCCCTCGATACCATGCTTAAAGACCATGTAAACGTCCTGGTCAACCAGGAAGTCCATCATACGGCCAGCGGCAGCGTAGTCAACGTCAGTGGAGAAGGAGAAGCCGACGAATGCAGCCTGGGATTCCTGAACCAGCAGACGGCCTTCGATGCCCTCAACAGCGGAAACGATGGGCATGGGCATGTAGTAGCCGAGAGGCTCACCGGTGGACCAGAACTGGAGGTTACCGGGCATCATACCCAGAGCAGCGATCTCGTTGGCACCGATCTCGGTGGCGCTGCCCCAAGGATGGTTACCCTCGATATACACCATGTTGTTGTCATACAGGGTGTTCATGTATTCGCAGTACTCGGCAAAGCCGTCGGTCAGACAGGAAACTTCGATGACGCCGGTAGCCGGATCTTCAATGAAGTCGGTGTAGGGCAGGCCGTACCACTGGCCAACGCCGCAGGTCTGGAAGTTATTGCCGATCAGACCCATGTAACGCTCTTCCTTGGCGCCGGAGCCGTTGACGTCCTCGTTCTGGAAGGTCTCAAGAGCCTGATAGAACTCGTCGGTGTTGGTAGGCATTGCCAGGCCGCACTTATCCAGCCAGTCCTGACGGACGCAGACAGAGTAAGCGCCGTGGATCTGACCGTTTGCACGGGTCACATACTTATCGGTGGAGAAGTCGAAAGAGGAGCCGGTGGTATTGGGCAGCGGTACGTAGTACCAGTTGCCGTCCTCAACAGTAGCGAATGCCTTCAAGTAAAGGAGCTTGTCGCCGTCGTTATAGAAGACCTTTGCTGCGTCGGAGTACTCCAGGATCTCATCAACGGAAGCCAGGCCGCCGTTATTGATCAGCTGGTTCAGGGTGGTGTCGGTCAGCACTTCACGGGTATTGAACATATCCGGGAGCGTATCAGCGGCGATGAAGCCGTTGAGGGTGGTGAGGTATGCGTCGGAATAGATGATGGTATAGGTATAGTCGAGGTTATATTCCTCGGTGATGATGCGCATGAGCTCCATGTAGGTCTCATACTCGCCGGTAGCAGCCTCTTCACCGGTGGAGTGAGTGGTTGCGCCCTGAGAACCCATCCATTCGATGGCGAGCTTTTCGCTCTCATCGGGGATGTCAAGTTCTGCCTCATCGTCCTTCTTGTCTTCTGCCTTGTCGTCGGTCTTGTCGGTAGCGGCGGTGTCGTCCTTCTTGTCATCTTCCTTATCGGAAGCGCAAGCGGAGAACAGAGTCACCATCATCAAGACGGCCAGCAGCAGAGCCAGCAAACGCTTGAGATTCATACTGTTTCCTCCTTGTAAGGCATGATGGGAGAATTCCCATCTGATTTCGGATGCGGCAATACCCGCACCAACAGTAACATAATAACATTTTCTTAACAGAATTGCAATATTTTGAGAAACAATTCTCCGGATTCTGCTCTGCATTTCCCAATATCTCCCATTTTTCGCGGATTCATTGACGTTCATTCATATTTAATTCACATTTTAGGAAGCACTTTCCCATGTAAAACGCATGAAAAAGCCCGGCATACCGAAACGGTATGCCGGGCGATTTTCAACGATTTGTCAAATCAGCAAATGGTACGAAATTAGTCCATCAGCGGAGCTGCTTCGCGGCCGATGGCCTCGAGGTAGCGGTTGACACGAGTCTGCATGACATTGTAGTACTCCTTCAGGCCCAGGTTGTCCAGAGCATGCTGAACATCCTCGTCCAGAGTATCAACAGTCTTGGTACCAACAACGATGTTGGTGCACAGCTCGACCAGGTAGGTCTTCAGGTCGGTCTCGTAGGTAGCGATGATCTCAGCTTCCTCGTTGGTAGCCATGGTGGTGTAGGAGTAGTATGCAGTGGGATGATAGGTCTGATCAGCAGCAACATACTTCAGCATCTGCTCAGCACCAGCCTCGACGTTCTCGAAGCCCAGCTGTGCACGGATGTCCTTCCACTCCTGACGAGTGAGGTTATCCTGCTTGAAGTAAGCTTCTTCGTCAACAGCCTTCTGTGCATCATCATAGACGATCTGCGGGACAGCCCACAGGTTGCCGTGATGGCCGCCGTTGATGGGGAAGCAGTTATTGGACATCCAGTAGGTCTGAGCGGCGCCCAGGCGCGGCAGCTCTTCCTCGGTCAGAGTGTAGGTCACGATACCGGACTTATCCTCGTTCCAGTCCCAAGCCTTGCCTTCGATACCGTGCTTGAAGATCATGAAGACGTCCTGATCAACCAGGAAGTCCATCATGCGGCCAGCGGCAGCGTAGTCACACTCGGTGGAGAAGGAGAAGCCGACGAATGCAGCCTGAGACTCCTGAACCAGCAGACGGCCCTCGATACCCTCGACAGCGTGGACGATGGGCATGGGCATGTAGTAACCAGCGGGATCGCCGGTGTTCCAGAACTGCAGGTTACCGGGCATCATACCCAGAGCAGCAACAACGTTAGCACCGATCTCGGTAGCCATGCCCCAGGGATGGGAACCCTCGATGTAAACCATGTTGTTGTTATAAAGAGTGTTCATGTATTCGCAGAATTCTGCATAACCATCGGTCAGGCAGGAGACTTCCAGGACGCCGGTAGCGGGATCCTCAACGAAGTCGGTGTAGGGCAGACCAAACCACTGGCCAACGCCGGAGGTCTGGAAGTCAGAACCCAGGAGACCAACGTAACGCTCTTCCTTAGCGCCGGTGCCGTTCACGTCCTCGTTCTGGAAGGTTTCGATGGCCTGATAGAACTCGTCAGTGTTGGTCGGCATAGCCAGGCCGCACTTGTCGAGCCAGTCCTGACGGACGCAGACAGAGTAAGCGCCGTGGATCTGACCGTTTGCACGAGTCACATACTTATCAGTGGAGAAGTCGAAAGAAGAGCCGGTGGTGTTGGGCAGCGGTACGTAGTACCAGTTGCCGTCCTCAACAGTAGCGAAAGCCTTCAGGTACAGAAGAGCATCGCCATCGTTGTAGAAGCTCTTGGCAGCGTCGGAATACTCCAGGATCTCATCAACGGAAGCCAGGCGGCCGTTGTTGATCAGCTGGTTCAGGGTGGTGTCAGTCAGCATCTCACGGGTACGGAACATATCCGGGAGAGTGTCAGCGGCGATGAAGCCGTTGAGGGTGGTGAGGTAAGCGTCATCATAAATGATGGTGTAGGAATAGTCGAGGTTGTAACGATTCTCGATGATGTCCATGAGAGCCATGTAGGTCTCATACTCGCCGGTAGCAGCCTCTTCACCGGTAGAGTGAGTGGTTGCACCCTGAGAACCCATCCACTCGATGGCGAGCTTTTCGGTCTCATCGGGCTTGTCAACTTCAGTTTCGTCCTTCTTGTCCTCTGCCTTGTCGTCGGTCTTGTCGGTGGCAGCAGTGTCATCCTTCTTGTCGTCTTCCTTATCGGAAGCGCAAGCGGAGAACAGCGTGACCATCATCAGAACAGCAAGCAGCAGAGCCAGCAAACGCTTGAGATTCATGCTAGGTTCCTCCTTGTGTTTTTGCGGTTTTCCCGCATTCATAATACTATGTTCATTTGTTATTCACAAACGAACGACGCTATTATACCAAACCCGCCGCCGGTTTTCAACCAAATATTCGCGTATATTTGTTAATGAACGGATGTTCCAATTTTCCGCTTTTAACGCACTCTTTTAGGAAGAGCAAGCATCCAGAAACGAATAAGCATACAGAAATATCTCATATTATTTCGTCTTATTCATAGATTTCACGCAAATTTTACAAATTTTTCCAAATTTGGAAGAAAGAAATACCCGGCATACCGAAACGGTATGCCGGGCGAATATCAGGTTGTCAAGTCTGCTGTCGGGACGGAATTAGTCCATCAGCGGAGCTGCTTCGCGGCCGATGGCCTCGAGGTAGCGGTTGACACGAGTCTGCATGACGTTGTAGTACTCAACGAGACCCAGCTTATCCTTGGCGTGCTGAATGTCGTCCTCGAGGGTATCGATGGACTTGGTGCCAACGACGATGTTGGTGCACAGCTCGACCAGGTAGGTCTTAAGGTCAGTCTCGTACTTAGCGATGATGTCAGCTTCCTCATTGGTAGCCATGGTGGTGTAGGAGTAGTATGCGGTCGGGCGGTATGCGTTCTTGGCGTCTGCGACGTAGTAGAGCATCTGCTCGGAAGCGTCGATCAGATCAGCTGCGAAGCCCAGAGCAGCGCGCTGCTCCTGCCACTCGGCACGAGTCTTGTTCTCCTGCTTGTACATAGCTTCTTCTTCGATGGCCAGTTCTGCATCATCATAGACCAGCTGCGGGACGCCCCAAACGTTGCCGTGGTGGCCGCCGTTGATCGGGAAGCAGTTATTGGAGCACCAGTAGGTCAGAGCGGGGCCGAAGCGCGGGAGCTCTTCCTCAGTCAGTTCGTACATGACGATACCGGACTTGTCCTCGTTCCAATCCCAAGCAGTGCCTTCGATACCGTACTTGAAGATCATGAAGACGTCCTGATCCACCAGGAAGTCCATCATGCGGCCGGCAGCGGCGTAGTCGCACTCGGTGGAGAAGGAGAAGCCGACGAATGCAGCCTGAGACTCCTGAACCAGGAGGCGCGGCTCGATGCCGTCAACAGCCTGCACGATGGGCATGGGCATGTAATAGCCCTGCGGATCGCCGGTGTTCCAGAACTGGAGGTTCTGCGGCATCATACCGATAGCAGCAACGTTGTTAGCACCGATCTCGGTAGCATTGCCCCAGGGATGAGTACCCTCGATGTAAACCATGTTGTTTTCGTACAGCATGTTCATGTAATCGCAGTACTCTGCGAAGCCGTCGGTCAGGCAGGCAACCTCAACAACGCCGGTAGCGGGATCCTCGACGAAGTCGGTGTAGGGCAGACCGAACCACTGGCCAACACCAGAGGTCTGGAAGTCGGAACCCAACAGGCCGATGTAACGCTCTTCAGCAGCGCCGGAACCGTTGACGTCCTCAGCCTGGAAGGTAGCCAGAGTCTGATAGAACTCGTCAGCGGTGGTGGGCATAGCAAGGCCGCACTTGTCCAGCCAGTCCTGACGGACGCAGACAGAGTAAGCGCCGTGGAGCTGACCGTTTGCACGGGTCTTGTACTTATCGGTGGAGTAGTCGAAGGAGGAACCGGTGGTGTTGGGCAGCGGTACGTAGTACCAGTTGCCGTCCTCAACGGTAGCGAAAGCCTTCAGGTACAGCAGCTTGTCGTTATCGTTATAGAGGGACTTAGCAGCATCGGAATACTCCAGGACCTCGTCCACGTTGGCCAGACGACCGTTGTTGATCAGCTGGTTCAGAGTGGTGTCAGTCAGGATCTCACGGGTACGGAACATATCCGGGAGAGTGTCGGCGGCGATGAAGCCGTTCAGGGTGGTCAGGTAAGCATCATCATAGATGATGGTGTACTGATAGTCCAGGTTATAGCGGTTGGTAACCAGGTCGAGCATAGCCATATAGGTCTCGTACTCGCCGGTAGCAGCCTCTTCACCGGTGGAGAAGCTGGTAGCGCCCTGGGAACCCATCCACTCCAGCGGGAGCTTCTCGGTCTCGTCAGGCTTGTCAACAGCTTCATCCTTCTTGTCCTCTGCCTTGTCGTCGGTCTTGTCGGTGGCAGCGGTGTCGTCCTTCTTGCCCTCATCCTTATCGGAAGAGCAAGCGGCAAACAGCGTCACCATCATCAGAACGGCAAGCAGCAGAGCAAGCAGTCGCTTGAGATTCATACTGTTTCCTCCTTGTGATGTGTCAGATCACAGCGATCTGACCTTCTTTTTCGTTCGCTTCTTTCCGCGAACAAAGATATTATACAACTGTTAATTCTCAGAATCAACAGAATCTCCGCCTCCCCGGAAGAACGTGGAACTCAGTTCCGTCAAAACCGGAATTCGATTTCGTAGTGTGAAAATATGAGCATGTTTCAGGGCATGAAAATGTAAATTAGATGTGAATATATGGAGATTAATTACTAGATATTTCCAATACTTGGAAAACATTTCCATAAAAATCCGCCTTCTTTTTCCGAAGAAAGAGAAGGCGGAAAAAAGGGAGGCGGTCAATGCTGATAATCGCCGTATTTCTTGGTGAGGTATTCCTGGAACTCGTCCCGCTGGCGGAGGTAATCCTCGTAGGAGACATAGTCCTTTGCGATGTCCTGGACGTCATAGGCGTCAAAGAGATCGGCAAGATGCTCCGCGCCGCCCACGATGGAGAGGCCGCCGTCCACGCGGATCACCTGACCGGTGATATAGGAGGCCTTATCGGAGACTAAGAAGGACACCACGTCGCCCATGTCCTCGGCATAGCCGTTGCGACGCAGGGGGATGAACTTGGGGGAATTCTTATAGAAGGGGTTCAGTTCTTCGTCCTCGGCCTTGGGGCTGCGGACATTGGTGACGCCGGGGGAGAAGCCGTTGACGCGGATGCCGTAGCGGCCCAGGTCAATGGCGAAGGAGGCGATGGAGCGGTTCAGCGCCGCTTTCAGGCCGCCGTAGATACCGTCGGTGGAATGCGGGGCAAAGCTGCGGATGGAGGTGTTGAAGATGATATTGCCGGGGATTCCCTCCTCGATGAAGTACTTGGCCGCCTCACTGGCGCCCAGGATCATACCCCGGTAATTGAGGTAATACATCCCGTCCATCACGTCGGTGTTGATCTCCGTCAGACGCTCCATGCGGGTGTGGCCGGCGCTGTTCACGTCCACGTCCAGACGGCCCAGCTTCTCAACGGTCTCCCGCACCAGGCGGCGGGGCACATCCGCGTCGGCGGTGTCGCCCTGCAGCAGGCAGGTGCGTACGCCCATGGCCTCGATCTCGGCCTGGACCGCATGGGCCTTTTCCGGGGAGCGGTTATAGTGGATGGCGATGTCATAGCCGTCCCGGGCCAGCGCCCGGGCGATGGCTGCGCCGATGCCGGAAGAAGAACCCGTAACCAGCGCGACTTTTCCGTTTCTCATATCGAATGTCTCCTCTCATGGGATCATTTGCCGGTCAGACGATGCTGTGCCGGGCTCCTTACATTCATTATAGTCCCCGGGACGGCAAAACGCAACGGACATTCCGGAATGCGCGGGAATTGCGGAAATATTCGCAGGATCACTGCCCCGGGCGACCGCTTTCCCTGTGATCCGGCGGCGGATTCTTTTTCTGTTTTTTCCGGAAACTTGCTTGAAAAATTAACAATCCCGGCGTATAATGAATTTGTATGGTCGCCCGGGGGCAGCGAATTTTTCTGCTTTTGCCTGTCGGCGGCCGAAATCGTTCTGAAACCAAGCGGAAGGAGGTATCGCTATGTTTCAGTGTGCGTACAGAGACCCGTATCTGCTCTACACGGACAATCTCCTGGAAACCCCGGATGACAGTTCTTCCCTGATCCACATCAACGAGGCCCACGAGATCATTTACTGTGTGTCCGGCTCTCTCACTGCCAATATAGAGGGCGTTCGCTACACAGTAATGCCCGGCGATCTCCTGCTGATCCGTGATGCGGAAATGCACATCACGGCGCCCGAGACCCTGCCCACGCAGTTCCACCACATTAAATTCAGTCCTTATTACTTCAATTTCTTCGACACGGAAAACCGGATCTGCCGCCCCTTCTCAGAGCATCCCTTCGGCATTGGCAATCTGGTGCCCGGCAGCCGCCTGAACCGGCCGCTGATCGAAAACTGCTTTGCCAATATCCGGGGCACCCGGGACGCCTATATGCGCCGCGTGGCAGTGTTCGGCACGCTGATGATGATCTTAAGCGACGTAAACCAGTGCTATGACTACGACCGCAGCCATCATGTGGACACCCGCTCTGCCGTGCTGCAGGAGATCATCACCTATATCAACTCTCATCTGGACGAGGATCTGAACCCGGACAAGATCGCCTCCCGGCTTTATATCTCCCGGTCTCAGCTGGATCGTATTTTCAAGCAGAACATCGGCTTTACCCTGTGGAAGTATATCACCTTCAAGCGTCTGATCCGCGCCCGCCACCTGCTGCACGCAGGCATCGCCAATAACGAGGTGGCCAGACTCTGCGGCTTTGGCGATTATTCCACCTTCTATAAGGTCTATACCAAGGTCTGGGGCAGACCGCCCCGCGCGGCCCAGCCCAACGAGACCACTGATCCGCTTCTCAAGCAGTTCTATAAGTTCGACGACACTGCCAGCATCATTGACGCCACGGACGAGCTGGAGGGACTGTTCCAGCGGATGAAGCGTCTGCAGCTGGAGTAAAAGAAAGAGAGCAATTATGCATCATCTGACACATGAGGCCGTGATCGCCGCCTGTGTCCCCCATCCGCTTCTGCGCCCGCCGGTTTCCGTATCCGGCGGGCTTTTGCATACCATGTACCGGGCGGACACGGCGGCAGGCAGCTATGCGGTGAAAGTATTAAATCCTATGATCATGGCGCGGCGGGAGGCCGCGGACAATATGCGCCGGGGCGAGGCCATTGCCCGGGCGCTCTCGGGCGTGGTGCCCGCCGTGTGCGCCATTCCGGCAGGCGGCGACGTGCTGCGGGAGGCCGGCGGGCAATATGCGCTGTGCTATCCCTGGGAGGCGGGGCGTTCGGTATTCTATCCGGAGATCACGCCCGCCCACTGCGCCGCCATGGGCGACCTTCTGGGGCGCATCCACGGGGCGGGACTGCGCCCCGACACGGCGGAGGAAACGTCTGCGCCGGAGGACTGGGCGGCGCTGCTGCGCTGTTCCGCCGGGCAGGCATGGGAGGCAGCGCTTGCGGCGCTTTTACCGGACTGTGTGCGCTGGGACGCGGCGGCGATCCGGGCGGCGGAATGCCCCTGTGCCGCGCCGGTGCTGAGCCACCGGGATCTGGACCCCAAGAACGTCCTCTGGCAGGAGGGGTGGCCGCTTGTCATCGACTGGGAGGCGGCGGGCGCCGTGGATCCCTGCCGGGAGCTTCTCACGGTGCTACGATACTGGGCCTGTACGCCGGAGGGCACACCCCTGACGGCCCACGCCGGGGCCTTTCTCACGGCCTACCGCGCCCAGAAATGCCTGGCCGGGATCCCCTGGCGGGAGGTGATAGCCGCGGGATACAGCGATCTTTTGGGATGGCTGGCCTATAACATCCGGCGGGGCGTGGGCATGGAGGCCGCATCGGCGGAGGAAATGGCGCTGGGGCAAGCGCAGGTCACGGCAACGCTCCGCACCCTCGCGGCGCAGAAGGAGACGGAGGACGCGATCCTGGCGCTGCTCAAAGACGCAGGATAAGCACGCGCCGCCGCGCGGCGGCATAGGATGGGGCACCAAGAGAATGGAGGTGCGCCATCATGAAGCTCATCACCTTTGATTACCGCCGGGATCTGGCGGTGGAATACGCCCATCGCTGGGCCTACGGACGGAATCCGGAATATTTCAATTTTCAGGGTATCGGCGGCGACTGCACCAACTATGCCTCCCAATGCCTCTATGCCGGGGCAGGAGTCATGAACTATACGCCGGTCTATGGATGGTATTACATCACGGCCAATGCCCGCACCGCCTCCTGGACGGGGGTGGGGTATTTCTATAACTTCCTGGTGAATAATCAGGACGTGGGGCCCTATGCGCGGGAGACGGATCTCTCCGCCATGGAGCCGGGGGATTTCTGCCAGCTGGCGCTGGACCGGGATGAATTCCACCACACGCCGGTGATCGTCTCCGTGGGCGAGACGCCCACTCTGGACAACATCCTCATCGCCGCCCATTCCCGGGACGCGGACTATCGCCCCTTGTCCACCTATCGTTTCCGGGCGGTGCGCTTTCTGCATATCGAGGGCGTACGTATCCGCGTGCCGGAGGAAGCATAAAAAAAGACCGACAGGAGAGCCATATCGGGCTCTTGCCTGTCGGTTTTTCATTCAGATAAAACGGTCGCGGAGGCGGTTGGCCACGCGCTTGCCCCGGGTTTTCAGACTCCGCAGGACGACGACCACCAGGAAGACCAGCGCGCCCACGGGCAGGAGCGCCGTAAGCATCGTCAGCACCAGGAAGAGGGCCATCATGTCCTCGGTATAGCGGGCGGCATTTTCCCAGGTGGGATAGAGCACGCCGGACACGTTCATGGAGCGCTGTCCGTAGTCGGAGAGCAACGTCCAGATCTGTCCCAGTTCATAGCGGCGGCTGTTTTCCAGTACTTCTCCCAGCGCCGGGAAGCGGGTTTCCACCACGTTTTTGGCAAAGTCGCTGATGGGATCCGCCAGCACCAGCTCGTAACAGCTGATGGCACGATCGGTGTATGCATAGATCCTGTCATAGGGCAGATAGAGGGCCAGGCCTCCGGCGCGGGCGGCGGTGCTTGCCGGGTCACTGTCCGGGTCCACCACGCCGGCCACCAGGTAAGGCGTGCTGTCAATCACCACTTCCATGCCCGCCACATCCACGGCGCCGAAGAGCGCCCAGGCCAGTTCTCTTGTGAGCACCACCCGATCCCGGGCTAGGTCGGACTCGGCAAAATAGCTGCCGGAGAGGAGCGTCATGGGATGGAAGAAGAAGAACTCCCCGCCCACGGCGTAGGCATCGGTTTCAATGGTGGTTTTAGTGCCCTGCACCCGCAGGGTGGTCAGTGTGCTGTAGGCATCCGTCCAGAGGCGCAGGTCTTCCGTAGTCTCAAGGGAGGCCTCGGACAAGGCCCCGTCCAGACCGGCGCGGAAGGCGTCCAGCTCCGTCAGGCCCACTTCCTGCCCCACGGGGCGGAAGCAGGAGATCTGCGCGAAGCGCATCTCGCTGTCGCCCTGCCAGCGCTCCGCCGCCTGTTGGGACAAGAGCATCCGGGCATAGCGGCGGCACTGAAGCCCCAGTATGATGCTCAAAACCGCGAACAGGAGCAGCACGCCCGCGGCGATCCATTTGCGATACTCGCGCATAGCTTTGCCTTTCTAAAGAGATTTTATTCCGGCAGACGCACCAGGTCGCCGGATTCGACGGGTGCGGAGGCGGTGGTGATCACATAGTCATAGCTCACCAGTCCGCCGGTGACGGCGGTGTTCTGGTCGTCCTCGGCCACCTTCTGGATATCCACGCGGTTGGCAACATAGCGGGTGCCAAGGGGGCTGGCCTTGGACTGCAGCACCAAGACGAAATAACCGTTGGCGTCGGAGCGGATGGCGCTGTTGGGGACGATGAGCTCATAGTTCCGGCTCTTCTCACCGATGGCAAGAGTCAACTGGTCACCGGCGGCCACGTCGCCCTCCACCACGAAGTTTAAGAGCTTGCCCCGGCCGGGATTGGCGGGATCATTGGTGATGGTGGCCAGAGTGGCGGAGATATCGACGCCCCAATAGGCGCCGCTGACTTCCGCCGGATCGCCCAGCTTCACCTTCTGGGCCTGTTCATTGGTGACGGACATACTGACGAGATAGCCGCGGTCCTTTTCCTCAATGGTCATGAGGGACACATCATACTCGGTGGTGGAGCCTGCAGAGATATTGATGGAGGTGACCACACCGGCCACGGGACTCGTAATGGAGCTCTCCGTCTCGCCGGACTCCATCTTCTCGATCTCGGCCTTCAGCTCATCGATCTCCCGCTTTGCCTTTTCCACGTCCATGTCGTACTTGGTCTGCTCCACGGCGTCGCTCTGCTGATTCTCCCGGATCTGATCGTAAAGGTCCTCCAGGGCATCCTCTGCGGCGTCCACGGCGTCGTCAAGAGCGGGATAGCTGTCGCGGTAGCCCTCGAGAGTCGAGAGCACTTCCTTGGCGTCCGCAAGGGCCTTTTCCACTAACTTCTTTTCTTTTTCAAGGGATTTGATCTGGTCTTCCAGACGTTCGATCTCTGCCTTGGCGGCCGCGGCATTGGCGGCGTCCATGGCGGAACCCTGGGCATTCCAAATGTACTCATTATGTGCCGTCACGGCATCCTGATAGGTCTTTTCAGCAGACTGAATTGCAGTTAATGCGGTCAAATAAGAATCATCGCTTATGTAATTTATAATTGGATCTCCATCTTTATCTACCTCACCGGTATCTTCTTCAATTACATGACTAGCCAAAATCTGTGCCTTTGCCTGCATTTTGGCAATTTCATCCGTTTTAAGTTTCTGATAAAAATAATAATCCGTACTCTCAGGGAATTTCTGTGCACCTGTTCCGGCAATCGCATCCATTGCTAAGTCGTAAAGAGTAAGCAATGTTGCACGATGAATAATGTACGCTGTTTGACGGTCAATTTCCGCCGTTCTCTTCGCATCATACAACTCCGCACCGTTTCCGCTGGCTCCACCCTCTCCCCCACCGGTGACGCCGCCCAGCTCTGCAATCTGCTCCTGCAATTCTTCGATATCGTCGTTCAGGCGCTCGAGAGCGAATTCCTGATCGATGACGGCGGTTTCGGCGGACTCGATCTGTTCATCGGTGACATAGGCCAGGTCGCGTTTTTCGATGGCTTCCTCGATATCTTCTTTCAGGCGCTCGATGTCGCGGCTGTAGGAGGAACTATTATAGGGAGAGGAGAGCAGCAGCAGACGATAGTCATACTGCGCCTGTTCCAGGGTGTCCTTTAATTCCTGCAGCTGGGTGCTGTCGCCCTCTTCCAGTAAGAACAGCACGTCGCCCACGTTCACTTCGTCGCCGCGGCGGACGGCCACGGTCTTGATGACGCGGTTTTCCTTGAGCTTTACCTCATAGGCGGAGTTGGCGGTCACAGTGCCGGAGCCGCGGATCTTGGCGGAGATGGAGCCGGACTGGACATACTGGGTGGCCACCTCCGGCAGGGAACGGTTCATAATGGTATTGGAGAAAAAGGTCAGCACCAGCATGATCGCCAGAAACACGATCACCGCGTTTTTGATCCATCCCCTTCTCTTGCCGCGCTCGGCAGTCATCATTTCCATAGAAGTACGTCCCCTTTCATCAGCCCTTGACAGAGCCGGAATATGTGATGCCCTCCACCAGATAATCCTCGCCGTGGAGGAAGAGGAAGAGCGTGGGCACCATGTATACGGTTGCAACGGCAAAGGCCAGACCGACCTCGCCGGAATTGATCTGGGATAAGAATACGGACAAGGGATGCTTTGTGGCATCCGAGATCATCACAAGCGGCTGTTCCACCATGTTCCAGTAGTCGATGAACACCAGGATCACGATGGAATATAGCGCGCTGCGGCACATGGGCAGACAGGTCTTTGTAAAGACGTGCCACTCCCCCGCGCCGTCCAGTCTGGCCGCCTCGATAAGGGACACCGGGATGCGGCGCATGAACTTGGTTAAGAGGAACACGGAGAAGGGCGCGAAGATGCCGGGCAGGACGATGGACCAACGGGTGTCTAAGACCCCCAGCCACTCGGACACCAGATAGTTCGGCACCAGCGTCACCTGATAGGGCATCAGCATGAGGATGATGTAGAAGAAAAAGAGCACTTCCTTAAACCGTCCCCGATAGACCGTAAAGCTGTAGGCGGCAAAGGCCGCGATCAGTACCTGGAACACCACAATGGGCACCACCAGGATCACGCTGTTCCAGAATTTCAGGAGATAGTCCGGGCTTTTTAAGAGCGCGGTGGCATACTGCTGAAAGCTCACCATATCCGGGATGAACTTGAGATTCACCTTGTCCGACACATAGGTGGCGGCGTTTGAGAGAGAGGTGAACACCACGCCGTAATTGGCGGCGATCTCCGTCTCTGCCATAAAGGAATTCGTAATGGTCAGAACCGTGGGCAGCAGAAACACCACGGCAAAGCCCGCGGCAATCAGGAAGAGCAGGCCGCGGCCCACCGCCAGCACCAGTTTTTTCATCCTTCCACGTCCTTTCCAAAGACATTCTCCGCCGCGAAGAGCACGGCAATGATGACCACCATCACAATGGCCATCAGAACCGCCGCCGCAGAGAGCTTCGTGTAGTCCAGGGAAACGAAGGCGTTATTCATGAAATGCTGGAGCGTGTAGAGGGTCTCATAGGGATAGCTGCCGGTGAGTAAGTACACCTCCCGGAAGATCTTGAAGGAATTGATCAGGGAGAGGATGGTGACAAATAAGACCGTGGGGGAGAGATACCGGAGCTTGATGGCGAAGAAGCAATAGACCGGGCCCGCGCCTTCCACCTTGGCCACTTCCAGAAGGCCCTTCGGCATATTATTGAGGGCCGCCATGAAGAGGATCATATTATAGCCGAGATTCTTCCAGAGGAAGAGCGCCACAATGGGGATCTGGCCATATTCCGACTTGAACCAGTCGATCTTATCCTGGCCGAACACGGCGAGAAAATCGTTTAAGACGCCGTTATAGTGGAACACCACCTGCCAGATCAGCACGATGGAGGCCACCGGCACCATCATGGGACTGAGGAAAAAGGTGCGGAGATAGCTCTTGCCGGGGATTTTGCATTCCAGAATCAGGGCCAGCAGGATCGCCAGGATCACCGCCAGCGGCACGGCCACCGCGGAGAACTGCAGCGTATTGGACGCCGCCTGGCGGAAGGCGGAGTTTGCGAGAATGTTTTTGAAATTCTCGATCCCCACATACTCCCGCACCAGAGGACTGCGGATCAGTGAATAATACACCACCACGCCGAAGGGCACAATATAGAACACCAGAGCACCGAGAAAACTGGGGGCCAGAAAGGCCGCGCCAACCGCCCGGTCGTGTGCTTTTCGTTTCAGTCGTTGGAGGGTCATCTTCATGCGGTCCGCCTTTTTTCGTTATCGCTGTTCGTTGACGTAGGTATTCACGCGGCTCTGGATAATGCCGGCCACGTCCTGTGCGGTTTTCTGGTTCTCGAAGAAGTACTGGACTTCTTCCTGAATGATATTGAAGATATCCTGGTCAAAGCTGACGGCGCTGCTCACGTTGTCAAGAACCGCCAGAACTTTGTCCACCTGTTCCTGCGTGGGGGGATAGATCTCCACTTCGATGCCGTCGTCCACATACCAGGAGCCGATGGGCTGCTGCACCTCGTTGCCGTTTTCATCGGTATAGGTCTCGACCGTCATGGCCCGCTCCACCATCTGATTAAAGGCATTCTGATTGGTGGGGAAGCCCCAGCCGTAATAGCTGTCGCTGGTCTGGTATTCCTCGGTGAAGAGATAGCGCAGGAAGCTCCATGCCGCGTCCTTATGGCCGCTGACGGCGGACATGGCAAGGCCGGAATTGATATAGGAGCGGGCGCCGATGCCCTGGGCGGTGGGGAAGCCGATAAAGGTCACGTCGGTATTATAGACATGCTCATAAATCTGGAACTCCTGGAAGTCCGCAATGGTGAGCTGGGACAGCAGCACCTTGCCCTCGCGGATCAGGCGATAGTCCGAGACCCATTCCTCATTATCGTAGTTGATTTCCGCCGGGAAGGTCTTGACGAATTCCAGCATCCGGATGAATTCTTCGTTATTGAAGTCGCATTCGCCGGTGACCCAGTTGACGTAGTTCTCCTGGTTCATCATGCAGACCATCATGAGCATATTGTCCCGGGTCATGTTGGCGAAGGCCTGGGTGCCCTCGGGGCAGGCGTCCAGCGCCTGCTGCAGTTCTGCCATGGTCCAGCCGGGCTCATCGCCCACCACGCTGGCGGGGCCCACCACGGTGTTGGCATAGAAGGTGGAGGCGGCCTGGTAGATACCGCCGTTATAGGAGAGGGCGTTCTTCGCGCCCTTCACCAGAGCGTCGGGGCCAAGATCCGGATCAGACTCGATCCAGGGGGTCAGATCCTCGATGACGCCCCGGGCGATATAGCGCTGGAGCGGCAGACCGTCCACCGCCATAATATCCGGCACCTGGCCGGAGATGATCTCCGTGGAGAGCTTGGTAAGACCGGCGTTATAGTCGTCCTCGGTGTTATAGACGGAGTAATCCACCACATTGATACGGTAGAGCTCATTCGTCTTATTAAACTCGATGATGCGGGAGCGCACGTCGTAGTCCAGCCACATGCAGGCATAGGTCAGCATGGTCTTTTCCGGGATGGTAGCGGGATCGGCCTTGGTGAGCGTGATGAGTTCATAGACGCTGCGCTGAGTCGTCTCGTCCCAGGAGGAGGACAGGGCCAGAACCCGGCCGTCCGCCATGGGCAGGATATTGGAGAGATCATAGGAATTGATATCGCTGTCGATCCAGTTCACCAGTTGTTCGGATTCCCCGGTCTCCACCCGGAAACCATAGAGCGCCAGAGAGTCGTTATAATAGAAGTCATAGTCTCCGCCGCCGTTTAAGAGGGTATTCACGTTCTGGGGCAGCTTGACGGACTCGCCGAAGGCGCCGGCGGCGACGTCAATGGGCTTTAAGACATAGCCGTCCTCATAGAGATAGGCCGCTGCGCTGCCGTCCTTCAGAAGCACAAGCTGCTGCACCCAGTTCTCCACGGGGATCTGACTCTTGACGGCACCGGTGCCGTCAATGATATAGACGGCGTTTTCGTCACCGCCGCAGAGATAGAGCGTGCCGGTCTCGTCCACCACCATGGAGTTGATGTAGAAATACTCCTGCTTTTCCGTGATGGCGGAGAGATCCACCCGGGCGATTTCCGTGCCGGTGCTGTCCAGCTTGCGGATCACATACTGGGTGCCGTCGTCATAGTAAGTACCCTCTTCATCGAAGTGGTAGGAGTACACTTCCTCTGCGACCCAGAGATTGCCCTCGTGGTCCACCAGGAAATTATTGATATAGCTGTCGCCCTCGCTGCCCTCCGGGATGGGGGTGGAGGCAAAGTTCGGCAGCACCTGGAAGCCGGTGCCGTCCAGATTCATGGAGCACAGCGCCGCCTCGGTGGTGTTATATTCGTATTTCTCCACATACTCGCCGTTTGCGATGGCTTCCTCATCGGTGACGATATTCCACTCCGCGTCATAATACTCGGTAGTGGTGCCGGTGATGATCCAGGCCACCATGTAGATGCGGTCGTCCGCCACGGTGATGCGGTTCACGCTCTGGACGTCGTCCATGGAAAGCTTCTGATAAGCGGCGGTAAAGACGAACTCGCCGTAGTCCCGGGTGGGGGCGTCCTGATTGCCGGACGGTTCCTCGGTCTTGTCGTCCGCGGCGGGATCGTCGGTGCTTTCATCCTTGCTGCAGGCTGCCAGCGAAAGGAGCAGACAGAGCGCCAGAAGAAGGGCCATCAGTCGTTTCAGATTCTCTTTCATACTTCAAAACTCCTTGCCAAAATGCATACGATACGCTTCCCGCTGCCGGGGAAAAATACCATTCATTGATTAGACGCAGCGGGCGGGAAAAAGTTTCCGCCGCCGCGGGAATTTTTTACAAAATCCCACGCATCCATTATAGCATACTCCGCCGGATAATCCAACGAGGCGTTTCTTAAATTTTCATAAAGGCCGCGTGTCTTTCCTCCCCTGCCGCAAATTGACAGCATGGCGGAGAATACCCTTTGCGCATACTAAGGAAAACCCGGGAACAGGAGGCGTTTTTTATGAGAAATGGGGAGATGAATCCGGTGCGGTGCGTCCGTCTGGGGCGGAGGATGGGGCCGGAGCGACTGTCGGCGCTCTGCCGCACGGCGGTGCTTCTGGCCCTTGACCGCCCCATCGGCGTGGGATATGACGGGGATCCCCTCTCTCTGCTGGTGGCGTCGGCGCTGGTCTCCGGCATCCGGCGGGCCGGGGGCCGCGTCCTGCTGTTTCCGGCGGACGAGGGCGGCGGGTGCCGCCTGTCCTGCCGGATCCGGGCAGGGAGACGGGGCGCGGAGCTGTGGTTTTTCCGGGGAAATCTCCCGAAAAACGACGAAAATACCGGAATCCCACCCGCATCCTACTGGCAGAATCCATGAATTTTTCCGAAACGGGAAAAAATGCGTGTATTTTCCCGCGTCCCGTGGTATACTGGTTTCCGATGACAGGGCATGTGCTTCGTATGGGTTGCAAACTACGGACACATGACAACGGGAAAATGAGCCGGACGGCAAAACGCCGTCCTACATAACCGAGCGCTTGCGGCAAATCGTCCGCAGGCTTCCTTTTGTTGCGCCTATGGCGATTCGCCACCATCAGCAGACGGATCATGTCTGCGCAGAAAACGCGCGTTCAGACGATTTTTGAGGGGGAATTTTTGCCCTTTTCCATGGTTGCCGGTATGAGATGCCGTCTGAGCGC
>SVLW01000052.1 GCA_015067705.1 Oscillospiraceae bacterium
TACCCGTCTTTTATTCTGCATCATTCTTCTCCTTACATGGCAAGGCCGCCGTCCACACGGAGCACCTCGCCGGTGACATACTTTGCCGTCACGAGAAACGCCACCGCATCCGCCACGTCCTCCGGGCTTCCCATCTTCCCCAGCGGGATCTGCCGCAGCATGGGATGCTCGGCCGCCCCCGCCGTCATGTCCGTCTCAATAAAGCCCGGGGCCACTGCGTTGCAGCGGATGCCCTTGGGTGCCAGTTCCCGCGCCACAGACTTCGTCAGGCCGATCAGTCCCGCCTTGGACGCCGCATAATTACATTGTCCGGCGTTCCCCAGAATGCCGGAAACCGAGCTGATATTGACGATCGCGCCCTCTCTGGCCCGGATCATCATGCCGGAGAACTGGCGGATCGTATGAAACGCGCCTTTCAGATTGGTGTCTAAAACCGCGTCATAGTCCTCTTCGCGCATCATGGGCAGCAGCCCGTCCCGGGTGATGCCCGCATTATTCACTAAAATCTGTACTCCGCCAAACTCGGCCCGGATCTGCGCCGCGGTCTCCTTCACCGCCGCGAAATCCGCCACGTCACAGCGGTATGCTGCGGCATGAACGCCGTACTGCGTCCGGCAGGTATCGCACACCTGCTCCGCCGCCGCGGTATTCCCCGCGTAAATCACCGCGATATCCGCCCCCAGGGAGGCCAGCTTCCGCGCGATGGCCGCGCCGATCCCCCGGGATCCCCCGGTGATTACCGCAGTCTTTCCTTTCAGCATGAGATCACCTCCCCGAGATACTCGGAATAACCGACCGCCCGTACCTCTCCGCTGATCTTCCGCACCATACCCGAGAGCGTCCGTCCCGGCCCGATCTCAATAAAGGTGTCCACGCCCTCGGCAAGGAGGTTCCGGATGATCCGCTCCCACTGTACAGGGCTCTTGATCTGCGCGGAGAGCAGCGCCGCCGCATCGCCCGCATATCGCGCCGCCGTCACATTGGAATAAAGCGGGATCGCAGGCGCAGAAAGCTCCACTTTTTTCAGTTCGTCCCGGAATGCCGCCGCGGCCTCCGCCATAAAGGGCGAATGGAAGCCGCCCGTCACCTTTAAGGGAATGGCCCGGCCGCCCGCCGCCTTCACCGCTGCGGCAAAATCCGCCATTTCTGCGGTCAGGCCCGCCACGGTGATCTGACCCGGGCAGTTATAATTCACCGGGTAAACCCCGGTATACTGCCCGCATAGCGCCTCTACCGCCTCCTGCGGCAGTTTCACCACCGCCGTCATGGCGGTGTCATACCGCTCCGCCGCCTGCTGCATCCACTCGCCCCGGCGGCATACCAGACGAAATCCCGTCTCTCGATCAAAGATCCCCGCCACCGTTGCCGCCGTGACCTCTCCAAGAGAGAAGCCCGCCAGGGCATCCGGTCGGACGCCCTGTTCCCACAGGACTGCGGCGGCCGCCAGCTCCATGGCAAATAAACAGGGCTGGGTGTTCACGGTCTGCCGCAATTCGGCCTCCGTACCGGCAAAGCATTGATCGATGGTGCCGGGGCGAATCCCGTCGCACAGGTCAAAGATCTCCCGAGCGACGTGGTATTTTTCATAGAGTTCTTTTCCCATTCCCGGATACTGGTCGCCCTGACCGGCGAAGAGAATCGCTATTTTACCCATTTTGCTGCCCTCAGAAGAAGCGGTTCCGCCTCTTCCATCACTTCCCTGACGATTTCCGCCGCAGGCTGTTCTTTCCGTACCAGTGCAGCACACTGGCCGGACAGGAAGCAGCCGTGCGCGGCGTCGCCCTCCTGCACCGCCAGACGCAGCGCGCCCGTGGCCATGGCCTCCAGCTCCGCATCCGGCATCCCGCCGTATTCCGCCTCCAGATACGCCCGTGAAAACGGCGTTCTCAGGCTCCGCACCGGATGACCCAGGCGCTTGCCCGTCACCACCGTACAGAGATCCGTGGCCTTTACTACCTTTTCCTTATACGCGGGATGGATCCCGCACTCACAGGCGGAGAGGAACCGCGTGCCCATCTGCACGCCCTCGGCGCCCAGCATCAGTGCCGCCGCCACGCCCCGGCCGTCCGCGATGCCGCCCGCGGCAATCACCGGCAGGTCGCTTACGTCCACGATCTGTGGCACCAGCACCATGGTAGTGAGTTCGCCCACATGACCGCCGCTCTCGCCGCCCTCGGCAATCAGCGCAGCCGCGCCCAGCCGGGTCATCAGCTTTGCCATCGCAACCGACGCCACCACCGGGATCACCCGGATCCCCGCCGCCAGCCAGTCCTTCATATACCGGGAGGGATTCCCCGCACCGGTGGTGACCACCGCCACCCGTTCTTCCGCCACCACGCGGGCCACCTCGTCCGCATAGGGACTCAGCAGCATGATATTCACGCCGATGGGCCGTTTGGTCCGCGCTCTGGCCGCACGGATCTCCGCCCGGACATACGTGCCGGGGGCGTTCCCCGCCGCAATGATGCCAAGGCCGCCGCCCTCCGACACCGCGGCGGCCAGCCGCCCGTCCGCGATCCAGGCCATGCCGCCCTGAAATACCGGATACCGGATGCCCAGCATCTCTGTGATTCTGGTCTCGATCATATGCGTCAGCCCTGCCGGCTCTCGATAAACCGGTCGAGATCCTCCACGGTCTCCACCTTCTGATCCAGTTCGATCTCCACGCCGATCTCATCCTCCAGACTCATGAGAAGCTCCACAGTGTCCAGAGAATCAATGCCCAGCTCGCTGAACCGGCTCTCCGGCTTCACCTCGGACACCTCGCATCCGGTGCGCTCCGCCACGATCTTTGCAATCACATCAAAGTATTTCATATAAATGCCTCCAATAGTTTCATTTTCCGGACGCATCCCGCGCCCGACTGAAACCCATCATACCAGTTCCCCGTTCCCCCAAAAGCGCCCCCGCGTTCCAAAAGCGTTCCTCTTTTGTAAAGATTCTGTGAAACGCCGGAATCCCCATCCGCATGAAGCGAAAAGAAACGCGGAATTCTTCTGTTCATTTCTCCCGTTCTGTGATAGAATGGAGACAGAACAGACCACATACGAATCATGCTTTCGAGGTGTACCATGGAAACTGTGAGACTTTATGAAATGCCGGACTGCAAAATGGTGTCTTCCGGTGTCGGAATGTTTGGTGAAGAGAAGTTCGATGCATTTGACCGTTGGTTCTCCGCACAGGGAAGAGGCCTATTTCCGAAAGATTTCCTCTTCTCAGAGGGTGCAGGCTTTCATTGGCTGTATCTCTACGAGGAAGGCATGGAGGTCCCCGCCGAATTTGATATCATAGATTTCAAGGGCGGCCTGTATGCCGTTATCACGGATATTGACGGTGCCACCGACCAGGACGCCATGAACGCAGAGATTGACCGATTCTTATCTGCGCACGGTCTTGTGCGTGATCCCGCCCGGCCAAGTCTCGGTAATATCATCACTTCCCCTATTGCCCGGGATATTCTGGGCTATGAGCAGATGGAATACTACACCCCTGTCAAAAAGGCTTAAAAAAACCATATTCATTCAAATAAAGAGGATTTTCTCATGAAACACTACGTTGACTACATCACCGACGTCACCTGCCGCCTGCTGGCCATCGACAGTCCCACGGGCTATACGAAAAATGCCGCGGAATTTGTCATGGACGAATACCGGAAACTGGGCTACGCGCCGAAGATGACCGTAAAGGGCTGTGTCCTGGTGGAGATCGGAGGAAAAAACGCCGAAAACGGCATCGTGCTGGCCGCCCACACCGATACCCTGGGCGCCATGGTGGCGGAGATCAAACCGAATGGCAATCTCCGGGTCTCGCCCCTAGGCGGCATGAACCCAAATAACGCCGAGGCCGAGAACTGCCGCATCGTCACCCGCTTTGACGGCATCTATGAGGGTACCTTCCAGCTCAATAACGCCTCCATCCATGTAAACGGCGAGTATAACGCCACAAAACGACAGTACGCCGATATGGAAGTGGTACTTGATGAGGCGGTACACACGAAGGAGGACACCGAAAAACTCGGTATCATGGTGGGCGATATCGTGTGCTTTGATCCCCGCACCACCGTCACCAAAACCGGCTATATCAAGAGCCGCTTCCTGGACGATAAACTCAGCGTAGGCATCTTGCTGGGCTATGCCAAGTATCTGAAAGACCACGGCATCGAGCCGGAAAACCGCCAGTATCACTACATTACGGTATACGAGGAAGTGGGCCACGGCGGCTCCGCCTCAATTCCTGCGGGCGTCACGGAGATGATCTCCGTGGATATGGGCTGTGTGGGCGAAGGCCTTTCCTGCGACGAGCACATGGTCTCCATCTGCGCCAAGGATTCCCGCGGCCCGTATAATTACGATGTCGTCACCGGACTCATCAAGGCGGCAAAAGCACAGAACCTGAATTTCGCCGTGGATATTTATCCCTACTACGGCTCCGACGTGGACGCCACCCTGGATGCCGGTCACGACCTCCGTCACGGTCTCATCGGCGCCGGCGTCTATGCCTCCCACGGCTATGAGAGAAGCCACAAAGACGGCGTGGAAAACACGCTGAAGCTACTGATCGGCTATTGCAAGTAATTTGAACAGATAGAGACAGGAGGAGCAATTCATGAAGAAAATCATTGCCATCAACTGTAGTCCCCGTAAAGAATGGAACACCGGCACCCTCATCCGGGAGGCCGCCCGCGGCGCCGAGTCAGAGGGCGCAGAGGTCAAGGTCATTGATCTCTACAAGCTCGAGCCGTTCACCGGATGCGTGTCCTGCTTCGGCTGTAAGCTTGCGCCGCATCAGGGCGAATGCGTGTACCGTGACGGTCTGGCCCCCGTACTGGAAGAAATCCGCACCGCCGACGGCCTGATCATTGGCACGCCGAACTACCTGGGCGACGCCACCGCCGGGTTCCGTGCCCTTTATGAGCGCCTCATATTCCAGTACATCACCTATAAGAAAGAACCCCGCAGCTATAGCCACAGCAATATTCCCGTCCTCTTCCTCATGACCAGCAATGCCCCCGAGGCTAATTACGCCCCGGATGCCTATGGCCGCGTGGTGGAGAATTACCGCCGCATGCTGGAAAGCTTTGTTGGCCCCACCAAGGTTCTCATCAGCGCCGACACTCTGCAGGTGCATGACTACGAGAGATACGACTGGACCGCCTTTGACGTTGCGGGCAAGCGTGCCCGTCACGAGACCGTCTTCCCCCAGGAAAAGGAAACCGCCTTCGCCCTGGGCAAAGAGATGACGGCAAACCCCTGGAATCAGTAAAACATAAGAATATTGGAGGAAAACGCCATGCTGCCGATGATTTCCAAAGAGCAACTGAATCAGATGAACTATCACCTTTCGGGTAAAACCGTGATCGTCACGGGAGGCACTGCCGGTATCGGCAGAAGCACCGCAGAATACCTGTTGGCCCAGGGCTGTCAGGTGGTGATCGCGGGCCGCCGCAACAATGCGGACGAAATCGCCCGGGAGATCGAGACCGCCGCCTGCGGCGCCGTGGCGGAGCCCCGCCGCTGCATCGGTATCGCCGGTGATATCTGCGACGCCGCCTATCGCAAGAACCTGGTGGAGACCGCGCTTGCCGCCTTTGGCAAGATCGACGCGCTGGTGAATTCCGCCGGCATCAACATTCTGGCAAATGCCGAGGACGTGCAGGAAGAGGACTGGGACAAGGTTCTGGCCGTCGACCTGAAGGCATCCTTCTTCATGGCCCAGGAAGTGGGCAAATACATGATCGCCCAGAATGCCCCCGGCAGCATCGTCAACATCACCTCCCAGGCCGGTATCGTGGCGCTGGACCGCCACGTTGCCTACTGCGCCGCCAAGGCGGGTCTCACCGCCATGACGGAGGTTCTGGCGTTAGAATGGGGCAAGTACGGCATCCGCATCAACGCCGTGGCCCCCACCATCGTGCTGACCGAGCTGGGCCACGCCGCATGGGACGGCCCCGTGGGCGATGCTTTCAAGGAGAATATGCCCTCCCGCCGCTTTGCAGAGCCGGAGGAAATCGCCGCCGTGATCGCCTTCCTGATCTCCGACGCCGCCGGCATGATCACCGGCCACAATCTGGTGGTAGACGGCGGATTCACCATCCAGTAAGAAGCAAAAAAAGAACCGTGCAAGTCATTTGCACGGTTCTTTTTTTCTGCAAGGCAATCGCCTATTCCCTATCCTTCCGCCGCCTAAACAGCGTCGCCGCAATCGTTCCCATCAGCACCACCGCAATCCCACAAAGCCCCGCGAGACTCAGCAGCACACTCTTCGCATAGGTGCAGAAGAACAGCTCCGCCTTCTCGTTCATCAGTTGGGACTGCTCCACCATATACTCCATCGCACTCCCACTCCGCAGAACAAAGTCCCGCGGCAGGAAGAGCGGGAACCGGGCGCAGAGCACCCACACGATCCCCGCCGCCACGCAAACCATCGCCGCGGCGAAGAGAACCCACGCCCGCCGCTTCGCATACCGCACGGCGAACACCACGGCCAATCCCGTGAACACCGCTGCCAGAAGCAGCACCAAAGCATCCTCGCTCTGCTGTACCAGTTTCCGCGACTCCGCAAAGTTGTACGCGCTGCGGAAGGTCAGATTGGTGCCCAGCCGCAGCTCGATCTCCGGTGCCAGATGTTCCACGCTCTGCGCACCATCCAGTCCCACGATCCATTCGCTCACTGCCGCATTCTGGTCGGGATACGCAGTAAGCGGCAGATACACCGCAGAAGTGGTGGTCTGAGAAAGTCGGGAAAGCAGACTGTCCGGCTCCGCGTACACGCCGCGGACGGTATACTCCTGCCCGTTAAAGCGCACCATTCTCCCCACGGCCTGATCCGTCAGAAAGAGCGCCACCGCAAGGCGGTCGCTAATAACAATACTCCCCGCCTCCCATGCGTCGAACCCACCGTCACACATGGTGAGCGCGAAAAGCGCCGGGGCATCTGCGGTGGTGTAGTATGCGGTGACAGCCTGGGTTTCCAGATAACCCGGCATGATCAGCACCGGCGTCATGGGCGTCTCAAGCTCCGCCCCGGTGAAGGCCGAGAGCGTAACGGGCGGCGACGCGGTAGCCAGCGCCGCCTCCGGCAGTATATGCAGCGCGTCCTGTACTACGCCGTGATGCAGCAGCAGGACGGCAGCGAGCAGCAGAACGCTCACAATAATTCTCGTCCACTTCTTCATCTCAACTCACCACCACAACGTCACCGGAGCGCAGCGGCAGCGTGGTCGCCGCCACCACCTGTGTCCCCGGCATATAGCTGAACGCCGCGTAATAGTCGTTCTCTGCCTCCACCGTCACACTGGTACGAAGCACATACTGCTCGACACCAAACAGATTCTCACGCTCCATCAGCGTCCAGACAAAGGTCCCCTCCGCGTCCTCCTGGATGCAGTACGCAGGCACCACGTTGAGATACGGCACATAAATCCCGTCGGACAACGTCACCACGGCACTCTTGTCCAGAATCGGCCGACCCACAGGCGGCGTTAGCTCGGCGGAGACCAGCAGCATGTCGCTCTCGTCCTCGTACACGCTCTGGTATCGCCCGGCATCCAGCGTCTCCGTGGCAACCGTTTCGTTTCCATTCGCGTCGCTCTGCACCACTTTCACGCTCACCTTGCCAAGATCCGGCGTGAGGAAGCGGTCCGCCTCATCGGGCAAAATCCGATACCGGACGAAGAGCGTCTCCCCCTCCGTATAAAGCTCGCCGGAGGTGGTTTTATGATGTTCAATGGTGCTCTGCATCCCGGTCATCACCGTGACGACAGGAAGCTTTGCGTGGTACACAGACGTCGAAACACAGGTAGCAAGCACCAATAGCAGGAAAAATCCCGCCATGGCTTTCCATATCCATTTCTTTTTCATACGCTCCCCTCCCTCACTTGATTTCCGATCTGACAATGCCTTCCACCAACTGCTCCTCAAAGAGCAGCAGCAGGAACAGCACAGGCACGATGAAGAGCACCCCGCAGGCAAAGCCCACCGCCAGATTCTCCTGTCCCACCCGCAGCAGGAACACGGACAGGGGCTGGCGGAAGGTGTCCTGGATCAGCATAATGGGCTGCTCGATCATGCTCCAGGCGTCCACAAAGCTGAGCAGCGCCAGCGCCGTAATGCCGGAGGAGCAACAGGGTACCAATACCCGCCACAGCGCCACAAAGGAGTTCGCGCCGTCAAGGCTTGCTGCTTCCAGCGTAGACTCCGGGATCGACGCCATCACCTGCCGCATGAAGAAAAGGCCAAAGGCCGAGAAGATGCCCGGCAGGATCAGCGCCGCACTGGTGTTCAGTAAGCCCAGCGCCTTGATGACCATATAACTGGGTGCCAGCGTCACCTGATGCGGCAGCACCATCAGTACGATGACGCAAAAGAAGATAGCGTCCCGCCCCGGAAAGCGGAAGCGCGAGAAGGCATATCCGCCGAAGATGGAGAGCGCCACCTGTCCCGCGCAGATGGAGAGACAGATAAAGACCGACGTCCAGAACTGTGTAAGATACTGTGGCGTTTCGACGAGCACCTCCCGGTAGCCCGCCAGGGAGAACTGATCCGGCAGGAGATGGATGGGCGTGAAGCCGCCCTCCATGGCCATTTCGCCGTAATTCCGCGCCACTTCCTCCGGGCTCATGAAGGAGGCGAAGAACGTGAAGAGAATGGGCAGCACCACCACGGCTGCAATCAGCAGAAATCCCGCCCAGAGCAGCCAGTAGGACAGCGCGCCGCGCTTCATACGCATTTTCACAGCCGATCATCTCCTTTCTTCCGCCGCCAGAGATACAGCGCCAGCACCAGCAGCACGATCAGGACGAATACGTAGAGCGACGCCACAGACACGCGCTGGTAGTTGAGGTTTTGGAGGTTATTGTTCATGAAATGCTGCAGCATATAGATGCTCTCGTGGGGGTACTCGCCGCCCAGGGCATAGGCCTCGCGGAAGACCTTGAAAGAATTCATGATGCTGATGATGAAAACAAAGAAGAATGTGGGCGCCAAAAGCGGCATCGTGATGTGCCGGAAGGTCTGGAACGCGCCGGCGCCGTCGATGCGGGCGGCCTCGGCATAATCCCGGGGGATGCGGGCCAGGCCCGAGAGAAAAATCACCATGTTATAGCCGAAGTTCTTCCAGAGATAGAGCAGCAGCAGGACGTAAAACGCCCGGTCGCTGGTGAGAAATTCCACCGGGGCCTTGCCTATGAGCTGCAGGGCGCTGTTCACCACGCCGGACTGTTCAAAGAGAATCTGGAAGAACATCACCGTGGCGGACACCGGGATCACATACGGGATCAAAAACACCGTGCGGAAGAACGCCGCCCGGGAGGCAAGCCGGTGCAGTCCCAGCGCGATCACCAGACCCAACACCACGTTCAGCGGCACGGCAAAGGCCATGAAGCGCAGGGTGTTCCCCGCCGCCGTGAGGAAGGCCTCGCTATGCAGGATGTCTATGTAATTCTGAAGCCCCACAAACTCCTGCGTTAGGCCCCGCTGGAACGTGCGCAGGAGACTGATGAGGAAGGGCAACACAAAAAACACCGTGATCCCCAATAGCGGCACCGCCGCATACAGCCACCCGCTCCGCGCCTCCCGGCGCGCAAAGGTCGATTTTTTCAGTCGTAAATCCATAAGTCACCCCCATAATCGCAGTCCCGGACCACGCTCCCGCAATCCGGGACAATGCGCGCTGTGCTTTCGCAATGATAATCAGAGAAAGAGCGGCTGCGTTATTCACTCAAATAGAACTTCAACTTACTCCGCAGCTCGTCCAGGCAATTCTTATAGCTGTCCTCGTCCCGGAAGTACGGCAGCATGGAGTCGAATACCATGTTATTGAGAATAGGCGACGGATGAACGAATCGATCAATATCCATCAGCATTTCGCAAACCATTTCTGCTTCCTCAGTTGTGAGAGCTGTATGATCATAATCATACGTCATATTATCGTTCGCATTGATTGCCGGTGCTGTAGAAACGATTTTTCTGATACACTCTTTATGGATAGGCAAATAACCCGGAAGCGTTTGCGGATCTTTTTGAGTTTCTTCAGACAACATAAATTTGATAAATCGGTATGCATTCAGGCTATTTTCAGCATTTGCATTGATTGCTAATGTTCCGCTCAAAGTCGTGGTGTTCTCGCTCTGTTGCCCAAGTATCGTATGAATTTCAAAATCGCAGGACTTATTCTTCATAACGGACACGGAAGATGCAAACCCAGGAAGATCCAAAGGAAACCAAAATACATTTCTACCGGATATCAGACGATCATCCCCAAGGTTATAAAACCAAGGCACACCATTTTCCTCATAATCATAAGGGAAGAAAGATTTATATGCCTTTAAGAATTCACGAAGATCCTTTTCCTCCGGTAATACCACACCATTTTCATAATCAATCAGTTGGATGCCCGATAACATAAGAAACGGTATAAAGTAGTTTTTAGAAGAGAGCATATGTGAAAAAGATGGATTCTCTTTTGCTTTTGGTGTCAACTCAGCAAGTGCATTCAGATAATCTGACATCGTTTCCACATCGTTCCAGTCAAAAACCAGTTCCTTTAATTTTTCCGCAGAAGAAACAATGAGCGGAATATCACAGCTGGTCGGGATCAAATATTGCCGCCCGCCGAATTGTCCGGATTCTAACACACCATCGATATAGTTGTCTTTTGTAAAATCCGGATCCTCGGCTAATATATTAGTCAGATCAAGGAAATTATTATTAATAGCTGCTTTAGGAATATCTATAACAGCACCATCTTCGTCCATTTGATAAAGGAACAGAACATCTGGACCAGACCACCAGCC